>JBGSMF010000487.1:0-32045 GCA_041740315.1 Thermoflexales bacterium
GTTTCAATCTCTCCATCGAGATTCATGGCCTTCACACGCGACGATTCTGCACGTGCTTCCACCAACTGCCCAAGTTTCAATCTCTCCATCGAGATTCATGGCCTTCACACTCACTGTGCTGTCTTTGCCCCCGCTGAATGAGCAAGTTTCAATCTCTCCATCGAGATTCATGGCCTTCACACAAGAGCGATGACGAAATCCGAGCCGCCACTACCCCCGTTTCAATCTCTCCATCGAGATTCATGGCCTTCACACTCGGCAGCCTTCGCGCCAGTTGTATCAAGCACCCTGTTTCAATCTCTCCATCGAGATTCATGGCCTTCACACTTGCAATAGTTCTGTGGTTTCCAGACCATACGGGCAGGTTTCAATCTCTCCATCGAGATTCATGGCCTTCACACGCCGAAAGCAGTTTCCATACCCATATTTTCGGCTTGTTTCAATCTCTCCATCGAGATTCATGGCCTTCACACTGAATCTGCCACAGCTACAACGATGATTCTGCGAGTTTCAATCTCTCCATCGAGATTCATGGCCTTCACACTTTCACACTGGTACTGATATTGAGATTGACCCATCTGTTTCAATCTCTCCATCGAGATTCATGGCCTTCACACCGCAGCCGCCTTTTTGCGGTAGCTCATTCCAGTGGTTTCAATCTCTCCATCGAGATTCATGGCCTTCACACTTGTTACGCGGGCAGACGTATGGAAAGCACACGTCCACGTTTCAATCTCTCCATCGAGATTCATGGCCTTCACACGTGGTTCGATGACGGCACAGATGTGCCGATGGATGGTTTCAATCTCTCCATCGAGATTCATGGCCTTCACACAACAAGCGCCCCTAAGATTCCGTTAATACAAGTTCGTTTCAATCTCTCCATCGAGATTCATGGCCTTCACACTAGGCGCGCTTGCCAGGTTCGGCCTTGACAACCTTGTTTCAATCTCTCCATCGAGATTCATGGCCTTCACACATCTCGGATTTCGCCACGTCTGCCTGGATGGTGTTGTTTCAATCTCTCCATCGAGATTCATGGCCTTCACACCTTTTGAGTGTAGCTCATCGGCCTCGGCGTCGAATCGTTTCAATCTCTCCATCGAGATTCATGGCCTTCACACCTGAAAGCGTTACCGTGCCGCCGCTCCAAACCCAAGTGTTTCAATCTCTCCATCGAGATTCATGGCCTTCACACTTGTTTTGTTGACATATTGAATGTACCCATACACAGGTTTCAATCTCTCCATCGAGATTCATGGCCTTCACACGGTGACGGCCGGCGGGGAGCGGCGGCTAGTGACGCTGTTTCAATCTCTCCATCGAGATTCATGGCCTTCACACACGACAACTCGAACGGCATTTGGGAGTTTGTGCAGGTTTCAATCTCTCCATCGAGATTCATGGCCTTCACACGCGATGCTGTTGAATCTCTGAGCACTCGGCTGAAAGAGTTTCAATCTCTCCATCGAGATTCATGGCCTTCACACTATTGCCCTATATGTCCGTGGCCATACTATCCGCGTTTCAATCTCTCCATCGAGATTCATGGCCTTCACACGCCGTGCCGTTCATCCATCCGCGCAATTGGCTGGTGGTTTCAATCTCTCCATCGAGATTCATGGCCTTCACACCATATCCGCCGTGGATCTCAAATTCCGCAGCGTGGTTTCAATCTCTCCATCGAGATTCATGGCCTTCACACTTCGAGGCAGACAAGGCGGCTTCGTTCAAGCCCGTGTTTCAATCTCTCCATCGAGATTCATGGCCTTCACACCTGCCCCGCGTGCCCACAAAAAGAAAAATACCCCGGTTTCAATCTCTCCATCGAGATTCATGGCCTTCACACTCGAGTCTCTGTTCGTAGGGCCGAACAAGATTTGCGTTTCAATCTCTCCATCGAGATTCATGGCCTTCACACGGCACTACTGCTCGCAAAAAAACATCCCACCTTTACGCCTGAAATCAGCCCAAACAAGCACATTCTCGCCACATCCAAGCCTTTTTTCGCCCCAAACATTGTCATCCAACCTCATTTGGGCAGCCCTACCTCCAAGCTGCGAGCGCCACCGTTAAAAAACCTCTTTCACGCTCATTGTCTTGTTCTGGCATGCCCCGCTTGCTCATAATTATATTGCAGCCTGGCGCGAGCGGCAAGCCGTAAAACCTGTCCCACTGGGCCGCTCGCAGCACTCGCTACGCTCGCTACGCTCGTCAGACAATAAAAACCTTTTCTTCCTTCGGCTTTTCCGACCCCACCGTTTCCACCTTTTCCACGCAGCCCTTGCACAGCGAATAAAAGCGCACGCTGTCTTTAGCCGGGTCAATCTGCCTTTCTAGCTTGCCTTGCAAAGCCACCAGCTCTTTGTCGGTCAGAAATGCCTCGAACAGGCTGTATTGCGTCCACCGGCCAAAGCCGCTCAGTATCTTGTGAACTTTGGTCCTCCGCCGGTCCGAAGGGATATCGTAAGCAATCACGTAAAATGATGTGGTCATTTGGTCATTTGGTCATTTGGTCGGTTAGTCGTCTGGCATACGACTAATTGACCACTCGACTATTCGACTACCCGACTATCTCACCACAAATGGCGTGTATTCCGCCACCTCGCCCATCAGCACCTTGCCCAGCAACCGAGCCTGAAGTTCCAAACAGCGCCGGTAGGTGGCCTTGTATCCCATTGTCGGATGCGTCACCTCGGTGTTCAAGCGTTCCTCAAATTTGGTTAAAAAGGTTCTGCGCCCGGCCTCTTTTAAGCGATAGCTCCCCAGCTCGGCCACAAAGTCCTCAGCCTGCAAAATGTGATTGTTGATCAGCGTCAGCGCCACGCTATCCACCACCACCGGCCGAAATTCTTCCATCAAATCAAGCGCCAGCGCCGGCTTGCCGTATTGGCTGGAATGTAGATAGCCCACGTAAGGATCCAACCCCACCAATTGCGCCGCGGCGCTGCACTGGTGCATCAGCAGCACATAGCCATACGAAAGCAGCGCGTTGACCGGGTCGCGCGGCGGGCGGCGGTTGCGCCCATCAAAGCCCATCGGCTCGCGCAACAGCTTGCCAAACACGCCAAAATAGCGCGCCGACCCGGCCCCTTCCAGCCCTTGCAGCGTGCCCCAAACAGTGCCCGCCTGCGGCCGGCCAGGATCAAAGGGAGGCGTGCCATCGCTTTCCAACAATTCCACCTGATCCACAATTCCCTTGAGTGATGCGGCGGCGTTGGCAATTTCGGCATCGTCCAACTTGCGATTGCTCCGCAGCAGCAGCGTGCGCATATTGCCCAACTTGCCCGCCACAAACTGCCGCGCCAATTGCACGCTGCGGGTGGCCTGCTCGTGCGCGCGATGTTGCGCCAACCGCACCAGGCTGTTTTTAGAGTATGCCGGCGCCAGCCGCCCCCGAAATTGCCCCCACTGTGAAAGAAAACACACCTCCACCCGCTGATCCAAGAGCGCCGCCAGCGCCGGGCTGGTCACCGTGCTGTCGCCATAAACGACGACCTGGTCAACCTTGATCAACGGCACGCGCACCGAACGTTTAGCCGTGCCCTTTTCCTTGTCTTCGGGAATCTCTACCAGCAAAGTTTCGCCGTCTTTTTTCACCAGCGAGCGCGGCTCGGTTACATATAATGTTGTCATCCTCTAGTCTCCTGGTCAGTTAGCCAAGTGGTCTTTTGGTCGGATAGCCGCTTGGTCTCAAGGTCAGCTAGTTAGTCGTATTGACTATTCGACTATCTGACTATCCGGCCACCTGACTATCCGACTATCTGACTATCCTCCGACCTGACCAAACATCGCTCTCGAACGGCAGGCACACCGGCTCCAGGCTGCAATCGCGGCACTTGGCCCGCTTGTCGGTTGGCAAGGGCAGCACGCCGGCGGCAACCAGCTCAAACGCCCGCTGCACCGCCGCTTCCGTCTGTGCCCGCAATTCTGGCGTAAAGCTCACCTCTTCTCTGCGCCGCGAACCAAAATAAAACAAACAGCCTTTTTCAATCCGCTGGGCCGTCTGCCGCTCAACCGTCGTTGGCCATTCGTCGTTGGTCAAGCGCGAGAGATCGTTCGTCGTCAGTCGTTCCTCCAGGCACATGGCCTGCGCGCACAACTGCACGTGATCGTTCAGCCACTTGCCCATCTTGCCCCGTTTGTACTCGATTGGTCGAATAGTCGCTTGGTCACCTTGTCCCCCTGTCTCCTTGTCACCTTGTCTCCCTGTCTCCTTGTCCCCTTGCCCCCCAGTTACCTTGTCACCTTGTCTCCCTGTCACCCCCTCCTCCCACACCTCCTCCACCAAATCCGCATAGCCCGCGATCCGCAGCCGGTCGCTCCACACGTACACCTTGCGATGAACAGTTGTCTCGCCTTCCTGGGCCGCGCCGGCCGTATGGGTCCGCTCGTGCAATTGTGTCCCATCCAACACCGCCGCATTAATTTCCATTTCGCCGCACACGTGCATCAGGTAAAAGCGCCGCTCGCAGTATTCGAGCTGGTTCAGCATTGATAGAGGCATATAGTCGTCTAATCGGATGGTCACCTGGTCGAGTGGTCGGGTGATCACCTGGTCGGGTGGTCGGGTAGCCGCTTGGTCAGATGGTTGAATAGTCGCTTGGTCAAGTAGTCGAGTGGTCATGTGGTCTTTTTGCTTTGGCGCAAGTAGCCAATGAAAGCATTGACGGTCTTTTTGGTTTCGGTCGCTTTGTCGTAAATTTGCTGAAAAGTTTCGGGCGTCAGATATTTTCGATCCAGGGCCAGATACAACTCTGATTGCACCTCGCTGGCCGAGCGCCGCGCAATCACCAGGAATCTGGCAAACTCGGCATCTGTACTGGCTTCGAACCCTTCGGCAATATTGTGCATCACCGACCCGGCCGCATCTCGAATCTGGTCGCGCAACGCAAAATCCTTGGCAAAAGTTCCTGTTGCGGTTGCATCGTAAACCCTATTTGCCAATTCCCGCGCTGCCTGCCACGCCCGCACATCCTCAAATCGCTCAATCTTCATCTTGACCTCCCCGACTATCTGACTATTTGACCATTCGACTATCTGACTAATTGACCACCTGACTATCCGACTATTTGACTATCCGCCGAACCTGCCCCATGCCCTGCGCCGTCTTGCGGCCAACCCCTGCAAAGAACGCAAAATCAGCCAGCACATTCAACGCCCGGCGAATCTCGGCGTCGGGTTCAAATAGCTTGAACACTACCGACCCCACTGACCCTACTTGCAAGCTTTTGCCCAGGCGCAACATTTGCGATTGCATTTGCCATTCGCTCACCAGCACATTTTCGCGCAGCCATTTATAGTCCCATTCGCGCTCGCCCAAGGCCGGCAACGGCAGCCCGCACCACTGCTGCCACTTGTTATGCAGCCCGCCAAAGAGCAAATCAGATCGCGGCATAATTTCTACACGCTGGTTGCCCAGGCCAAAGCCAAACGGGCTGGCAAACTCGAAAGCAATTGTGTCATCGGCGCGCGTAGAAGCTGCCAGTTCCTCAGCCGCAACATAGCCCGCCCACGGATGGCTGCCCGGCGTGGTAAGCGCCTCGGCCACCCCAAAAGTCACTGCGCCCAGACGGATTGTTGGCCGCGCTTGTGCGTGAGCATGCAGCAGCCATTGGGCCAGCACGCCAAACATTGCTTCACCCGCCAGCGTCACGCGCAGCCAGCACTCTAGCCCCTCGCGCAAGTGGATTTCGCCTCGCTGCGGTTCAGGCAGGCCATGCAGTTGGCTCAGCGTGAACGGCTGCGGCGCATTCCGGTCGTGCAGCGCTTGCGCAAGCTCTGGCGCAACCTGGCGCACCAGGTCCAAAAAGGCCGCGTGCGCCAGGTTGCCGTGCGTCTGCGGGATGCTCCCGCTTTGCAGGGCGTGCAAACGGATAACGGAAGAATACAAAGTTGTCATCATGCTTCCAGTTCTATGCTATAATTATCCTGGAGGTGGACAATGTTACGGGTAAAAGTAGAAAGAAATTTTAGAATAACTATTCCAGAAACTTTGCGCGCTCCGCTGCATGTTGGCGACGAACTGTTGATCACAACCGATCTGGCCGGTCGCATCATTATCACACCCGAAGCCCGCATTATGGCAATCTTGGAACAGACCGCTGGCATGTGGGCCGACCGGACCGACATCCCCGCTGATGGCGTGGAATATGTAGACCAGATCCGGCGCGGGCGGTGATTCTCCAGACCTGATGGGTTTCACGCAAAGATTGGCGCATTGTCCTCAACCTTCTCACGCCACCACAAGTAACCCTCTAGTTCCGCGTGAATCATAAACGCGGCTGTGCCTACCAACACCCGATAATCATTCTCACTACCGTCTGCAAAAGCCACACGTAATGCCCAGGTGAAAACATTGCGGTCGCGCAACACTCCCATGAGCCGCCCCTCGTCCTGGTTTTTGATAATCAGTAGCGCCATATACTTGTTTTCAAAGGCATGTCGAAGCGCCGGATCAAGCGGCAAATCAGCGCGCAACCTCAAGCCTTTCACGGCCACAGGTTGATGGGATTGACAGCAGTAAAGAGATTCAAAAACGGCTTTAGACCGACCTTGCTCAGGTCGCAGTTCCAATTGAAGCCATAGCCGTTTATCCCGGTGTACGCGCACATGGCAATACACGGCTGCCTTTTCAGCTGGTTGCCCCGTCGCTTGTGTAAAGGCTTTGTCATCGGCAAAATAGTCGGCTTCAAAGTTCGTCGCCACGTGCAGAGCATCGTAAAGAGTGACATCGGATTCAGCCAAAAGGTGACCTGGGTCATACACACATGCTACCGGCGACTGGTAAGCATCTCGAAAACTGAATAGCGCTTCAGTTCGATAATATTGGCTTTCCACCCAAGGCAAGAGCAACTTTGTCCTAGCATTCTTGTCACGTAGAAGCAATTGGATCATCTTGCTGGTGTCATTTGGGCTTTCCATCGCCGGGCGTAACCAATCTACATATTCGTCTATAAACTCAGCAAGGTGATCGTATTCTTTGCCGTGAATGATTTGTCCCAGTTTTTCAAATTGGCGCATCTTATTTTTAAGCGTGCCAAAATGCCACCGGCGGCTGTCAGGCGCAAAGGTCTGGCGCACATTATCAAACAAGTGATCAATCCAGTTGTGCATGTCCAGCGGCATTTGCCGTTCCAGTTGAAAAATCGGCCAGAACGCTTCCTGTATTGCATACGAGCGTATGTAAGCGTATAGGTCATTGCGCGGCGGCATAGCTTTATTGACCTCTGCATTGAGCATTTGCCGCGTCACCGTCTGCCCGGCCAGCGCCATCAATGCTTTGTGTGCTTCGCCATTCACCAACGCCACCGCCCGCGAAGGTATATCAGTCTCTGTTCTTCCCATCACGCGCCCGGCGCGTCCCAACCGCTGCAAGAACGCATCCCTGGACTGTGCATCAAAGATCACAAAATCCATTGGCTGGCGTGTCTTGCCAGGCCGATCAAAGTTATAGCCCAAGTCAACCGTTGGAGTAGCCAGGATCAAGGGCAAGATACTGGCTGCCCGGCGGCTTGCAGCCGATTCCGCGCCAGTGATGCGCCCCACGCGCCCGTCAAAATCCGACCCGCGCAGTGCTGCCCGCGCCCGATTGATTCGCCAAAGTGCATTGCTAATCAACGCGCCTTCATTACCCTTGTCTAACCAGGCGCGCAGTTGCGTTCGATTGGCTATATTATCCGCAAACTCGTCAAGTGTTGCTGACTGCACATCCAGGATCAGCGGCGCAAGCGCAGGCGTTGTGGAATAACTGGTGCTTTCAGGTGGCTCGTTATCCGGGCTTATCCAGGCCATCTCGCCCGGCGCAAATATGCGATCCAGATATTCGCGCACCGTCGGCTCTGGTGTAGCTGAGAGCAGGCAGACGCGCCGCCCCGCGCTGAAATATCCCCACTTCATACAGATGATGAAAAAGAACATAAAGTTCGCCAGTTGTTTGGCCGTGTAATAGTGAAACTCGTCCACAACTACATAATCAAAGCGGGTCAGAAACTGGTGAAACAGATTGCGTCGGTCATGTGGGTTGTACGCCGAATAGTACAAGGCATAGTAAAAGATATCAGGATTGGTCACGGCTACAATCGGCTTGCGCCCACCCCACCCATAATCACGCGGATTCTGAAACAAGCGATACAGTTTTTCGCCGTTTCGCTCATGTTCGTGTGGCGAAGCCAACCCACTCAAAGTAGGCGCATCTACATGCAACACGTGAACGTCCAGCTTTGGCTTTGCCCCCACCGCAAACTCGCGGGTATCGTTGACGTGCTGGCGGATCAGTTCATTGGTGGGCGCAATGAACAGCGTGTTGACGCCGCGCGGTACTGCATCAACCAGGTAAAGCAGCGCCGCGCGGGTTTTGCCAGTGCCGGTATTGTATGTATTGACCACCAGCGGGCAGTCGCGCAATGCTTCACAGGTGCGTTGTTGGTGATACAAGAGCATCGGTGTAAATTCGGCAAAAGGATTCGCCGGGGCGAGTTTTTCGGAATGTGGCAACAGGTAAATCGAGTCATTCACGGCAAACCCTCAACTCCAAACCGCATCCCGGCCGGCAGCCACGTGCCATCTGGTGCGCGATGAAACTTGCCTTTGACCTGCGCCCGGCGTATCAGCGGGACAGGGTGAATGCTCACCAGGTCAAATGTGCCAAGCATCTTTGGGTCAGGCAAATCGGCCGGATTGAGAAACACATCCACCATTTGGTTGTCACGCGATTCGGCTTGACCGGATGCATACGTTATTTGCATGGCGGCTTTGCTCATCCATTTGCCCAGGCGGATATAGCGCGGTAAATCGTGCTCCAATTTTTCTCGTGCAATGACGTAACACACCACGCGATTTCCCAACGCCAGCATCTTGATGCGTCCATGCTGAGGAAAGTTGCTTGCCGTCACCTTTTGCTTTACGCCAGTGCCCGGGTCTACAATGTACCAGTTGGCGCCATCGCGCACAGCCAGCCGGTCGTCGGGTCGTGTGACAATCGCATTGTTGGCAAAAGCATACCAGTATGTATCTGTTTGTGCATTGAACTGGCTGAGCACAAAACGAGGTTCGCCCAGAATAGTGCCGGGCGTCACATAGATGCCCCGCTCATTCAGCGGCAACAAATCCAGTTTGTAGCGCACAGTTGCGTCGCTGTGATATGGCGCGGCGCACAGTCCCAGTGCATACGCCAACGCATAGTTGCCAATCAGCGGCTCGGTCTGATAAAACGCGCTAATCTCGCGGCTGGCAAAAAAGGTGTGTTCCCAAAATGTGATTTCACACCGGTAGATATGCGCGGTTTCACTCGTCTTCATCACCCGCCTCCCCGGCGGCCTCCAACAGGCGCACTATTTCGGCGTGGGCCGCCTCGGCCTTTTTGCGGTCGGTAGAGTAACTTTGCTCAGTGGCGCGCAGTATCGCCGCCACGCGCTCTGCATCGCGATATACGCCCACGATGGCGCGATGCACACTTGCCGCTTCGGCCAACCCCAAGACCAATGGATCGGCGCTGGCGACATTTTTGATCAGAGCTTGAATGGCCTTTGCCGTCGCTTCAAAGACATCCGCATCGCGCAATGGGAAACTGAGGTCCGAGTCTTTGGCTTTGAGCAAATCGTACACATGTTGGGTGAGTTCCAAATTGCTGAATATCTCGCAATTGGAAAAGACCACACCGGCCAGCGAGTTTTTCATCCGTCCCTGATGGCTGGACACTGCCCCATAGCGCGTGCTGCGCAACACGTTGCCCAAGACATACACCCATTCGCCCAATGTCACATCTTTGAGCGTCTCGATTTCTAAAAAGTGCGTCTCTGGCTTGACATACGGCTCTTCATAGATGGCCTGAGAAGGCTTGCCTGTTTCCGGGTCGCGCATTGTGCTGTTGTCATATAATGCATTGCCAGTGCGTTTAGCAGCGACCACGCCGGAACCCAACATGCTAAAAGCATCATCGGTGATTACGCGCGACTTTTGAGCGCCGCCGCCGCCTACGGCATAGCCGTAAAGCATGCAGTCAATGCACTTTTCACAAGCATTATTCCGATTCAAGGCGCACACGCCGCTCTTTTCGTCTTTGGCATAGAGCAAACCATTGTCACGCAACATCTCGCGCCCGGTGCGCCGCTCAACGGCAATCTGCTTGCGCTTGGTAATCACTACACGCTGCAAGATCGCGTCATCTTTTATGCCAGCACGCACAAACTCTTTGCACAAATCTTCGCCCGCTCCCTCAGTGCGGAATAGCGCCTCAGACTCGGTCTTGCGAATGATAACCAGGCTAACATAGCGTCCCAACGGAAAGTTGCTGTACGCCTGCAATACACGATCTTGATATTGAGTTAAAATTGACATGGTCCATCTCCTTTTATGAACTAGGTTTCTCTTTGACTGGAATTTGCTCACGCACGTAGAACAGGTAAGCCGAACGCAAGCTTTTAGTATCAGCCAACAAGCGAGTGATGTTGCCATGATACGCTGTGGCTAATACACCATTGAAAAACAGGCCAACATACGCTTTGACCTTTTCTCGTTTGGTGCGCCCAGGCTTGTATTCTTCGGACGCAATCGCCTCCAGGTGACGAAAAATGTCCTCCACCAATTGAGCATGTAAGGTATCTAGCCCAAACGCTTCGCTCTTGCTTTCCAAACCGTCCAAAAGCATATCAAATGGTTTGAGCAGCGAATTGCGTTCCAGGCTGCGGCCAATGATGTGCGCATCCCACGCCATCTCGGCCAGTTGTTGCAATTGTTTCACAGATTTACCTCCTTTCGTTAATTTGCCCACATCGGGCAGAATTCGTTTGGTAATAGAAATACTCCGCCAGGCGCGCTTGTTTTTGTCTGCCTTGTCCTGCTGCGCGGCCTTAAACTCGACCAGGCGGTCAGCGGCATGAAACAAAGCTAACCGGCCATCACCTGCCAGCGCGCCAGCCAACGACAACAGTGGATTCTCCTCTCGTTGAGGATTGTAAAGTTCGTTGCGCAGCCGGTGTAATGCGGACAAATCGTCCCACAATCCTTTTAGCCTCTCAGTATCGAAATCGTTTTGCGGCACAAGTCCCTCAAAGCCCAATGCTACATGGTCTACATATAGATCGCCAAAGTCAGCGCCATCCAATATCGGCACAGCCGACTCGGTCAGCAGCGCCTTGCAGCCAAAGAAACGCTGAATCAAGAGAGCGTTTTGCAGCGCAAACAAGAATTGCTCCGAATCATTGTCGCCTGGGCAATTCAATGGAAACGTCAACACGTTGCCGATAGCTTCAGAGAATTGCGGCAATGCCACACCATTCTGATAAGGCTTGCCCTGTTTGTTGCGCGTGGTAAACGTCAGGCGCATTTGTCCGCTTTCCAGCCATTGCTGAAAAGCATCGTCAGTCCTCGGAAAGATCACGTTGGTATCTTGCGCCAGAATATTCTGCACTTCGGCGCGCAGCGAAACCAGGAACACATCGGTGTAAAAGCTGTACGGGTATAGATGCAAGAAAACCGTCTTGATTCCCTTGAGCGATTGATGCGTGAGTTTTTCCAGTGTGAATTGGACACGGCACACATCGCACACGTTACGTTTTGGCTCGTGGCTCGATCCGCCCGGCAGCCGGTTGGAGAAACTCTGCACAGCCACATTCGGTGGCACTTGGGGAGCCATCCAACTAGCTGTAGAAAACTCGGAGCCGCAGTAACAGCACTGGCGATGATTATTCTCAACATATCCGCGCAGCGCCACTGCAAAATCCATACTACGTTCTGTGCCAGGCGAAAAAGTCACATTGCGCACCACGTAATCTGCCAACATGGCATAGTCACCCAATGAGGCAACCTCGCTGGCTTTTCCTTCGCCCATCACCTTGTGCCCATCCGCCAAAATGCGCTCGTACAGCGATTCGATTTCCAAATCGAGATCACGCGCTACCACATAAGCGCGTTGATAGAGCGGGTCGCACAAATCATATACGGCTGCCGCCTCTAGGCCAATCTCAAACATGGCATAAAGGTATTTCCAGGCATCGCCAATTTGTTTCTTAAAGTGACTGGCCAGAAAGATGTAATACGAACGCAATAGTTCCGCCGCGCCCATTGCGGCTTGCGTCGCTGGATACAGATTTCCGGCAAGCTTGGCGCGTACCGCTTTGACCAGTTTTTTGTCTTCAAGGCCGTCCAATGCTTCTTGCAATTCTTTACGTGCTTTGGCTTCGTTGTCTTCAATCTTGAATCGCTTGCCAGTCACTTTTGCCATCACCTGGCGATGCACTATGCTGAAAATGTCGTCGGACGACACTCCCAATTCAAGACATTGCTTGTCTACCTTGATGCCCTGATTGCCAGACCTGATGAACTTGGCAAAGTTTCCGCGAGACATTCCGGCCGCCGTTTGCGCCACAGCCTGCCCAATGGTTGACAAATTATCGGCGGACAATGCGATTGGTTGAGCCTTGTCTATCAAGTACGCCACGCCGTCGGGATAGAAAAGCAAAGGTATCAAACCGAAACGATCCTCAAGGTAATGATAAACCTCATTGTGTATGATGTTGGTCAACAAACCACGCTGCTCACTGACCTGATGATAAACAAAGGCATATTGCCGCTCGGTGACGCTGTTCAAAAACGAGAGAAAGGCGTCTTTTTTGTCACGCTCAGTCAGAGAGGTCGAGAGTTCCAATGTGTCTAATGCTTTCATCAACGGACACAACACTTGTTCCAACCTATCACGCCCCAATTTGTACGGGTTGTGCATCTTGACCAGCAACTCGCCTGCCGTGTGATAATGCCCGGAATGGCAGCGTATCAGTGTTGTGATGTCTTCCAAGTGATCCAGATAGGCCGGGAAAAAAGCTGGAGCGCCGATCCTTTCCAACTCGGTTTGGATAGCCTCCTTGGTCGCCAGAGTGTTAAATGACTTGTCGCTCTCAATCAACTTGTTAATGTCGTGAACCGAATAGGCGCAGTATAATACCCGCGTCTCATCATCGCTCAAGTCGAGCAAGGGTCGCAATCGTTCAGCCGTAAAAACACCATTGAGAAAGTGGATATAGACCGGCTCGCCTTGTTTCTTGCCGGTTTGAAAAATCGTTTTATAAGCAGTCAACCCGCCGTTTGCAATATGCGCAATGTAAGCGCCTATTACCGATTCTGGGTCATCCCATCCAAGCGCAAATAACAATTCTTCAAATTGGGCCATTGGCACCTCCTACACTGAATTATGCTCAGATCGCCAAACTCGCCACCTTGTGGAAGAGCCTAGCACGAACCTCAGCCTCCTCCGCCAGTTTAGAATACACCGGCAATGTCGTAATCTTCACTTGCCGCCCCTCTTTTGACTATTTGACTATCTGACTAACAGACCATCTGACTACTCTTATCATACCACACGAGCCGGACACATCATGTCCGTTTTTGCTCATCCTCATCTGGCACAGTCTCATCTCGGCTATACACCGCCATCATCTGTTCAACCTTGCGCTTGATCTGCTCCCGCAGCGCCGGCGGGCCTAAAATCTCGGCTTGCTCGCCGTAACGCAAAATCTCGCGGATGATCCAGAAATCGCCATATCCCTGCGCCGTCACAATCGTGCTGCCATCGGCTTGGATATCGCAAGTGAGCATTTCAAAACGCGGCGTCACACCGCGCGTGGCCAATAGCGGGCTGAGGCGATACTTAAAGTTAACCACCTGACGTTTCCAGTTGCCCTCGGCCCGTTTGGGCAAGATGCGCACCGAGCCGGGCACAATTTGATCCACACGGTACTCTAATAGGCGGCGCGCTTCGTAACAATAGGCAACAAGATAATAATGCTCGTCCCGAAACTCTATCGTCATTGGCTCATCATCGGGGTGTATGGTCGCCTCGTGGCTTCCAAGCGGCCGGTATTTAAAGCTTATGCGCTGGCATTGGCGTATGGCCTCCTCCAGCTTTTTCTGCGCGGCATGCCCCGGCGGCATTTTCTCAACCGTCGCCAAGCGGATGGTCAAGGGCGGCTTGCGCGCAAACAGTTTGCGCCTCTTGCTATCCAAACCTTGCTCGATGCGCCCTAGAATCGCCTGGATAGTGCTAGAGTAAGGCAATCCTGCTTTAAAGCTTTCACGCACAGCCGCCAGCGCCTCAAGCTCCTCATCCGTCCAATCGCTTTCTATCGCTGGCCTGGATAGAAAATAACTCTTGGCTGCCTTGTTGCGAACTACCTGATACCCCCACAATTCCAGGTAATGCAAGTCGCGCCGCAACTTACGCCACCCGCCTTCATCACTAGAATAATCTTCGGGCAATTGTTTAGCAATTTGCTCGCGCGTTTGCGGCTCTGTCCTCAGCAGGTCGCGCAGGGCCAAAAGCCGGTCTACAACCTGGTATATGCCTTGTTCACCATGTGTCTTGGGCATACATGCCTCCTCTATACCCAAAATGAACCCCTTTCCCTGCTGGGTCATAGCATAACCGTATGAATCCTGGATATGACTATCTTGCCGCTCGATGGCAAGTTATTGCCCTGGCTTTTTGGCTTGCTCTCCGATGGGGTATGCGCCCAACCTGCGACTTTTGCAGGCGTTCTGTGGCTTTGCCACAGGCATAAAAAAGACCACGTTCCCCAAAGGGTTAACGTGGTCTTTGCCTGACAGAATAAAGTATGGCCATTGCTTCAATCCCCGTGCGCCAAAACTGTTTCTAGTCTAGTGCCTGTCTCAAAACCTGCGTAGCTACCGTATCCCCATACGGTAGCGGCAGGTATAGGGATACCTGCCTATGAGTTTTGAGACGCGAACTAGTCTAGCCTCGATTGACGCGCAAGTCAAATCAAAAGGGTGTGCTTCAAATGAGTTGAAACTTGGCCTAGAAACCAGGTTTTTCTGAAAAAACCTGGTTTCTTTCAAATGAAATGAAACACACCCAAATCAAAAAGCTGTAATAGGGGACTGGCGTCACCCCTCCAAAACAGCAGTTTCACAAGCTCAAGGTGGCATAGCGCACAAGGCGCCAAGCCCTCAATCAATTGGCTGGCGGCACGACGCACAATGGACGATGCCTTTGGCGGGTGTGGCGCTGGTATACCACACAGCTTGTCTGCCTGGTCGGTTTGCAGAATCCTTTTAGCCATCCAGGTCAAATCCTGGCTAGGGGGGTCTATCCAAATATCCCAAACGTATTTGAAAAGTCTGTCAAATCTCTGTCAGACCCTGAATCCAGTGGATCGACCCCTGAATCCATTTTTGATTCATTCATCACTTTTACTCCGTCCACCGAGCAAGGCCAATCAATAATTGGCGTAACTACTCAGCCTGCACCCTTCGACCTGTCTGCCGACAGAGCAGGCTACGCGCCGCGTAGCCTGAGCAAGGTCGAAGGACGCTCAGGCTGCTGAGTAGTTACTAATTGGCAAGGTAATGCCGCAGCACCGATGTCCGTTCGCGCCCCAGGCCATTCGCAACGGCGCGGCAAGCCTCCTTGTCGCTCAGGCCGGCAGCGCGCAATTCATGGTATCGTTCAGCGACCCATTGCTTGATCGCGCGTCGTCGTAGGCATTGCCCAGTGTTTGCCGGTGGTGGAATACGTGGCCGTCTTTATTCGCCAGGCCCTGTTCGCGCAACTCGACCAAAAGCGGCCTGTGCGTGTCGCTCACAGTGACCTCCCGCTCGCGGCCGCCTTTGGCGTGCGTGCCAGCGCCCGTCAAACAGTAAAACGGAAACGTGATGTATCATTTTCGTCTGCTCGTAACAAGCGGCCGCGCATGGCTTCATCGAACCATTGCTGGGCCATCTTGAGTTTGTCATCCACTGCCCACCAAATGTGTCGAGCAGTATCCTCAACTGTGAAACTTGTAACACCCGCACTGCCTGGTTTGTAACCTGTCCTGACAATATTGTGTGCTGCTTGCACATAGGGAGATCCCCAATCCAGAGTTGTCTTCCGGCTGTCGTATCTGGCAGCTAGATTTTCCGTGGCGATTGGGGGTTGCCCTACCTCCTTTTGGTCTTTATTGGAACTGTCTTGTGCAAATAACCATAACCGACGATCTTGTTTTGCTTGAACCAAAGCGGGGGCAGTCGCTGGCCGATGCGCTTTTTGAACAAGCCCAGCAGACAAGTGATCGGAACTGCAGTATCTCAGCCATTACTTTCCTAGAAATGGGTTGACGAGCGAACACGCCAACACCATTGGTTATACTAACTGTCTCTTTGCTAGATCTGCGAATATCCCTTCTTGATTGACGAGTTCATTATATGTGCCGCTTTGTACCACTTGACCATTTTGGAACACGTAAATCCTGTTTGCATTCATAATTGTGCTTAGGCGATGCGCAATCACGATCCGGGTTGCTTGTAGATTCTCCAGGCTTTTACTCACAATGGCTTGGGTCCTATTGTCTAGCGCACTGGTGGCTTCATCAAAAAACAATATTCGGGGCTTGTGCACAACTGCTCTAGCAATTAATAGCCTTTGCCTTTGCCCACCTGACAATGTGTCTCCTCCGGCGCTGATAACCGTATGCAATCCCATGGGCATTTGTTTGACATCCTCTTCCAAACCTGCCATACGGGCAGCTTCCCATGCATCATCTAGAGTTAATAAAGAGGAACCAATAATATTGGTAAAAATATCGCCTGTCATCAATTGTCCATTTTGAAGGACTACGCCAATTTGCCGACGCACCTCTCGAATATCCAACCCAGTCATATCATGACCGTCATAGTAAATAGTTCCCGAGGTTGGTGTTTCGAAACCAAGCAGTAAACGCAATAGCGTGGATTTGCCAGAACCGGATGGACCAACCAGAGCGATAAATTCGCCTGGGTCAGCATATAATGAGACATCCCTAAGTACCAATGGATCATTATCTTTATAACAAAATGAAACATGGCTGACTTCCAAGCGACCTGCAAGCTCGCCAGGGTAAGCTTTTAGTTCATTAACTTCAGGCAGCGTCTGCAAGATAGGCTGAATTCGTTCGTAAGTTGGAAGAATATTCAGGATGCCAATGGATGTTGTGCTAAGTATCAGCACAGCCGTGACTAATTGCACAAAGGCGGCATTGAAGGCTAAAAATGTGCCCGTGGACAAATCTCGGCGTCCTGAAAAAGCAACCGCAGCAAAGATGATCATTGACATGATGATGTAATAACCCGCGTTAAAAACGGTTAGATTGTTGGCAGTATTGCGAGCTTTGTAGGTTGTTTGCTTCAATTGGCTGAAATCTTTGGCCCAAGAGGCAAAGGCGCGTCCTTCGGCGCCCGCCATACGGAATTTGGCAATTCCGGTGACGGCTTGTAGAACAATGCCTGCAATCTCGCCGCGCAGCTTGGCGATTTCCCGCTGATAGCGCACCTGAATGCGACCCACCCAAATGGTTGCAATAATTAGAACAACCACCGCGCAAGTTGCAGCTAGAGCAAGGCTAACATCATAATAAAACAGCACCATAAAACTAAATACAGAAAACAGGCCGGAAAGCACAACGCTGATGACTGGTTCTGACAGAGTTTGCTCAATCGCACTGATGCCCATAACCCGTGTTCCCAGATCGCCAGTGGTATAACGGCGAAAGAAGGCAACCGGCAAGGTAATTAAACGATCCCAAATAGCGGCCTGCACTGTTAGTGATAATTTGCCGCGCAGACGCAAAATGGCAATGTTCTGAGTCACCTGAAATAAAGCCGAGGCGATTGCGCCAACGAACAGCACGAGGCAAAGTTGAATAAGCTGAGAATGTTCCGCACTTGGGATAATACGGTCAAATATAACACCGGTAGCTATGGGGACAAGTAGCGCCAGCCCACCTACGAGTATTCCTGTGATGCCAATTGTGCGCAGTTCACTTTGGCCCTGTAGGCCGAATCTAATCAATTGCCACGCATTTATGGCTTGGTCAGGAAAGGGACGGTAGAATGTGTAAGCAAAGTAATCCAATGTGTTTGCGATTTCCTCTGTGACTATAGTTTTTGCACGGGCAGATGGATTGTGTAACTCGTACCTTTTCCCAGACAATGGCAACAATGCCACAGGTTGTTTGTTATCTGCCAGATATGCCAACAGGGGACCATGATTTTGCAGCCACCATTTTCCCTTTAGAGCAACACGTCGCACGCGGAATTTTGAAGTTTTGGCTATCTCTTCGATTGGCTCTATTTTTGTTTGACCCTTACGACCCTCGGGTATCGCCTGCACTTTTAATCCCAATTTTTCGCCGACTAACTGGCATGCCTGCAGCAATGGTTCCTGGGTGTCAATTGCCAAGAGGGCTTGCTCTTCAGCTGGAGCTAGAGCTGTCGCCAGGTGGATAAATGCATCTCCGATAATTTTTTGGTTGACGATGGCTTTGTCGTGCAACCTTTGTTTTTCTGCAAGTGCTATTTGCTGTAAGTTAAGCTCAACATGATGAAGGGCAATCTGGTAAAAGCTTTGCAGGTCGAGCCAGTTCGAGCCAGCGCAAATAAAAATATCTGTGGAGAAGCCTTTTAGCTTGCTCTTGTCGGTGGCCTGAACCCAAGTGTAATTGGAAAGTGGTAAGCCTGGACTGTCCTTGGAAATGGGCCAATTAGGATTTCCCATAAAGTGAGACTGACCATCTTCCTGCTTAATCCACAGGATTTGGTTTTGCGCGCATATGCTTCCGCCAGCCGGCAATTCTACCTCATGGTCAGCTTCCAGACGAACGCATTCTTTAGGCGGCAGCGACGACGAAATACATGACGACAAGCCGCGCACCCATGAATCAACCAAATTGGCGACTTGAAGATTATATTCGTCCTCTTGCCCCATTTGTTGCAAGCGGGAGGTTTCTATCTTGAGCACGCGGGTCTCGCTGCCACCAATGGCAAGAAAGCTGACGTGACCGGTCCTTGCCAAGTTAGAGCCAAACAATGCTTGACCAGCATTAATGCGAAAGAGATGGGTGCGTGGGCCTATTGCTATGCCATCTTTTACCTCGACAGCAAACACGTCAACATAACCCGAATAGACTACCCAGCTGGTAGCTTGATCTTTCAGCAGGATTGGCTTATTTGCGCCAACTTCCACTAATTGCCCTTCTCGATAACGCAACTGGAAAAGAAAAAGTTCTTCCAATGCGGATTCTTTGTCTTCGGGGGCTGGGGGGGTAGATTTTTTGTTTTGGCTCATTGGTATAGACTCTCTAATAGTGACTCGGTCAAGAATTCGGACTCTGGTGTCTCCGCACGAATTAGGCGAGTGTAGGCGCCACCAGACCGCCAGAGTTGTTCATGAGTTCCGCGTTGCACAATCTTGCCCTGATCTAGCACAATAATTTCATCGCAGTCACGGATGGTGCTGAGACGATGAGCAATAATAAGGCAAGTGCAACCGCGCCGGCGCAGGTTGTTATCAATGATCTGCTCTGTCAATGGGTCGAGAGCGCTGGTTGCTTCATCCAACACCAAAACGGTTGGATTGCTAACCAACGCGCGTGCAATCTCCAATCGCTGTCGCTGCCCTCCGCTAAAGTTGCGTCCTCCCTCTTCGATCAGGCTGTGATACCCACCTGGCCTGCTTGAGATTTCTTGGTGGACGTAAGCATCTTTTGCCGCCTGTAAAATATCCTCTTCGGGTATACCAGCATCCCACATGCTCAAGTTATCTCTGACCTGGCCCTTAAAGAGAAATATCTCTTGACTGACAACTGATAGAGAATTGTTGAGCGTTGTACGATGGATTTGGCGGCGTGGTTTGGCATCAAAAAGAATTTGACCATCCCAAGGCTCATAAAGACCTGCGACAAGTCTGGCAATGGTTGACTTGCCACTGCCACTGCCACCCACCAAGGCGACCCGACTACCTGGTTCCAACTTCAAGTTGAAATTTTCTATCAGCGGAGGGGATAATCTATTATATCCAAAGGTGACATTTTTTAATTCGACAAAACCTGATAATTTGGACTTGCCTGCCAATACTTGCTCAACAGACTCTGCTATCTCCACTTGCGGATCTATTCTATATTGCAGAACGTCGTCAAGTTTATTCAGAGTGCCTTCCATCTCTTGCAATTGACCGCCCAGATTAACCATCTGATTAACGGGACTAAGAAAGCTGAACATCAGGCTTTGAAAGGCAACTAGCATGCCGATAGTAATTTCCCCGTTCATGATGCTTAATCCCCCAATGGTCAAGATTGCAACAATTGTAGTGGCGTAGAGAAAAGTGGGAATGACAGAAAGTACCTGGGTGGCAACTCCCAGGTCTTGGCTGGTGTTAATGACCTTTGTTTGATAGCCTGACCAGCGGGTAAAGAAATCAGATTCGGAGCCAGTTGCTTTAATAGTTTCTATGCTTTGTAACCCGTTATAGGCTGTAGCTGCCATTTTCCCCATTTCCTGAATAAGCTTTTGGTTAGCATCAGTGCGTTTGCGAGAGATGAGCCGTAGTGCGATCAGGTTGAGGATGGCAATGCCAATGCCAATCAAAGTCATGGGAACGCTGTACTGAAGCATCAAGCCCGCATAAAAGATAATCAGGACGATGTTGAGGAGGGTGGTGGATAGTTCGCCAGAGAGTAGTTGAGCAACACGATCGTTCATGTCGACACGGGAACAAACATCACCTGACCAGCGTTGAGTAAAGAATTCGATTGGCAAACGCAAAATGTGCCATAATAGTTGACTGGCATTGCTAAGTGTTAATTTGGTTTCCAGACGCAACAAGTAATGCTGCTGTAGCCAGGTAAGAATTGTGCGCAGAATTATTGTTACACTCATCGCCAACAATAAGAGCCATACCCAATCTATCCGCCCACTGACAAGATAAAAATCAACAAAGACCCGGTTAAAAATTGGGATCGCTAGGCCAGGAATTACCAGGGCCAGACTAGCCAAAACAACATATGCTAGAGCGCCTTCCGTTCCCTTCAATCGTTGATACAAAGCTTTTATCAGACTTGGCTTCTTGCCGCCCTTTTTGAAATCTTGTCCTTTCTCAAATACGAGCACAACCCCCGTAAATGATTGGTCAAATTCTTCAAACTGGACTGTGCGGGGGCCTGTAGCAGGGTCGTTGAGATACACTGTGTCTTTGTGAAAACCCTCAACCACAAGGAAATGATTAAAATTCCAGTGGGCAATAACTGGCATGGACAGTGATTTTACGCTTTGTGGGCCATAACGATATCCTTTGGCCATCAAACCATATTTGCGCGCGGCCTTGACAATATGGCTGGCCTTGCTGCCATCTCGGGACACGCCACATGCAACCCGTAATTCTTCTAGTGGGACGAAGCGGCCATGATATCCCAATACAATGCCCAGCGAAGCGGCGCCGCATTCCACCGCCTCCATTTGCAACACAGTTGGAGTCTTGGCGCGCTGTTTGCGCCAGGAGAAAGGAGGTAGACTCTTCAATTTGTCTTTCCAAGTAGGTTTAGTGAGCGGTTCCATTTTTCAATTCCTGTGCAATAACTTTTTACTTTATCGGGAGGACCAAATCAATGGGGCGCAACTGGGCAACTGTGATGCTAGCTGAACCCAATGTGCCGCTATCTATCGTGAAATCTGGCCCATTTGACGATGACCACTTGTATCCACTCACTGTTGTTTTGTCCTGCCATAGGGCTATATGAACCTCGATGGGAGCTTGCTCGGTGACCAAAGCGCTAATTAGCTCTTCGCTTCCTAGAGTGTGTAACATACCTTCATGAGTTGAGGGAAATTCGCCTACTGATTTTACAGTTCCCAATAGATACCCATATTCCTCAGGCCGAACAGTAACCGGCGCTATTTTTACAGGCATGCCTGATATTACACTCTTGCTGTTTGTTAGGGACAAATACATAATAGCTTCCAGTTCGATATCATCGCCGACAAGTTCAAGACTCATCAGAGAGGATCCTGGATGGACCAGGTCGCCCACACCCGCTTTGAGTTCCAAAATTTTTCCAGTATAGGGGCTGGAAATATCTCGAGTCTCCGTTGTATCCAATTGAGTAATTGTGGCAATTCGTTCTCCTTCTCGAACGGCATCGCCCACTCCTACATAGATATGAACGATTTGTCCATCATGAGTCAAAGTTATATTTTTGACACTGCCGACTTTGAGCAAGAGCATAGGGTCGGAAACCTCGATTGGAATTTGCCCCACAATACTCCACGCGATAACCATGACCAGCAGCAGGCCCATAGCCGCCAATGACAACCAACTTTTGGAATCCGTTACCTGTAGTAACATATCGAGTTGCTCCGGGGAGGAGAGTCGTTCCAATGCTACTTGACGAAATATTTGTTTGCTCATAGTTATTTTTCCCTTTGTTGCTCTTGCAGCTCATTCAAAGTTTGCATGATTTGATGGCAGGCATCATTCGACGCCAATTTTGCCAATGTCAAACAAGTTATTGCCAGTAACACCAATATATGATCTTCCATTCCGCGTAAACTGGGCCTCAGCTTAATGTCGAATTCCTGCAAATTTTCAGCCGCCATTTTTACCAGAGCTTGTATGGCTCTAAAGGCTTCACCAGACCTTGGCATGTCTCCCACATAGTTCTGTAGCCGCCCACCTTCTCGGTACTTGGGAAAAGACTCTAGCCCCATAAAATGCAAGAACCAGTCAGCGCGATAATAGCCAATGGCCGCCACAATGCCAGCATAGTCCGCCACTAACTCATCAAAAACGTGATTGCGCATTACACCAAAAAAACGCTTGGTGGAATAATGAACGCATTCGTGCCCCAACCGAATGGCCATGGACAACCGCCGCCACTCATCCTCACCAAGTCCAAGCTCATCAGCAGACACACTACTATATGAACCGCTACTCAGAATCATAAAACGGTCTTGGTAAAGGCGCGTTTGAGGAATCAATTGTTTGAACTCGGCTTGCCAGGCAGATTCAGAACAATTGGCCGGGTTCTTGGCTTCCCACTGTTCCCGATAAGCGCGGATGCGGTCCCAATTGTTATAACCTACTACCGTACAAGCCCCCATGGAGTCTGGAATAGGAACGGGCTCATTCTTTTTGGTGAATGCCTGCACAAGGGATACAAAATCTGCGCGGCTGGGCGTGGTCAAAACTGGAATATCCCCAGCTATGCTCGGATGGATATTGAGGTGTAACAATTCCGGTTGCTGGAGAACCAGGCCGGTGGCTTCAAGCATTCCCGCTGTAGGCGCTCCCTTTCGCGTCGCTGCCCGATATGCATCCGAATCGTTGCTAATATTTGAGCGAACAGGAAATTGGAGTTGCGCCAGGCGTGTTTTTAGCGTGATCCAAAGCCCTATTTCTTTGCCGGTTTCTATATACCTCCGCCAAGTAGCAACATGGGCTTCCGGCGGAAAAGGGAGCTTGATAGGAAAAATCAATGTAGAGGCACAGATATTGTAGGCTTGAGAGTCAATTATTTCTGACACTGTTGGTTGGTGTGGGTCAGAGTTGCTTGTCATAGGATTCTTCCCCATAATTTTAATCTTCCGGCATACTCCCTAAAACAAATTCTCCAATGCATGTCTCAGCATAATAGTCTGTACCTACCAGTCTAGCAAATAACTCGGCATCTCCTATACCAACTTCACATGGCGCCAACCCCATCGCTGTAGCGACTAGGTACATGCTCTGGGTTAATATGCCACTTTCCTTCAGCAGCACCGCATATGCAAACCCTTTATATTTCCAGAACAATCTTTGAAAACGTGCTGCTATCGTGATTAAAACCTGTGGATTATCTGGAAAGTCATACGGATTAGGCCGCCCCAGTTCCAAAAGCCTTTCAACCAAACTGTTTTGGTCCGACACCTTGTAAAGCGCATGCTCCAAGGGGTAATAGTGATAACAAGCTGAGGGAATATTCTCACATTTGTGCGCTATAACATAGAGTTCTAGGCTATATCTTCCCCCACCACTAGGATAGGGACGTTTACTCATTGACCATTTTTCCGTATGCCCATTTATTGTCAGCTCCATGTCATACATTTCTTTGACCCGCGCAAAACGGTATAAAAATTCACCCAGCTGCTTATCTGTTATGGGCTTTTCTCCATGTTTTCGAATAGACTTTCTTTGTTCAAAGACTTGTGTAAAGGGAATATCTGTCGCCTTGAGTTTTTCAATGTCGGGGCGGTATAATGGAATGCATACATCCGACATTTTGGGTTTTACCGCTGGCAAGGATTGGATCTTGTTCCAAAAACGATATGTTCCACCCACGGCTTCAAGAGTCCGCCCCAGGCGGGATTGGGTGTGAAAAAGCAAATCGTGAAATTCCCACTGATACAAAGTCTCATCCTTGTCCTCTTGGATATATCCAGCCTCATCCACCTCTGATAACAAGCCGGCATTCAACATGAAATTGAGGAGCGGTTTCAAGACTGATGGCACCAGTGTCGGGAATTGTTCCAGCCACTCTTGATAACTGGAAGGTTTCCCCAATGCGTTGATAAGAACGATTGCCTGACTAGCATATAAGACTAGGCGTGCGTGGCCGAGTGCCGATTCCAAAATCATTTGCTCACCCACGCGGTGCCAGTAGGCGAAGCGAGACAATGTGTATTTCTGTTCTGGGGTGCGGGGAAATTCCTGGTACTGATAGTAGGGTGATTTAGGTGCAAGAGTGGCGAAGGGATGGTCGTCATAAAAGATTGTGCGGTTTAGGAGCAAGGCTTTTTCAAACTTGGCTAGATAAGCTTGCAGTTGAAATACGGCAAGAAAACCATCGGTTTTAGCCACCCCGTCTACCAACTCTTGGCTTGTGGCGCCTCCATTTGCCATCTGTTGAAAAGCTTGCAGTATTCCGGGCGTAAGGCGTTTAAAATCCACCACCATTCTTTTGCCAACGTGCTCCCATTGTAGAGTGGCTTGTGTGTTCGAGTCATTTACCAATAAAGCAGCACCTTCTCTGAAAGAGAGTTTCATAGGTTCCCTCCAAGTTTATTGGACGCTGTATCGCGCATATAGCAATGTTATCTTGACCTTGTTTCTCGACCTCCCAAAACCGAGATTCCACACTTTCGTTGCTCAACTGATGTTTACGGTTCCACTAATTAGATGAAGATCGAGAACGAGTTCATCTCATTCTCCGGCAGAGGTTTATCCAGCCAACCTAACTCAACAGGCACATCGTACAGACGGCCTGGTCCCAGTCGTCTCCAAAAATGCCGCAGCCCAGGCACAATGATCTTGACAACATTCAGCCCGATATCTGGTTGTGTTAGATCAAGTACTAGAGTTTCTAGGTTGTGCTGCTTGGCAATGCGCGCGCACAACATAACATCATCTTTGATATCGTCGCTCCATTGACGAGGATAGTCTGAATATGTCTTAGGCTTGCTTCCTTGTTTAGGCGACAGATATGGCTGGTTTTCTATTGTTGCCGTCTGCCACCACTGTGCAGCTTCTTTATTTCCTTGGGGCAGCTCGCCATCTTCCACAGAGAGGAATAAACCTAGAGACTGATTCAACTCGGTCAATGCTTTCAAAATGCCGATCCGTGGATCAAGGCATGTTCCGAAGCCAAAGATAATATCTTCTCGTTTTGTCCCTTGTCTTCGAGACAAAGCTACAAAGGCTGGAATGTTTAGGTCGCTCGTGATATCCAAAACCCAAAGGTCACGGTTGATCGAATTGTAATAAACTTGCAGTCTTTCGATGTACGAGTCTCCAAAGCTAGCCAAATCCACTGCAGGCCTCTCCACACGATTATACCACCACACGCTGGCACAGTCTCTTTCCGCTAATTCTATGAAACCATGCAAAATAGCTTCTTCCAGAGAGTTCCCCGCAGCATTACCGTTGGAGCAAGCCGGTGTAGATGACAAGTGCTCACCTGTGTATCTGTAATAACAATAATCTGTTGGCAAGTATTTGAATTCATTCCACGTTAATGACCAAACAGGTGTCCACTCGATTTCTGCCGTTTCGTCAAAACGCGGAGGAACACAGTTAAAAGCCATTCGGCGTGACTGATTGTTCCACTCATCTGCATGCAGGTATTGCTCCTCGCTAAAACGCATGCATTCATTTGGGTGAATGGCACGTGCGCCCAGTTCGAGATAACTCGCCTTGATCCGATATTCATCACCTTGAAATGAGCTTGAATATCGTTCGATTGCCTCACACAGAGCACTTGCTTTGGCTTGAGAAGTCGTTATGCCTTTCCCAAGGTCTTGATTTTGTAATAGGCTGTACAACCCGCGGTAACTTTTGGCTTGATAGTTTACATTCAACCCAGAAGAGTATGTGTTGATGATTCCCAAGTTGTTAGTGTCTTTTCGCTGCAATGTTTCAACGATGCCCGTAATCTTGCTAATATGATGTTCAAGCCGCGCGACGGTTTCATCGGCCGATAATGTACGATGCCCACTGTCCATGGTAAAAAAAGCTCTTTGGCTTTTTAGCACAATGGGTTGTTGCATTCTGTTTGCCACCAAACTCGGATCTCCACAACAAGGGCACTGCGGACGCTTGACAAAGACATGCTTTTCGGTTTTGAGTGTAATGGTATCAAGTGTCACTATATTCTCTGCCAATACCCTGTTTTCACCGAGAAGGACCCATTTTATGATTTCTGTAGCAGACAAGTTCAATATTGCTTCTGGCGCTGCGGGAAAAGAGTTCAATGACGGCAAGAGCGGCCTGATATTGTCATCTAGTTGGAATAATGACTCCAGCCGCCGATGAATTTTTAGGCGTTGGACAAGGCAATTCCAGCAACCCGATTGATTTGGTTGGAAGGTAGGTCCTAACCAAAAGGTTGTGCCAACCGGCTTGATTAGCATCCAAGCTTGCCGGCGTTCTAGAAATGCCTGATTGAATATCTCTAATTCGGGTTGCAAGTAATCGGCAGTCAATACAACAAGCAAGTCTGCATTTGCCTCTTGGCCGCTGACCTGGATATGATTGGCCTGTAGAATTTTAACTAGAGGGTCTGTGGGGATTGAATTAGTAGAAGCTACAAAAACCTTTGTGTTAGCCCATCGGGCTTGAGCTGCATCTATACCCACATCCAGAGAATGGCACAGTGTTTCCAAGTCTACTGGCAGTTCATTCTGGACTTTGACCACGTACCCCTTGTTCATCAAACGTGTTACAGCATAGTGGATTTCCAGTAACGCCGCTTTCCCTTGCAGTTTCCCGGCTATATCCGAAATCGTGTGGGAACCATTCAACAATGGCGCCAATAAATAGTAGATGCGCCCCTTCAACACAACATTTCCTTTTTGCTCGGAGAGCAGAAAAACAATATCTGGTTCTAGTCTCTGGGCGCTAAAGTGATTTTTGAATTTTAATTTCTGCACCATCTAACTCGTAAAAAGCAAGCACGTCTCAGCTTGTTACGCGCGAGACGTGCTTTATCCTAGTATTCGATTATCCAGCAGATTGTGGAAGACCTTGTGTAGGGCAGGTTCCTATATCTACCGATGGTGTGTCGGCTACAGAAAGCCAGCCTGCGATATTTCCTCTCCAGCAAGCTGCTAGTCGTCGAAATTAGGCCGCGTTCTTCACAAAAGTCGCGACGACGACGCCACCACCCGCCGCATCCTCAAGCTGGTCCTCACTGAGTTCGACGCCGTGATCTTCATAAAACCGGGGGGCGGTTTCTTGCAATTCTTGGGCAGTGAAATCATACCCGGCCTCAGATGCGCGGACAACTACAGCATCGAGAGAGGTCTGGCTCTGCAATTCTTTTTGGAGTCCTTCGTCGTTGTAGGCCTTCTCCATGAACTGATATGCATTCTCTTTTGACATTTTTTATCTCCTTGTTGTAACTATTTTTTTTGGGGGAAACGGATTGTAACATTGATAGATCGTGGTTTCTCTACAATTGGTTAAAAGACCACCCCCTTTCCTCTGCAAAATCATCTGATTCATCACCATTATCTATCTTGCTTTCAATGGCACCCCAGACTGCAGAGCCAAAAATTGCCCCTTTGGATTTAGCGGTTGATGATTTTTGCTGGTTCTAACAATGGATAGATTTGCACAAGGATGCGCAGGATAAACCTTCAGTTGGTGTAAGCTTGCACCTGAAAAGACAGCCCATTTTGAGATTCCTCTCTGGCTGGCTTTTCCAGCTGATCAAGCCCCACTATCCTATGCCAGATTGTCTCAGGAATTGTACCAATCTTAGGGGAAAATTATATTCGCATTAGTGGTTGCGATGGCGATCCCTCCGGCAGCATCTTCAAGTTGATCCTCACTGAGTTCAATCCCATGACTTTCATAGAATTGGCCGGCAACTTCTTGCAATTCTTGGGCTGTGAACTCGTACCCAACTTGAGTCGCGCAAGCAACTATATCCTCCATGCTGGCTTGGCTTTGTAGCCCCTGTCGGAATTCATGATCGTTGTATGCCTTTTCCATGAATTGGTATGCGCTTTCGCGTGACATTTTTATCTCCCTTGGGTCGTTGCCTACATAAAGGTTGGTTTATGAAGATAGTTTCAAGAGGGCCTAATGGTTACACCTTTTGTGTGTATAACATTCCACCATTTAGGTTATGGTGTGATAATTATATGAACATAAGAGAACCTGTCTTATATAATATACTAAATTACCCTCACTGTCAAGTCCTTATGGGGCGCCCTGGGGTGCCAAAACACCATTTAGCCGTACAGACTCGGAGCAACAGTTTCTCACCCGCTGCAGCTCGCCCATAATATCTCATCGGAGTTATGGCCGAGTTCCTGTTATTATATACTCACATTCAACTTTCGGTTTATGATACATCATTCTTTATGATCTTGCCGCCGATTCGAATTCGTATAAAAGCTCAGGTGTCGCAGTAGCTAATGGAACATATTGATGATTATCAATTACAACGCCTATTTTGCGCGCGATCGCCCATTCCATTTCAGGCGTGGGTGTGTATCGTCTGCCTACAAGGGCAACCGATGCCTGTTCCTGGGTTAGCAAATATTCTTCTTGCGTTCCTTCCAGGCCACGTGTGTCACGTAGCAAAAAATTGCCATTCGCCTGAAGCACTTGGAGGACGGGTGATTCCTTTACCCTAAACTTGCCAAAGAATAGAGTGATGTGTGTTGCTTTTTCATCCCATGCGGCTTGCCACTTTGATATTACGTCTTTGATTTCAAGCACGATGTCATGTTTCTCATGCGAATAAGAGGCGTACTCGCCAGTAAAGTAATAGGCAACCTTGGACGCATCAATGCCCGGCGGTAAAATCATCTGGTAACTGGGTAAAGGGCGTAAATGGGTGATCCCATAATCCTCAGGATGATCAAAATAGCGGCTAAAACGGTCAATTCGCATATGGCTAGCGCTAATGGGTGGCTCGAGGTGGCACAGCAACGGAATGAGCGCCAATGTTTCCTCGTATTCGCGCCGCTGATCGCCGGGAAATCCCCACATAATGTTCCAATCAACTGACATGCCCACCGAGCGAGCATAGCGCAGCAATGCAATGTTCTGAGCTGCTGTGACGCCCTTGTTCATTCGCCTCAATAGCGGTGTAGAGAGCGATTCTATGCCCGGCTGAGTGTGTGAAATCCCGGCCTCCATCATGAGCTGAATTTGCTCAAACGTCAGGTTTGCTTTTTGTTCATAGTAAATTCTCACACCGGGAAATTCTTTGACCAACTCGGCCAACTCGGGGAGCAGTGTTTTGAAGAAAGTGTAGGGCATAACATTATCTGTCATTTGTACTAGACGGGTGGGATAAGGATGGGCCGATAGCAACGTTTTTAGTTCTGTTATCACCTTTTCCGATGACTTGGCGCGAAATTCAATACCCATACCGTTCAGCCCACAAAAAGTGCAGCGGTGCTTCTCTCCCCACCAACATCCTCGGCTGGTTTCGTAGGCCAATTCTATTTTTTCCGGGCGCTCGATGACTTGAGGTAAATAATAATCCAACTGCTCATAATATTCACCAAATTCAGGGGGGGGGAGGGAATCAAGATTTTTGACTGGCTGGCCATAAAATATTCGATTGGCAGGCCGCCGCCCGGTGGACAATTGCTGCAGAAAATTCACAAAAACCTGCTCACTTTCGCCAGAAAAGACATAATCCACAAGGTTGCTAAGAGAGGCCACCCCCTCGGCCATCTCGCCTTCACAATTGGCCCCGCCAATAATAGTCACAATCTCTGGGCGTAAATGCTTGATGCGGTTGAGCAAAGCAATGCTGGCGGCTGTTTGCTGAAACATTGTCGTGCAGCCTACTATTTTAAAGTTTTGTTCAACTATGCCCCCTGCTACCTCTTCGACCCAATTATTTATTTGAGCTTCTAATTGCTGTAGTAGAGACGGGTCAATTTTGAGCGTAGAGTATGCGCTTTTCTGGCCTTGGCTATCCCGGTTTGCCGCGCCGGTCAAGGTGGAGGAATCCGTCAACTCATTCGCGCCGTATCCAAGTGGGGGCACCCCATAAGCAGAGGCGGCAAAAAGCCGCTCTCCAGCCAGAATCTCCATAGGCGCGCGAAGCATAGCAGCATAATGGCCGATCATTGCCGCATAGTGCAAGTTGGCATATGCTACCTTCACATCAAAGCCGGCCTGCCTGGCGCACGCCTGAAGTATGTGAGCCCCCAATGAAGCTATATTTGCAAATGCAAATGGAGGCACAATGAGAAGTATTTCTCCGTCATTAATCAGTAAAGGGCGATAAGACATTTGTTTTTCTCCAGATTGATTAGCAAAGCGATGACGAAAAGATCCTAATATTGAGCGTGCGATGGCGCATTAGCGAATATTCGGTTCGGCTTCAAATTCTAGCACGAGTTCAGGTTCGGCAGTGGCCAGCGGGACATAGTGGTGTTGGTCAAGCCGCACCCCCACCTTGCGCGCTATGGCCCACTCAATCTCCGGGGTAGGCTCACAACGTCGGCCGACTAGAGCGACTGAGGCCTGTGCTCGACTGAGTTGATATTCTGCCTGTGTGCCGGGCAGTTTTCGTGTGTCGCGCAGCACAAACTCTTCCGGCGCTTGACGGACAACCTCCAACACTGGATGCTCCTTCACCCTGAATTTGCCAAAGAATAGAGTGATTGTCTTGCTTGTCCAATCTGAACGCCAGGCAGCTACGGCTTCCCTGACCTCTTTCATAAATTCGGGGTGTTTGTGCGAATCGCATTCATAGTCGCCACTAAAGTGGTAAGCGATACGATTTGTGTTCACTTTGGGCGGCAAAATCATTTTGTAAGCCATGGCAGGTTCGACATTATCTATGCCATAGTTTTCGGGATGGTCAAAATAAGGACTAAATCGCTCTATGCTCAGGTGAGCAAGCGCCTGAGGAGGGGGTAAGTGATGCAACAACGGTAATAGGGCCAACATTTCTTCGTACTCGCGCAATTCATCGCCTGGGAATCCATACAACAGCGCCCAAAAAAGAGACATGCCTGTCATGCGAGCATAACGCAATAGCCTGATGTTCTGTATGGCCGTCACGCCTTTACTCATTCGCCTTAACAATGAGGTCGAAAGTGATTCGATACCAGGTTGAATCTGTGTGATACCAGCTTTCATCAAGTTTAACACTTGTTCTAATGACAGATTCGCCTTTAATTCATAGAATATCCTCAATGAAGGTATTTCGGCGGCCAGGCTTGTCAACGTTGGCAGTAATGTCTCAAAGAAGGCATAAGGCATAATATTGTCGGTCATATTGACCAACTTGGAAGGATGTTGGTGCAATAAATTTTTGACTTCAGCGATAACCTTTGTTGCTGATTTGGCACGAAAGCCTATGCCCGCGCCATTCAACCCGCAAAAAGTACATTGGTGCTTTTCTCCCCACCAGCAACCGCGGCTACTCTCATAGACCAATTCAAGTTGATCCGATTTTGCTACTTGAGGCAAATAACATTCAAGTTGGGTATAGTATTCGCCAAAGTCAGGAAGAGGCAATGAGTCCATATCGGTAACAGGGTGGCCAACCCATATTCGCTGATCAGGGTGTTCACCAGCCAACACCTGCCGCACAAAGGCCACAAAGCTATGCTCGCTTTCGCCCGAAAAGACATAGTCTATCTGATCACTGAGTGACGCCACCCCCTCGGCCATCTCTCCTTCGCAATTGGGACCGCCGATGATCGTCACGATGTCAGGGCGCAGTCGCTTGATGCTGTTCAGAAGAGCCACGCTGGCGGCGGTCTGCTCAAACATTGTTGTGCACCCC
>JBGSMF010000488.1:0-1980 GCA_041740315.1 Thermoflexales bacterium
GGGGTGCACAACAATGTTTGAGCAGACCGCCGCCAGCGTGGCTCTTCTGAACAGCATCAAGCGACTGCGCCCTGACATCGTGACGATCATCGGCGGTCCCAATTGCGAAGGAGAGATGGCCGAGGGGGTGGCGTCACTCAGCGACAAGATAGACTATGTCTTTTCGGGCGAAAGCGAGCATAGCTTTGTGGCCTTTGTGCGGCAGGTGTTGGCTGGTGAACACCCTGATCAGCGAATATGGGTTGGCCACCCTGTTACCGATATGGACTCATTGCCTCCTCCTGACTTTGGCGAATACTATACCCAACTCAAGCACTATTTGCCCGAAGTAACAGCCCGCCCTGAAATGATCCATCTTCCATACGAAAGCAGCCGCGGTTGCTGGTGGGGAGAAAAGCGCCAATGCACTTTTTGCGGGTTGAACGGTCTTGGGATAGGTTTTCGGGAGAAATCAGCGACAAAGGTTTTGGCTGAATTGAAAAAATTATTGTCCAATCACCCCTGGCCCTCAGTGCTGATTATGATGGCAGATAATGTGATGCCCTACACTTTTTTCAAGACATTGCTGCCCGAACTGCCCAAGCTGATGGAAGAGTGGCCTGAAGCAACAATATTTTACGAGTTGAGGTCCAACCTCTCGCTAGAACAATTACGGAATCTGCTGCAAGCCAAAATCACAGTTATCCAACCTGGCGTTGAGTCGTTGTCGACCTCGTTGTTGAAACGAATGAACAAGGGCGCAACAGCCGCGCAAAATATCAGATTGCTGCGCTATGCACGTTCGCTAGGAATGTTGGTCAACTGGAATCTTTTGTACAGCTTCCCAGGTGATCAACTCGTAGAATATGAAGAGATGATTGCTTTGATGTCATTATTGCATCACCTTCAGCCTCCCATTGTGAGTTCACCCTTGAGCCTGGACCGTTTTAGTTCCTACTTTGATAGTCCCGAAAAGTACAATATCAAGAATATCCAACCACTACCAAGCTATGAGATGATTTTGCCGCAGGGGACAAGTGTTGCCAAGGTCGCTTACCACTTTACGGCCGACTATGAATGTGACTCATTAAAATATCCCGAGGTTATTGTCCGGTTTAGAGATGCAATTGCTGCCTGGCGTTCAGATTGGACAAGCAAGACAATCACTCTATTCTTCGGCAAATTCAGGGTGAAGGAGCGCCCGGTGCTGGAGGTCATCCGTCAAGCGCCGGAAGAGTTTGTGCTGCGCGACACACGAAAACTGCCCGGCACACAGGCAGAATATCAACTCAGTCGAGCGCAGGCCTCAGTCGCTCTAGTCGGCCGACGTTGTGAGCCTACCCCGGAGATTGAGTGGGCCATAGCGCACAAGGTGGGGGTGCGGCTTGACCAACACCACTATGTCCCGCTGGCCACTGCCGAACCTGAACTCGTGCTAGAATTTGAAGCCGAAGCAATCAAAACTGCCCATTAGATCAGGAGAAAAGGCTGATGCCGTATCTATCCAAATTTGTATCCGATGGAGACGTGTTACTCATCGTTCCCCCCTTTGTAGTCGCACATATACCATCGCTGGCTGTGCATTTACTACAAGCTTGCGCCAGGGAAGCTGGTTTTCGAGTAAACGTGCTTTACGCAAATCTGGACTTTGCGGCAGCCGTCGGCGTCCAGGCCTATAGAGCTATCGCCGATTTGCCCAAATTCGATGTCCTTTTAGGAGAGCGGGTATTCGCTGCTGCGGCTTATCAAATCCCCCCTTTGGGATATGACGCGGACAAGATACTGGAGACGCAAACACGATCTGCCACGCCAACTGGAATTGACAGCACGCTCCCTCCAACTCTTTACCCTCTTCGACTCACGGCGGCCGAGTACAAACACATAGAGGCACAGGCGCAGGGATGGGTAGAAGAAATGGCAATAGCCATTGCCAGCCGCAATTTCAAAATCGTGGGGTGCACAACAATGTTTGAGCAGACCGCCGCCAGCGTGGCTCTTCTG
>JBGSMF010000489.1:0-2507 GCA_041740315.1 Thermoflexales bacterium
ACGTTTGGTCTGCCGAACAGCTTCGAGAGGCTATTGATGAGGCCAGCCGGACATTACAGTGGGTCAGGATTGGGGGAGGATGTGTGGGGGCGGGGGTAGGGGCGCTACTTTGCCTCGCGCTGTATGCCACGTTAATCAGGCCTTGCGTGACGGGGCGTTCAGCGCACTAATTGACAGAGCGCGCCAGGCGTGCTGATAGTGGGGATTTCCCTACCACATAAAGTAGGGTTTCCCCTACTGACAAAACTGCTTGAGGTGTGATAAGCTATGGTCTGCTACCAACAAGATCGGTGAGTATCAAATTGCAGGAGGTTTGAATGCATAGAACCGAGTTTATTTTGCGCAATGTTGATGTTGTGCATGGGTATTATTGTCTCTCAGTAGAATCCCAAGTCTTGCTCAAATGCACAAGGGGGTTGGCATGAAGGTTAAACTGATTACAACGCTCATCTTGGCGGCTGTGATAATTAGCCTGGGAACAGGTGTGGCTTTTGCTTGGTCGTATCTTGGTAGCTTCTCGGGTGCTCAATTCTGGTCGCCAAATTCTGGAGAAAAGTGGGCGCAATTTGTTGAGGATAACTGGCTAAGCCGATATCTTGATGTGGAAGCTTATAATTTTCGGTACAGTTCGCAACGGATTGAAGCGTTGAGAAGCGCAGGCAATTGGACTTCAATTGTCTATCATGCGTTCAGACAAGATACGAATTGTTTTGTCAATGTGACGGCTATAGGGTATTGGTGGACCAATTATCCCTATCCTTCCCTGGAAACCAAGTCAGCAAATTGCTCCGGAGAAAACTTTACTGGTCACAATGAAGTGAGGATTTGGAATACAGATCCGTATGGCTTGGTTGCCAACTACGATTATTATGCTGGCGCAGAGTATAAAGACCGCTCATATGAGCGCGGAGGTGCGAGGTTGGGCGGCGAAATGAATTATGATGCCTACAAGTGTGCCTTGCCGGGGTGTAAAGAGTGGCTGAGTAAATTCTATTTTAACAGCAGCAACCAATTTCAATAGAGAAAAGGGTATTCCTATCCGATAACAGAGGAGTGGAGCTATGTCAATTCAGAGAAAAATCGCTATCTATCTGCTGGCCTTGGCGTTCTTTGCAGGTGCAATAATGGTGGGACTTGCACAAGTTTCTGCAGCGCCTCCTCCCCCCCAACCGGTTGCCAGTGAAACCTTTCAAGACTGGCAGTACCAGATCTGGACGGAGTCAGATGGTTATTCTTTAGCTCAAGTAGAGTACAAGGCTGACACGATTCAATCGCTACAGAACTATGTGGCCCTCAACAAAGCTTTGACGGCCCAACTTTTCCAGGATGGCTTGAAAGATTTTGCGGTAATTGTCACCTTCAATCGCCCTCTCCCACTCGATGACTTTCGAGCCTGGGTGGCCGCAACACATCTCAACGTAAACGGCTTTACCTTGCGCGTTATGGCAAAAGATGGTAGTCGTGTAACAGTGGGCGGCGCGCCAACAGGCGGACAACTGATTGAGGATGCTCGTCTCAAAAGTATCCTGGATAGAGTTGCCGAACATGGCGCAACCGATGTAAGGGGTTTTATCAGCGTCGAAGGGGTGGTTGCCGCTGCTGACTATAATCAGCTGATCGCCAACAACGATGTTTTCCTCGTAGATGTTACCCGCTCGGTCATTCGCCAACGTCTTGCAAAAGTTGCGCCATCGGTTCACTTGGATCTATCGGCTATTGTGGTGCCTCCTACTTTTCCTATAATGGAGGATCTTGGCCTTGTTGTCTCTCGATAAACAGGCGCGCTGGGCACATTGTTAATGGGAGGAAGTATGATCTATCCATTAATTGTGAAAGGCGCGCGCGCCGTTGTTGTCTTTATGGGTGTTATAGGTTTGGTTGTCATTCTGTGCAACATGCTTCCCATATTAGATGCAATTGACTATGCACAAAACTATGTGGCTGGCAATGTTGCGCAGGGTTACATGACGCAGCGGGAGGGATCACAGATCCTTCAGCGTGAGGAGGCAAGGCTGAGACCCTATTTGCTACAGCTTCTCGGTGTGGCAGGGGCAACGGTAGCGCTCTGGAAGATTGTTGCGCTTGGCCCGACCAAGCCACCGCCTTGATCAAGAGGCATGGTGTACAACAAAAGCGTGGCCGCTCTGTGGGCGGCCACGCTTTTGTTAATCTTGTGGCATCCGGCGTATTGATGGGCAGGGGGCTAGATTGCAGAAAAGACTTGTCGTGTTAGCTTTAATTTTCCTCTTGTGTGGATGTGTTGCAACGAATTCACGCCCTGTGAATACACTTGAAGGGTGGGTCAACTTGGACACATTCATGCCTATTATTCTTTGGCCTGAGCCGGAAGGAAGCGAATTGCTCGGACCGCCCCGTCACAACATGACTCGTTCGCATGACTATATGTTGATTTGGTATTCGGAGGATTTTTTAGCTGCCGGGAGTGAGCCGGCTGTGTATATGCTTTACGAGAGCGATACTGATACGCTGGTTGGGCGCGCTTTTCT
>JBGSMF010000490.1:0-7524 GCA_041740315.1 Thermoflexales bacterium
CACTTCGGTCGTGCGCATCAAGTTGTGGCAAAGCGCGCTGATGATGATAAGAGATCACCCTATAGTAGGTGTTGGTCTCGACAACTTTTTGTACCAATACAGAAACCGCTATCTTTTGCCGGAAGCCTGGATGGAGTCAAGTCTGTCACACCCACACAACATTGTCTTGGACTATGCGACAAGATTGGGACTGATTGGTTTGGCGGTTGGCGTATGGCTACAAGTGGTGTTTTGGCAGGCCGCCCTGCCACTGCGCAAGCTGAGCGACCCGATGAGCCGCGCGCTGGCAATAGGCTTGATGGGGAGCATGGTTAACCTGCTTGCCCACGGCATGGCGGACGCATCGCTATTCGTCGTAGACTTGGCTTATGTTTTCTTTACAACACTGGCTCTAATTCAAGCCATAAAGGAAAATCAAGATGTCTGACAACCAACCCTACCTCATCAGCGCCAATGACAAGCGGCGATTTGCCTGCTTTCCCGCAGCGGTGGTGGTCTTTATTGTGAACGAGGAAGAAAAAATCCTCTTGCTCAGCCACCCCAAGCGCCAGGGCTGGTGGGAAGTAGTCAACGGCGCGCTGGAAGCCGGGGAAACCATTTTGGAAGGCGCGCTGAGGGAAACCCGCGAAGAGGCCGGGCCAGAGGTGAGGGTGCGCCCCCTGGGCATATTCCACGCCCACTCGTTTCACTTTGATGAAAATGTGCGCTACATGCTCAGCTTGTTTTGCCTGATGGCCTACAAAGGCGGGTTGGTTCAGCCAGGCGATGACATGGCCGGCAGCCAATTTCGCTGGTGGAGCTGGCAAGAGATATCAGACGAAAAACTAAAGATCGTCATACCCCCGCCGGGTCAAGAGTGGCTCTTGCAGCGGGCGATTGAGCTGTATCGTTTATGGAAGGATCAAGACGTGATCTTGCAACCCGAATCGGAACTGAGCCTGACGAGAAAAAAGAGAAAATACGAGTTGGAAAAAGGAGGCCCACATGCAAGCGACGATTAACCAATCCACGCTCGAATTGGTTCAGGGCGATATTACGACCCAAGACGTAGACGCCATTGTCAACGCCGCCAACAACTCTTTGCTGGGCGGCGGCGGGGTAGATGGCGCCATTCACCGCGCCGCCGGGCCGCAGTTGGTGGCCGAGTGCGCCACGTTGCGCGGCTGCGCCACCGGCGAGGCAAAAATCACGCAAGGCTATCGCCTGAAAGCACGGCACGTCATTCACACTGTAGGGCCAATTTATTCCGGCGCACCGCAAGACGCCGAGCTGCTGGCCAGCGCCTATCGCCGCAGCCTGGAGCTTGCCAGCAAAAATCGCTTGCGCAGCGTGGCCTTTCCATCCATCAGCACCGGCGCGTACGGCTACCCGGTGGCCCAAGCCGCGCCCGTTGCGCTGCAAACGGTGATTGACTACCTGGACGCTCACACCGATATTGCGCTGGTGCGCTTTGTGTTGTATGATAGTCGCACATTCGAGGCTTACAAAGCAGCCTTGACCCAGAGGGCCGATGATTACTCTAGAAGACATTTATAACCTTTTTGCAAAGGATTACAAGGGGGATCCATTTGTCCTGTTCTCTCCGACTCATTTGGCTGCCCTGGCAGTGATAATCTTGTTCAACGTGGGGCTAGTTTACTTGGGGCAAAGAGCCTCGCCACAAACCCGCCGCGCCATTCGCTGGACGATAGCCGTGGTGCTTGTGTTGAACGAAGCCGCGTGGCACGTGTGGAATTGGGCCGCTGGGCAGTGGACTGTACAGACCATGCTGCCGCTGCACCTGTGCAGCATCATGGTGTTTGCCAGCGCCGCAATGCTCATCACACAAAACCGCACCATTTACGAACTGCTATACTTTTTGGGCATCGCCGCGGCCACCCAGGCGCTGCTTACGCCTGATGTGGGCATGTATGGCTTTCCGCACTTTAGGTTCTTCCAGGCATTTATGTCGCATGGGTTGATCGTTAGCGCCGCAATTTACATGACCTTGGTCGAGGACTATCGCCCTTACTGGAGATCGCTGCTGCACGTGGCCGTGCTGGGAAATGTTTACATGGTCGTCATCTTTGGCGTAAACCTGGCGCTCGGCAGCAACTATTTATTCATCGCCCGCAAGCCAGATACCCCCAGCCTGATTGATGTTCTGGGGCCGTGGCCGTGGTACATCCTCAGCCTGGAAGCCATTGCTGTTGTCCTCTGCCTGCTGCTCTATTTGCCGTTTGCAATACGAGATTGGAGAAAAGCGTAACGGCTCACCCTCCCGCAGGTTTGAAAACGCTCTATAAAAGAAACCCTACCCATATTTAGGGTTATACTTGTCACTACTCACTCTTGCGCAAATTGTGTTATACTTGACGGTTGCATGTGCTATTGTATTTGCAATCTATGACTTGTCAATGATTTGTGAATGACCCCATTCTTAATCTGTGGAGGTATGTAATGACAAACCCAACTCCCCAAACGGGTAGACCCTTAGCAACCCTAGACGGCAACGAGGCGGCCGCCTACATTGCCCACAAAGTCAGCGAAGTGATCGCCATTTATCCCATCACCCCCTCATCGGCGATGGGCGAATGGGCCGACCAGTGGAGCTCGGAAGGCAAGACCAACATCTGGGGCACCGTGCCGCTGGTGACCGAGATGCAGAGCGAAGGCGGGGCGGCCGGCGCAGTGCACGGCGCGCTGCAAACCGGCGCGCTCAGCACCACCTTTACGGCATCGCAGGGACTGATGCTAATGATCCCCACCATGTTCAAGCTGGTGGGCGAACTGCTGCCCACCGTGTTTCACGTCACGGCCCGCTCAATGTCGGTGCAGGCGCTTTCGATCTTTGGCGACCACAGCGACGTGATGGCGACCCGCTCGACCGGCTTTGCGCTGCTGGCGTCCAACTCGGTGCAAGAGGTGATGGACATGGCGCTCATTGCCCACGCCGCCGCCCTCGAAGCGCGCCTGCCGTTCATGCACTTTTTTGATGGCTTTCGCACCAGCCACGAAGTGATGAAAATCGAGCGGCTGGCCGACGACGATATTCGCGCCATGATCAATATGGAGGCGGTACAGGCGCACCGCGCGCGCGCCCTTAGCCCAGAGCGGCCCGTCATCCGCGGCACGGCCCAAAACCCCGATGTTTATTTCCAGGCGCGCGAGACGGTCAACCCATTCTACGCCGCCTGCCCCGATATCGTTCAAAAGACGATGGACAAATTTGCCCAAATCGTCGGGCGCAAGTACAAGCTATTTGATTACGTGGGCGCGCCTGACGCCGAGCGCGTGGTGGTCGTCATGTGCTCTGGCGCGGAAACGGCGCAGGAAACAGTCGAGCACCTGGTCAAGCAAGGTGACAAAGTCGGCGTGGTCAAAGTTCACTTGTATCGCCCCTTTTCGATCAAGCACTTTATCGGCGCGTTGCCGGCCACGGTCAAGGCCATCGCCGTGCTCGACCGCACCAAAGAGCCGGGCGCGGCCGGCGAGCCGCTGTACCAGGATGTGGTGACCGCTGTCAACGAGGCATTGGATGAAGGCCTGGCCCCATTTGGTAGGGGCGAGTCGGCGACTCGCCCCAACAGGCCGCGCGTCATTGGCGGGCGCTATGGCCTCTCTTCCAAAGAATTCACCCCGGCCATGGTCAAGGCTGTTTTCGACGAATTGAAGAAAACCAAGCCCAAGAACCATTTCACCGTTGGCATCAACGATGACGTGACGCACACCAGCCTAGATTATGACCCGGCCTTTAGCGCCGAAGGCAGCGGCACAGTCCGCGCAATGTTTTACGGGCTGGGGGCCGATGGGACGGTGGGCGCCAACAAAAACTCGATCAAGATCATTGGCGAAGACACTCCCAACTTTGCCCAAGGCTATTTTGTGTACGACTCGCGCAAGTCTGGCACCATGACCACCTCGCACCTGCGCTTTGGAGACAATCCCATTCATTCCACCTACCTCATCAGCTCGGCCAATTTTGTGGCCTGCCACCAGTTCACCTTCCTGGAAAGATTCGACGTGCTGGCGGCGGCGGCGCCGGGCGCGGTCTTTTTGCTCAACAGCCCATACGGGCCGGATGAGGTCTGGGATCATTTGCCGCGCGCGACCCAAAAGCACATCCTAGATAAAAAGTTGCGCTTTTTTGTGATTGACGGCTACCAGGTGGCGCACGATACCGGCATGGGCGGGCGCGTCAACACCATTATGCAGACATGCTTTTTCGCCATCAGCGGCATCCTGCCGCGCGACCAGGCCATCGAAGCCATCAAATACTCGATTAAAAAGACCTATGGCAAGCGCGGCGAGGCAGTGGTGCAAAAGAATTATGATGCGGTAAATAGCACGCTGGCGCACCTGCACGAGATGGACCTGAGCGGCAAGCAGGTGAGCAGCGCGTTCGACCTGCGCCCGGCCGTGCCAGACGAGGCGCCCGAGTTTGTCAAAAAAGTGACGGCTGAAATTATTGCCGGGCGCGGCGATTTGTTGCCGGTGAGCGCGCTGCCGGTAGATGGCACCTTCCCCACAGCCACCACGCAATGGGAAAAGCGCAACATTGCACTGGAAATCCCGGTGTGGGACCCAGACGTGTGCATTCAGTGCGGCAAGTGCGTAATGGTGTGCCCGCACGCCGTCATCCGCGCCAAGGTTTACGATGAGGCGCTGCTCAAGGACGCGCCGACCACCTTCAAGAGCACGGCGGCCAAGTGGAAAGAATACAAAGACAAGAAATACACCCTCCAGGTCGCGCCAGAAGACTGCACCGGCTGCGGCTTGTGCATAGAGGCCTGCCCGGCCAAGAACAAGAGCAACACCAGCCTCAAGGCCATCAACATGCAGCCGCAATTGCCCCTGCGCGAGCCAGAGCGCGACAACTGGCAATTCTTCTTGGGCTTGCCAGAGATGGACCGCGCCGTGTTGAGCGCGTCGGTCAAAGACGCGCAACTGCTTCGCCCGCTATTCGAGTTTTCCGGCGCGTGCGGCGGCTGCGGCGAAACGCCCTATGTCAAGCTGGTGTCGCAATTGTTTGGCGACCGCGCCGTGATTGCCAACGCCACCGGCTGCTCTTCAATTTACGGCGGCAACCTGCCCACCACGCCGTGGTGCCAGGATGCCCACGGGCGCGGCCCGGCCTGGTGCAGCTCGCTGTTCGAAGACAATGCCGAATTTGGCCTGGGCTTTCGGCTGACCATTGACAAGCAAAACGAGTATGCCCGCGAGTTGCTCCACCAGCTGGCCGGCGACCTTGGCGACGAATTGGTCGTGGCCCTGCTCAGCACCGATCAATCCACCGAAGCAGGCATTATGAAACAGCGCGAGAACGTTGCCGCGCTCAAAGCAAAACTCGCCTCAATTCCCAACCCGGCCCCCGCCGTCAACTATCTGTTGAGCCTGGCCGACGCGCTGGTGCGCAAGAGCGTGTGGATTATGGGGGGCGACGGCTGGGCTTACGACATCGGCTATGGCGGCCTGGACCACGTGATCGCCTCGGGCCGCGACGTCAATATCTTGGTATTAGACACCGAAGTCTATTCCAACACCGGCGGGCAAATGTCCAAATCAACGCCGCGCGCGGCAGTGGCCAAGTTTGCCGCCGGCAGCAAGCCGCTGCCTAAAAAGGACCTGGCCATGATGGCGGTGGTGTACGGCAACGTGTATGTGGCCCGCGTGGCAATGGGCGCCAACGACGCCCACACCATCCGCGCCATGGTCGAGGCCGAAGCCTACAATGGCCCGTCGCTCATCATCGCATACTCGCACTGCATCAATCACGGTTACGACCTGGTGCACGGCCTGGAGCAACAAAAGCTGGCCGTGCAGAGCGGCCACTGGCCCTTGTTCCGCTACAATCCCGACTTGGCCACGCAAGGCAAGAACCCGCTGACGCTAGATTCTAAAGCGCCTTCCATCTCGCTAGATAAATATGTCTACAACGAGACGCGTTACAAGATGCTGACACTATCCAACGAAGAGGCCGCCGAGCGTCTGCTCAAGCTGGCCCAAGAAGATGTCTTTCGCCGCTGGCGCATGTACGAACACCTGGCAGCCATGCAGTACGGACAGGAATAATTATTTCCCCCTTCCCAGCCCTTCCCCGTTTGCGGGGGAGGGTGTGGGTGGGGGCGAAAAGGAGAACAACCATGATAGATTTATCTACCACATATTTGGGATTGAATCTCAAGAGTCCATTGGTAGCTGCCTCCTCGCCGCTGTCCAAGACGCTCGATAGCATCAAGCGGCTGGAAGACGCCGGCGCGTCTGCCATCACCATGTACTCGCTGTTCGAAGAACAAATTATGCGCGACAGCGAATCGCTCGACCTCTACCTGACGCGCGGCACCGAAAGCCACGCCGAAGCGATCAGCTACTTTCCAGACCTGGGGCAATATAACGTTGGGCCAGAAGGCTACCTGAACCTGATTCTCAAGGCCAAGCAGTCGGTTGATATCCCCATCATTGGCAGCCTCAACGGCATCTCGATGGGCGGCTGGATTGATTACGCCAAGAAAATCCAAGAGGTCGGCGCCGACGCGCTCGAGTTGAACGTCTATTACGTTCCTACCGACCCATCGCTGACGGGCGCCGAAGTGGAAAAGATGTACCTCGACCTGGTGCGCCAGGTCAAGGCCAGCATAAAAATCCCTGTGGCGGTCAAACTGCCGCACTTTTTCAGCGCATTCGCCAACCTGGCCAAACAACTGGACAACGCCGGCGCAGACGGGCTGGTGATGTTCAATCGCTTTTATCAGCCCGAAATTGACCTGGATACTTTGGAGCTTGCGCCCATGCTGCACTTTAGCCGCTCGCCCGAGCTGCTGGTGCGCCTGCGCTGGGTGGCGATTTTGTACAGCCATATCAAAGCCGATATGGCCATTACGGGCGGCGTGCACACGGCGGAAGACGTGCTGAAATCCATGATGGTGGGCGCCAAGGTAGCCACACTGGCTTCGGCGCTGATGCAAAATGGAGTGGAGCACATCCGCGCCATCGAGGCTGAGCTGCTCAAGTGGATGGAAGAGCGCGAATACGAATCCATTGCGCAAATGCAGGGCAGCATGAGCCAGCAAAACGTGACCAACCCGGCAGCTTTTGAACGAGCCAACTATCTCAAGATTTTGCAATTTTGGAGATTGCCCGTGTAGCCAGGCGATGGCCGGTTATGGATTTATTGACGTTCGTGTAGCTAGAGGATTGCTCTGGTCAGGAATCATCTAAAAAATTTCCAAGCATTCCTTTACATGCCCGAAGGGCAGTAGAAATTCCAAAATGCGCCCGGCAGCAATCGCCAGGCGCATTTTTTTGCTGTTTGCCCACTACCCGGCAATTTTGTTCTGTGCTAAAATCAAGGGGAGGCAAACCCAAGTCACCCTTTGCGGCGGCCAGCCAAGTTAGATTCATTGCCAATTGTAACTACTCAGCATCCTGAGCGTCCTTCGACCTTGCTCAGGATGAGCGCCGCGCTCCTTCGACTGCGTTTCACTTCGCTCAGGATGCGCGGCGCGTAGCCTGCTCTGTCGGCAGACAGGTCGAAGGGTGCCGGCT
>JBGSMF010000491.1:0-7608 GCA_041740315.1 Thermoflexales bacterium
GGCGGGTGGAGCAGGGCTGCCAGGCTGGCTGATTTGGGCCGCCGGCGGCGGCGCGTTAGTGTTGGTTTGCCTGGCGTTGGTGGTGGTATCGGCGCTGTTGGCCAGGGGCGGCCAGGCAGCTACCTCCACTCCAACATCTGAGGCCATCGCGAGAGCATCCATCACCCCACTTGTGCAGCAAACAGATGCTGCCCAAGCCACGGCCACACCCAAACCTCAGATCACTCTGACGGCTGCACCGGCCGGCAAGCAAGAAACGGCAACTAGCGCGCCTGCTGCCACAGCCACGCCAACACCCTTCTCTACCAACACTCCTCCCCCCCCCACAAAGATCCCTACCGCCACCTCTCCTCCGACAAAGGTTCCTACCTCTCCTCCCCCCCCACCAACTGGCACGCCTACACCGGCTTGCCCCTCGGTGAGCGGCCCATTCGCCAACATCTGGCAATCGGCCCAGGCCGGGCTGGGCTGCGCCAAGAATGATGCCCATGCCATCTGGATGGCCGAGGAATATTTCGAGCGGGGCGTGATGTACTGGCGTCAGGATCAGGACAAGTATGTCACTGTCATCTATAACAGCGGCAGTTGGGGTGTCTATTTGGGCGATTGGAAAGAAGGCGACCCCGAATTTACCTGCGGAACGCAGGCCAGCCCGCCAACCCCCAAGCGCGGTTTTGGGCGCACCTGGTGCAATAACCAAGAAGTGCACAATGGCCTGGGCAATGCCACCAATGCCGAGGTGGGATTCAATGGCACGATCCAAGATTTTGAGCGCGGCGCCATTTTTAGCTTGGATAATGGCGTGACCTATGTGTTATACTCTGGTGATGGATGGGAAAAGCGGTGAAGAAAAAACAAACCTCAGGTTTTAATTCTCGAATTCAGTTTTGCGCTTTAGGCTTTCTACTTTTGACCCTGGTCCTCTTGTCGTGCGGCCCGGCCTCTATTCTGGCGCCAACCCTGACCCCTACGCCTTCGCCTTTGCCGCGGGCGGTCATTATTATTATCCCTAGCTCCACACCTGGTTTGGGACCAACCTCTACCCGACGCGCAACAGGTGAGCCAGCCGCAACCCAGGCTTGGAAGACAGAGACGCCCGCCAACTCACCTGTGCCTCTTTCTACGCCAATCTCTGTGCCTGGCCTCACCAGCTCGCCGACGCAGCCTGCTACAGCTACATCTGGCGCGTTTGATACACCTGTTCCATCCAGCTCGCCCACTGTTGGCGGACTTACTGCCACACCCACCGCTACCGATTTGCCCAGCACCGCTGGACCGACCCTGTCGCCTACCGCCACCGACCTGCCCGGAACGAGCCAGCCTACCAATACTCCCACTCCCACCAGCTCGCCTACCGGCCAACCTACGGATCAGTCATCGCCAACACCCATCCCCACACTATCCAATCAGCCGCTTGTCCAGCCGGCGGCTGTGCAGGTCTATGAAACGATTGTTAGCATCCCCACCTACGATTATCAAAATGCTTTGGTTCCCACCGACTATACCGACCCCATCTATCCTTATCCGCACCTAGACTTTGACCTGCTCGGCAGCAAGGCCCCCAAGAGTTACCGGGCGGTAATTTTGGAAAACGCCTATGTGCGCGTGACCATTCTGCCCGACCTGGGGGGGCGGGTGTATTCTTGGGTAGACAAGACCAATAGCAAGGGCATTGCCTATAGCAACCCTGTCATCAAGCCCACCGATTGGGGGGCGCGGGGTTGGTGGTTGGCCACTGGCGGTATCGAGTGGTGCTTGCCCACCGACGAGCATGGCTTGAATGAATATCGCTTGTGGCAGACGACGCTGAGCAGCGCCTCTGTCACAGTTAAAGATCAGGAAAGCCTCAGCGGCTTGGATGTCCAGGTGGCGCTCAGCTTGGACAGCGCCCATAACTATCTAACCATCAGGCCGCAAATCACCAATAATACCGGCGCAACCAAGCAGTTTAAATTCTGGATCAATGCCATGTTGGCCTTTTCAAATAATCGCGCTGACGACAACACCCAGTTCATCATGCCGGCCGTCACCCAGGCCACCATTCACTCCACAGGCGATAGCGGCCTGCCGGCTTCTGGCGCGGTAGCCTGGCCGGTTTACAACGAGCGCGATCTCAGCGTGATTGGCAACCTGAGTGGCTGGTTGGGCGTTTTTGCGTATCCGAAAGCCGGCGCGGATTTTGCCGGCGCGTATGACACCACGGCCGACATGGGTGTGGTGCGCATCTTTCCGGCCAGTACCGCCACTGGCGTTAAATTCTTTACCGGGCGCGGCATTGACACAACCAAGTGGACCGATGACGGCAGCACCTATTTTGAGTTGTGGGGCGGGCTAAAGCCGACCTTTGCTGATGTGGCGTCAATTGATTCAGGGCAATCGTTGACGTGGGAAGAACGCTGGTATCCTGTCAGCGAGTTGGGAGGCAGCTACAACTATGCCAATGCTGCTGCGGCTTTGCGCATTGCTAATAGCGCCAATAGTGTAGAGATTGCCCTGGCCTCCAGCGCCAACCTGAGCGATGCGCGCGTCAAGCTGTGGCAAGATGGGCAGTTGGTGGCCGAGTGGCGGGCCACGCTAGGCCCAGGCCGCTCGGTGAGCGGCGTATGGCAGCGCCCTAGCGGCAGTTGCGCCGGCGATGCCTGCGCCCGCTTGGGATTGCAGCTGCTAGATGCCAACAACATGATGCTGGCGCAGACGGGAACGATTGGCCCCTAAGGGTCCGTAAAATAATAACATCCGTTGCGGTCATTGCGAGCGAAGCGAAGCAATCTCGCTGATGCCGGAAAGTATATTTTTATCAGCAAGTGGCTTGCCCGAGTTATGCCTCAAGAGGAATATAAATTTCTCGCTCAAACCCCGGCTCAGTTGCGTCTCTGAAATCGCGCATGGAATGTTCAATGGCCCACGAGTAAGAAATGCGCTGGCCAGAGCGGGGCTGCCAGGTGTGATACACATAATCCATGGTCAGCGGCAGGTCTTGGATGAGGCCTTTGTGGACAAAGCGGGCGTAGTGTGAGGTCGGGATGGTCTTGGTAACCATCGCTGCGCCAGTTGTTTTCACGTTCTTTGTCTCGACGGCGGCCATGTACAAGCGGCCATGCTCTTGCCAATTCTCTGGATAGTAGATGAGGCCGTAATAACTCCCCGCTTGAACGAGCTGTTGGCCCAACTCTTGCCCAAGCAAATCCCAAAGCTCCATGATCGCCAGTGGATCATCTTTGATCAGCGTCATCACTCCGGTTAACTCAATTGCGCCTTTTGCCGCTAGAACGGGTTTCACGTGATTTGCCTGGTGGAGGTGACTGAGGTGGGCCAGGGTTAGGCGTGGCATCAGTTGCCGGCGGTCAACGCGACCTTGGCTGCGTTGCTGGTTGGGCTGCACGCCAAACGCTCGCTTAAAGGCGCGCGAAAATGTTTCGGGCGAATTGAACTGATAATCAAGCGCAATCTCAATGATCTTGCGATTGCCGTGCAGCAGCGCCCGCGCCGATTCGGCCAGCCGGCGGCGCATCAAATAGTCGTAGGGGGTGTGGTGGGTGGCCTGGTTGAACGTCCGGCAAAAGTGGTACACCGAATACGACACCGCTTCTGCCATGTCGGTGACGGTGATGGCATTCTGGAGATTATCTTCGATAAAGTCAATGGCCTGGGCCATCAGTTCGAACTGAGTCATCTATCCGCGCTCACGATATATTATATTTGCTTTTGCATCGTCTCGCGAATAGTTTCGTAGCCCAAGGCGACCCACGTAGATTTGCCCTCTCGGTTATTAGAGTCCACTAGTAGATTAATGGTTGAAACGCCTCGTTCTCGAAGGATTTCAACGAGTTTGCTTTCCATTTGGCGCATGACGCCGTTCCTCCGATAGCTTGGTTCCACATATCCCTTCATCATATAAGCCGTGCGCGCGCTTTCTAGTTTTGCGCCAGTGAATCCGATGGCCTTTCTGTCTTCGACAGCAACTAGATGAACATATTTCGAGTTTGAGAACCTGCGCCTGATGTGCTTCAGATGATTTCCTACCGTCCATTCAAAGGCTCCAAGATGGAGAGTAAGGGCCCTTGTCATTTCTGCGATTCTGTGCAAATCACTTTCTGTCGCGTATCGAATTTCCATCTCCCTCTTCCTTTTCAAGACGAGAACTGGCCCGGTCAATCAAGTGTGAGCTTTGAAAAACGCGCTGATCGTCGGAAACACTCGCTCGATGGCGCTAAACTCTTGGGGGTGATTCAACCCCTGGATGATTTCTAGCTGCACACCGGCGCTCTCTAGCTCTGGGCGATTGGCATTCACCCAATTCATCATTCGCTTGTTCTTGTCGCCGGCCAGCAGCAGAGTGGGGCAGCTAACATCGCCAGCTTGGATGCTGGGCCAGCTTCGCATGGCCTGAAAGCAAGCCAACAACGCAGGCATTTGTTCTTTAATCGCTGTCTTGCGCTTTTGCGCGGTCAGCGCATTTTTAGCTTGTATCACTGGTTCCCACTTTTTCGTCATCTCATTGATATAGCGGTCGAACTCGTCATCCACCGCCGGCCCAAACGGAGCGCCAACGATGGCGATGGCCGTCGCTCGGTCTGACCCGGCTCCCAGGTGGCGGGCAATCATGCCTCCGAGGCTAAAGCCCCACACTGCAAAATTCCGAACCTGGCAGGCATCTGCCACGGCGTATAAATCGGCGCAGATTTTTTCAATGGCATAATCGGCGCTGGCAGGCGGGCCATCGCTTTGGCCCGCGCCGCGCAAGTCAACGGTAATGACGGTAAAGGTCTGTTCTAGTCGCGCCACATAGCCTTGCTTGTGCCAATCGCGCCTGGTTTTGCCTGCGCCATGCAGCAGCAAGAGCGCGGGGCCATTGCGTGTGATGTCATAGGCAATGCGCGTTCTATCAGGTGAAATGCTAAACTGCGTGCTCATGGTCTGCCTGGCTCGATAGGGACATAAACATCCAAAACTGATTCATCTATGTGATGGACATCCTTGAATCGCTCGTCGTAAAGCTGAAAGCCATAAGGGTAGGGGCGCGCATAGCCTTCTCTGCCCATCCAGTCCTGCATCAGCTTGGGCCAATCAGACGAATTGATTTGCTGCCCGCGCAGAGTAAAAACGGCATAGGTGGCAGGCGGCAAGATTTTGGCCGATAGCTCGATGGGCACTTGCTCCAGTTGCTCCACCTCCAGCCCCACAAAGATTTCAAACTCGCCGCTTTGCGTGGTTTCGGGATGTTCAACATGCACCTCGTAGAACACCGCGGCGTTTTTGACATGCTTGACGCCATCTGGGTGTTGCGTCCAGTATGCCATGAATCGCTTCCAGAGCCGCCCGATTTCGTTTTCCTCGGTCCATCCGCCGCTGAGCTTGAAAGGGTCGCCAAAAAAATTGAATCCCAGCAAAATTATTTGGGGCCTTTTAACCAGTGTCGGTTCCATAATTCGCTCCAAATTTTTATTCTTCTCCTTCTTCCAACCCAATCCCGTTATCTGGCATCCAGTCAGGCCAATTGGCCAGCCATTCCGGGATATGGGCCTTGTTGACTCGGTCACAGACCGGAAAATAAGCTTTCAGGTCTACCACTTGCGTGCCATCGTAGGCATCTAGATTTGCCACCTGGACGAGGCCGTTTTCTTCATCTACCCCCAGCAGCTTGCAGGTTGTCATGGCAATCGGATTGGGGCGATAGGGCGAGCGGGTGGCAAAGACGCCGGTCAAGTGTCCCGCGGCGTAAGGTGGTTCGCACTGAAGCCGGTTGCGCCATTCCTCAGTGTCAAATCGCTCTGCCCACCAGAATACCATCACATGGCTAAAGTGGTCAAGCTGCTTCAGAGCCGGGCGGAACGCCTCGTCAATCTGAATTTGAATGACGCCATCGCTTCTTTGAACGTGGCCAATGGGGTAAAGCTGCCCAGTTTCCGGCTGTTTTTTCGTTTTTGCGGTCATGAGTTCATCTCCTTGCGTGAATTTGCATCATAGTATAGCAAAGTGATGAATAATTCTCTTGATGCCTATTGCTCCGTTGCGCGGTTGGTCCCGCTCAACTTGACAGCCACCTTGACGATTCTTGCGATGCCTAGACGCCAAACGCTCCAGAGAGCAAGAATACAAAAATGGCCCCCACAATAATCCCCATGGCCGTAAAGTGTTGGTGACCGTGTTCGCGGGCCGCAGGAATCAACTCGTCGAGGGTGATAAACATCATCACCCCGCCCGCAAAGGCTAGCGCGCCCGGCACGAGGTCTTGAAGAAAGCTCAACAATACAACGGCTGCCAGCGCGCCGATAGGCTCAACCAGCCCGGAAAACAAGGCCACCCTAAAAGAGTCCCACCGGCAAACACCGCTTTTGCAAAGCGGCAAAGCTGTGGCTATCCCTTCTGGGATGTTGTGCAACATGATCGCCATCGCAATAAAGAAACCAAACCTAGGCATGTGCATATAGCCTGCCCCCACAGCAATCCCTTCGGGAATATTGTGGATGGTGATGCCAATGGCGATGAGGATTCCAGTTTTGAAGAGTTGAGGATTCAAGATTCGGTTGTTGTGCGCGGGCTGGTGACGGTGGCGGCCATGCACTACTGGGCAGCCAGGGTCATGCGCCTGGAGGCTAAGGATATCTGTCTCCTGCTCTCCAAAACGGATGTGCGGGACAAGAAAATCAATCAAGAACATAAAGACCGCGCCCGCGCCAAACCCCACCGTAGCCGTCAGATATCCCGCTAGTTCCCAGGCTTCATTCACCAGTTCCAAGAATGCCAGGGTAATCATCACCCCGGCGGTTATGCCCATCAGAAAACCAAAAGAGCGCCTGCCGGGTTTCCGAATGATAGCTATCAGGCCCCCCAAGCCTGTGCCCAGCCCTGCCACCAGGCTGAGGAGAAGGATGTTCCAAATAGCGCCGTTTCCCATCATTGGCGGATCTTGGTTTCTTTATCTTTACATTCGGCGCAATAGCCGCTGAGGAACAAATGAACTTGCCTGATCAACACTCCCTGGCGTTTGCTAAACGCGCGCGCTGCTTGCATCACTTGCGGCGCGTCAAACTCTATGACCAGCCCGCACCTGGTGCAGGTAAAGTGATAATGAGGAGATTCTTTCGCGGCTTCATAGTGGGCGTGGCTTTCTCCTAACAAGTGCTCTTCAATTAGCCCCATGTCTCTTAATGCTGCCAGGGTTCGATAGATGGTGGCCAAACTGATGTTGGGGTCGCGCGCCTTGGCCTGGCTGTAAAGCGTTTCTGCGTCCAGATGTTCCTGGCTTTTTTCCAGCACCTCCATCACCAGCTGTCGTTGCCGGGTCAATCTTCGCCCGCTGACGCGGAGCGCCTTGCTCAAATTATCGTGTGTGGACATTATGCTCCTATTGACATTGTGTAGCTACTTTCTGTCTGGGAACCCAGTAAAAGCGGCGCGCTTTGCGCCATGCCGCTTGGCATAGGCTGACATGACGCAAAGCGTGTCAGCCTACTTTCCAGACAAGACCAAGATAGCGGGGTTAAAGCTTGACTCATTTGTACAGATTTCGGGCTATATAGATGTCTAGCCTATCCGGCTTGATCTCCGTTTGCGTATACTTAGCAACACCCTATAGTGCCGCAGCTCGTCGGCGGCAATCTGCTC
>JBGSMF010000492.1:0-13719 GCA_041740315.1 Thermoflexales bacterium
GAGCAGATTGCCGCCGACGAGCTGCGGCACTATAGGGTGTTGCTAAGTATACGCAAACGGAGATCAAGCCGGATAGGCTAGACATCTATATAGCCCGAAATCTGTACAAATGAGTCAAGCTTTAACCCCGCTATCTTGGTCGCGCAGGAGCCAAAGGCCCCCTGTGGGCGACCCGCCTAGTTCACGCCTCAAAACCCGTAGGCAGGCATCCCTCGGCAGGTTAGTCATTAAACAACAAAGGAGCATTGACATGAAAAGATGCAAAGTTGCTAAATACCTCCTCCCTGCAAGCCCCACAGGGGCGCAGCGGGGAGGATTGAGGGGGGGCCAATTGCCCCACAGCAAGTTTTGCTCCATTGCGAAACGATATTGTGGGTTTGTCACCGCCATCATCCTGGCTTTGGTCGCGTTGAGCGGCATGATGGCATGGATAGCGCGCCCCACTCCTGCTGCAGCAAAGAATGACCCATCGGCATCCAGCCAGACAGTCCATCGCCCATTACCCCAGACCTTGGCTATCAGCCTGACCACTGTTCAGATTCAGGACGGGGCGCAGGTGACCGACGTCAAGCGGCTGGGCATCAACGTCGGTTCCCGCGTCTGGTGGGGAGCAGCGCAATTCATCAAAAACGTCATTGACAACCCCGGCTTTGAGGCTGGCGTCTATAGCAGCGTGGCGCATGTTTCCCAAGGGTCCAGCGGGCAGCGCATTGTGCAAGACTTTTGGAACACATCCTGGAATATTCAGTACGGCGTCGGCCAGCCAGTCGGTTTTTGGAATGGGGCCGACTATGAAATTGTCTACGGCCCGGCCGAGGGACGCCACGGCGCCATCACCAACTTTACGCACGAGGTCAACACACCCACCGAAACCATTAGCCGGAACGTCTTTTACCTGGATCAGAATGGCGCCGTTCCCGATCAATGGGATGTGATGTTTGTGCGCCTAGAGTGGCCCGGCATGGCGGGTGCCACCCAGTGGGCTACTCCCGATACGACGACAATTCGCCCCGGCAGTCCCGGCGAGCAGTCATTGCACCTGGCTTATACAGGCGCAGGCTGGCAAGCGCCATACGTTTCCTACATGGATAGCTACTGGCGCGACGGCGACACGACCGCCGGCAAGCTCATCATCATCCAGGGCAATTGGCATCTCGAGTTCTGGGCCAAGGGAGGAAAAGACGGCGACCGCTTGCAGGCCGGGTTCTTTCGGGAAAGCGAGGCGACCTTTCTCGAAGAAATAGTCGAATTGACAGACGAATGGCAGCAGTACACATTCGATTTCAACGTCCCAGTAGGCGCCGATCATCCCACCAGCTCTTATGAGCCAGGCGACTATCACCCTCTGGTAGGCTTTGGTTTCTTCTTTCTAGATGGCGAGCAAGATGACCAAGCCTGGGTGGACGATGTGGCGCTATATAGCGCTGACCATACCAATCCCACCGTCTTTACCGATTCCTACGTGAATCGTCTAAAGGAGCTTTACCCCGGCGTCCTGCGCAACTGGAGCAACCAGTTCGGCAGCACCCTAGATGTGCAACTGGCCGAGCCATGGGCGCGCAAGACGCAGGGCTATCGCCCCCACGAGCGGGTCCCCAACGAATACAGCTATTCGCTGCACGAATTCCTGGAGCTTTGCCAGGAGGTAGGTGCCGAGCCGTGGTATGTCATCCCACCCACGTTTTCGCCCGAGGATATGGACGGCCTGGCAGAGTACCTGGCAGCCCCAGCCGATGGCGCCCATCCCTACGCCGACCGCCGCGCGGCGCTGGGTCAGGCGGCGCCCTGGACCCTAGTCTTTCCGGCCATTCACCTCGAGTTTGGCAACGAGTTGTGGGGCGCGGCTTCGGGCGGCGATCCCTTTATGGGGGCATCGCTGCTAGGCGGCGAGCGCCTGGGGCAAATCGCCAACGACCGATTCGAGATTCTCAAGAGCAATCCCCACTTTGACCCCACCCGCTTCGACCTCATCATCGGCGGGCAGGCTGGCTGGCCTGGACAAAACTATAATATCCAGAGCAATAGCTCAGCCCACGATACGATTGCGCTGGCGCCATACTTTGGCGTGCTCGACGCGCGCGCCAACGACGATGAAATTTTTTACCCGCTGTTCGCTCGGGCGTTCGACGACGTGGCCCAGGGGCGCGTGCGGCAATGCTACGACGAGATCCTGCGCGGCGGCGGGCAGAATACCCGTTTGGCAATCTATGAGCTAAACTTTCACACTACCGATCCCAGCGACGGCGCGCCCATTGACCTGCGCAACAGTTACGTGGCCGGGGCAAGCGGAGCGATTGCCTTGCCGCTGCACATGCTCGTGTACCTGCGCGATTTGCAGATCAGGGATCAATGCGCATTTTCCTCGCTGCAATACTCTTTTCAAATAGGCGCTGGAGACTATGTGCGGCTGTGGGGCATGCTGCGTGACGTAGAGGCGACCGGGCGCAAGCGGCCCACCTGGCTGGGCGTAGAGCTGGCCAATCGGGCAGTCCAAGGTGATATGCTGACGACGGTTCAAGGCGGCGATAACCCCGGCTGGCACCAAACTCCCTCTAACGGCGTAGAAAACGAGATTGATGTGAATTACGTCCAATCCTTCGCCTTTCGCGATGGCGAGCACTATTCGGCGGTCCTCTTTAATTTGCACCTGGACAAGGCCCAGCGCGTGCGGCTGGCGCTGCCGGCTCCACCCAAACACCAAGCAATACTCTACCAAATCGCGCCGACCAGCATCTATTCCAACAACGAAGACGCCGAGGAGGTGACAATCCAAACCCAGGTCATCAGTAATTTTGCCAACGCCTACGAGTTGGACTTGCCCCCACATTCGGTTACAGCCCTCACCTGGGAAACCGCTCTCTTGGACCTGACAGGCATACCTGGCAATCGGCAGGTCTATCTCAACTGGTCAGTCAATACTACCCTGCCAGTAAGCAGCACCTGGCGCATCACCTACTATACCCAGACAGTTGGCGCGCCTCTCGTCGCCACCGATCCCTTGAGCACAACTCGCGCCTACACGTTGACGAACTTGACCAACTATGTGTGGTACACTGTCACGCTGAATGCAATGCTCGATAGCACGCCCTTCCTGACTGACACCGTGCGGGTGATGCCCACCAACCGGCTGGTGTATTTGCCGCTCGTGTCCAAATGAATAGTTGCCGCATTTCTCACATTTAGCCTATTTTTCGCACCCGTAGGCTTGCATCCCCATGCAAGCCGATTGCCGGGAATGTTCGCGCATAGGGATGCGCGAACTGCGAAATCCAGGTTTAGGAGCAAATCATACCAGAAACACTGAGCGCATAGAGATTTTTAAAATTGCTCCGTGTTCTCCGTGCCTCGCGTTCTCCGCGCCTCAGTGATAAAAATCGCCCGGTTGTTAAATTTACACGCGCTAAGGAGGCAGTATGAGCAAAAGATTTTATCGCAAGGCTACGATACTGGTCAACCTGGCCTGCTGCCTGGCCTTGATGATTGGCAATGTGCCACTTGCAGCCGCGCCGGCCGATCTCCCGCCGGTGTGGGACATTATCGCCGATGATTTTGAGAGTGGCTCGCTGGCGGCCTGGCAGACCGTTGCGCCAAGCAGCCTGAGCCTTTTGCCCGGAGGTGGATACAACAATTCCACCGGCCTATCGGTTGCCATCAGTTCAGACGAAGCCTATCTCTACCAATCTCGCGTCGCTTTTGCGGTGGAAGGCTATCTCACCTTCTGGTTCAACCCCAACGGCGTTGTCTTGCCTGAACCTTCGCCCAACTATTGGCCGCCGGGCAGCTCGCTGCGCGTGGCTCGGGTCCGCAGCTCGAACGACGATTGGTGGCCGCCGCTGGTCGAGTTTTGCGTGCGCAAGCCGGCCGGGCAAGGCTACCAGGGTTACCTGGCCTGGCCCAAGGCCGGCGGCTATTTTTACGATTACGAGAGCGGCCAGTTCAGCCTGGCAGACGGCTGGCAAAAGATCACGCTGGGCTATCGCATTGACACGTGGGTGGCCGTGTGGGTCAATGATGTGCTCGTGCGCCAATACACCACCGATGTCATCCACGACGACCCTTCTGGCGACGTGATTGAGCTGGGCAAAGTGAACGAAAATTCCAGCACCACCCCCAGCGGCTCAATCCGCCTGGACGACGTGACCTTTCAGATTCCGCGCGTGGACGACTTGTGGGTGGATGCCAACGGCGGAGATGACAACAACGATGGCCTGACCCAACTCACGGCCTTTCAAACGCTCCAAAAAGCAGCCGACCTGGCCGGCCCCGGCACAATCGTTCACATCTTGCCCGGCGTTTATCGCGAGACAGTCTCGCCCCGCCTGGATGGCTCAACAGCAAAAGGGGTGACCTATCGCGCCGAAAACGGCCCTGGCACGGCCGTCATTCGCGGCTCAGAGCCTTCCTCGTCGCTGGCGTGGACGCAGCTCACGGCTAACACAATCGGTTTGCCTCCCGGCGTAGACCCAACCCTAATCTATTACGCCGACCTGTCGGCCTGGAACCTGAGCAAAGCCCCGCGCTTTGTCGCCCAGTTGGTTCCCCCCCTGCTATCCCCCCCGCAAGCGGGGGGGATAGCAGGGGAACTGGTTCGGCTGCCGCTGGCCCGCGAACCAGATTGGCAAGTTGCGACCGAATGGAAAACACACGAGTTTTGGTGGGCAGCCGAGGGCGGCTCTAGCCCCGCCCAGTGCGATCCCGTCACCAATTCTGACCACCATTGCGATCTGCCCCAACGCTCGACGACGCAGCTCACCGATCGCGCGAACGACGCAGAGCCGGCCGGCATCGAAGCCGGCAACCTGGGCACGCTCGGCAATCTGATCAGCGCCACGCTGGTGGCCGTAGACACTTATCAAGGCCACTATATCTATCGCCGCACCATCATCGCCCACGACGTGGTCAACGGGCGCATCACGGTGGATCGCATCTGTGAGCACGACGGCGGCACCGGCAACCCCGGCCTGGGCTGGGGGACAAAATACTATGTGGAGGGCAAGCCAAACCTGCTCGATAGCCCCGGCGAATGGTGGTACGATGCCGCGACTAAGCGCCTCTACCTGTGGCCGCCTGCGCCGGGGAACCCGGCAACGCAGAACATTGAAATCTCGCGGCGCGACAATGGCTTTAGCCTTCAAAATCGCTCCTACACCACGCTGGATGGGCTGGGCATCGAGCTGGTCAACGGGAGCGCCGTGTACCAGGCGAACTGGACAACGCACAAATCGTATCACAACACTGTGCGCAACGCCACGCTGCGCTATGCCAACTGGGGAGTATATATCGAGCAGAGCGTGCGGGCCGATTCGCCCCCCGCCAATGTGATTGACGGGTTTACGCTGGAGGATTCCGAGGTCGCTTATGCAGACACACACGGCATCCGCCTGATTGACTGGTGGGAAAACAGCGCCGCCGCCGATTCCTTTACCCGTTCCGGCGTGCTGAACACCGTCATCCGCAATAACGAGCTGCACCACCTGGGCTTTCGATCAGATGGCGACACTGCCGTGGGGCTATCGTTCGGCTTTGCCAACCAACTGCGCTTTGAGCGCAACCACGTGCACCACATCGCCCATAATGGCGCACAATTTTCCAAGTCTGTCATCCAGTCGTCCAAGACCTATGGCTTTGACCCCGCCGAAATCAAGACCGGCGACATTTTGGTCAAAGACAATCTTTTCGAGCGGGCCTGCCAGTTGGGCACAGATTGTGGCGGGTTAAAATTCTGGGGCGCTGCGCCAGATAACCACGTCTTTCGCAACGTCCTCATCACCGGCAATATGTTCCGCGATACCTATGGCTGGTCGTATATTTCAGAAAAGCGCGAGCGCTACAGCGGCGGCTCTGGCAGCCAGGTGCGCGGCATGGGCGCTTATGGCCTGTTCGTGGATCACGCCAGCGGGCTGCACGCGTATCGCAACATCGCTTACAACAACGCCTATACCGGCTACTTGCTGTACGGCGTCTGGCGCGACGGCGAAATTGTGTACTATAACAACGTGGCCGCCAACTCGCTCTACGGATTCAGCGTGGGCGGCGGGCAATATGACACGCACGGCAGCGTCAACACCCAAATCGTCAACAACATCATTGTCAACAACGAGGGCTTTGGGCTGTCCGTTGCCTATGCCCAAGATCGCACGGCGAACACGACGATTGACCACAACCTGTATTTTAACAACGGCTGGCGGCCCGAAACCCAAGGCGGCATGTGGCACGCCGGGGCAATGGTGGTGCGCAATGGCGGCTCGTATGACACCTACCCCACGCTGGCCGAAGCGCAAGCGGCTACTCCCTGGGAGGATCACGGCGTAGAGGGCAACCCGGCTCTGTGGAATTATGACGTGGACGACCACGATCTGTGGGACGCTTCGTGGCCCGATCTCCACCTGACCTCCGCGAGTGCGCTCGCCATTGACAAAGGCAGTAACGCTCTGCCCACCTCGCTGACCGCGCTGCTGAGCGAATTTGGCGTGAGCGACCCGCACTGGGGTTCAGCCTACGATATCGGGCGTTACGAGGCAGGCTTTGCGCTGCTCGCCCAGCCGCCTGCGCAAGCCATCCGGCCAGGCCAGACAGCTCGGTACAGCCTGAGCTTGCAGCCGCCCGCTCTGCCGCACCCCGTCACGTTGACCGTCGCCAGTCCCTCACCCAGCCTGACCCTTGCGCTCAACCCGCTTGTCCTTGCTCCGGGAGCGAGCGCCACACTCACAGTGACTGACACGCACGCCATCACGCTCCAGCTCAGCTTGTGGTACAATTTGCCCATCACCGCTACAGGTGGCGGCTTTACGCAGACAAGCAGCGTCGAGCTGCTGATTGGCGGGAGGCGAGTGTACCTGCCGCTTGTTCTGACCTCACCCACACCCTCCCCTTCCCTCTCCGAATCGAAGAGGGAAGGGGAGGGAAAGGGAGGGGTTAGGAGAGGTCAAATTGGCCGCCAACTCTTGAACGGGAAACTATCCACAGAAACAAATAGACATCAATGACGGATTCTCTTGAAGGCACAGTGGAACGAATCACCTACGCCAGTGAAGATGGCTATACCGTCTTGCGCTTAAAAGCGCGCGGGCACATTGATCTGGTGACGGTGGTGGGACACCTGCCCCAAGTGCAGCCGGGCGAAAGCCTCAAGCTGAGCGGGCAATGGGCGCGCCACGCCGAGTACGGGCGGCAGTTCAAGGCCGAAAGATGCGAGCAGGTGCTTCCGGCAACCATCGAGGGACTGAAAAAATACCTCGGCTCTGGCCTCATCAAGGGCGTAGGGCCGGTGACCGCCGGGCGCATTGTGAAAAAGTTTGGCCTGCAAACGCTGGATGTGCTTGAGGAGCACCCCGAAAAACTGCGAGAGGTATTGGGCATTGGGGCCTGGCGCGCCGAGCGCATTGCCACAGCCTGGGAACAGCAAAAGGCCATCAAAGAGGTCATGCTCTTTTTGCAGAGCCACGGCGTCAATACCTCGCTGGCGGTCAAGATTTACAAACAGTACGGCGACGCGTCCATCTCGGTGGTCAAAACCGATCCTTACCGGCTGGCGCAAGACATTTACGGGGTGGGCTTCAAGACCGCCGACAAAATCGCGCGCGAGCTGGGCCTGCCCCACGATAGCCCCGCCCGCATCGGCGCGGGCATTGCCTACACACTGAGCCAATTGTCCGAAGACGGCCACGTGTACGCGCCGCAAGAGCTTTTGGTAGACGAGGCTGCCCAACTGCTAGAGGTGCCGGTTGAAAAGGTGGGGCCAGAAATTCCGCGCTTGCAGGCCGCCGATCAAGTCAAGGTTGAAACAGTGTGTTACGCAGACCCAAAGGGTTTTGAAAACCCTCAGGGCCTACCGCTCCGTGAAGAGCGCGCCGTGTACCTGACCCCAATGTACTATGGCGAGGTGGGCGCGGCCAAGCGGCTCAAGACGATTATGGATGCCCCCGACTCGGGCTTGCGCGCTTTTCAGGCGGTAGAGTGGGACAAGGCCTTTGTTTACGCCGAGGCCAAATCTGGCCTGCAATTGACGGAGCAACAGCAGCAGGCCGTGCGCACCGCCTTGACCACAAAAGTCACCGTGCTCACCGGCGGCCCGGGCACCGGCAAAACCACTTCGCTGCGCGCCATCTTGGACCTGTGCGACGCCAAAAAAGTGAGCTATGCGCTGTGTAGCCCCACCGGCCGCGCCGCCAAGCGGCTATCTGAGGCAACCGGCCGCCCAGCCAAAACCATCCACCGCATGCTCGAATTTAGCCCCCAAGATGGATTCAAGCGCAACGCCGATAATCCCTTGCCCGTCAACCTGCTGGTGGTAGATGAAGTGAGCATGCTCGATGTGCTGCTGGCCAACAATCTCTTCAAAGCGCTGCCGCCATCGGCGCACCTGCTGCTGGTGGGCGACGTGGATCAACTGCCATCGGTGGGCGCCGGCGATGTGCTGCGCGATGTCATCAATTCAAATCGCGCCGTCGTCATCCGGCTAGAGGTGATTTTCCGCCAGGCCCAAGACAGCCTCATCATCACCAACGCCCACCGCATCAACCAGGGCCAGTTCCCGCTGTTCACCAAGAGCGCCCAAGATTTCTTTTTCTTTGTCCAAGAAGATCCAGACCAGGCCGCCGAGCTGATCGTTGACCTGGTGCAAAAACGCATCCCGCACAAATTCGGGCTAGCGCCCCAAGAGATTATGGTGCTCAGCCCGATGCATCGCGGCGCGGTGGGGGTGGGCAACCTCAACACCCTGCTGCAAGCGGCGCTCAATCCGCCTTCGCCCCAAAAGGACGAGCGGCACTTTGGCGCAATCACGTTTCGCGCCGGCGACCGCGTGATGCAAATTCGCAACGATTACGACCGTGACGTGTTCAACGGCGACATCGGCACAGTGACAGCCATTGACGCAGAAGAGCAAACGCTGACGGTGAGCATTGATGGCCGCCCGGTGGTGTACGACTGGGCCGATAACGACGAGCTGGTGCTGGCGTATGCGGCCTCGGTTCACAAAGCGCAGGGGGCAGAATATCCCGCCGTCGTCATGCCGCTGCTCACCCAGCACTATATGATGCTTCAGCGCAATTTGGTGTATACTGGGATCACGCGCGCCAGGCAGCTCGTAGTCATTGTGGGCAGCAAAAAGGCGCTGGCCATGGCCGTGCGCAACAACAAGATTGCGCAGAGATATTCGGGCTTGCAGGCGAGATTGGCAAAATAATTTAATCAGGGAGTAAACTAGATGGATGAAAATGGCATTGCAGCCCTCATCGGCACAACTCAATGTTTAATTGGCTGCGGGTGCACTCTGTTAAACATTCTCGTCATTGTTTTGTGTGTGACGCTGGCGCAAAGGAAAAATCGCAGCCCGGTGGTATGGGGACTCTTGGGTTTCTTTTTCTCCATCTTTGCCCTGTTTTTGTTGCTTTTGATGCCAACCGTCCAACCGAACTGGCCGGTGGTTTATGCGCCCCCACCGCCCAACCCATACCCGCAATATCCGCCGCCGGCAGCGCCTTACGTTGCGCCACCCGCAGCGCCCTATGCTGCGCCGCCTCCGCCTGTCCCGCCCCCAGGCAGCGCCAGCGCAACCGTGATTCACGGCGGTTGGCGATTGACCATCGCTCAGGGGCCAGACGCGGGGCAGAGTTATGCGCTTGGCGTGCAGGCTCGCCTGGGGCGCGGCCCAGACAACGAAATTAGAATCAGCGATCCCCAAGCCTCGCGCTTTCATGCCATCGTCCAACGCCAACGAGACAACTATGTGCTTACCGACCAGGGCAGTGGCAACGGCACTTTTGTCAACGGGCAATTGATCAGCAAGCCTACCCCGCTGTCGCCCGGCGATACGATCACTATTGGGAACACGCAAATAACTGTGGGATAAAAGGAGAACAGCTTATGGAATACAGACGACTGGGTAATTCAGGCTTGAAGGTCAGCGCGCTCAGCTTGGGCGGCTGGACGACCTTTGGCGGCAGCGTGCTAGACCAGGAAATAACCCGCCAGATCATTGTCAAGGCTTATGAAAGCGGCATCAACTTTTTTGATATTGCCGATATCTATGCCCGCGGCGAGGCCGAAAAGATGATGGGCGCGGTCCTTCAAGAATTTCCGCGCCACACGCTCGTGATTTCCAGCAAGGTGTTTTGGCCTATGAGCGACGACGTGAACGACCGGGGACTATCGCGCAAGCACATTATGGAATCCATTGACAAATCACTCGAGCGCATCGGCGCCGATTATTTGGACCTGTACTTTTGCCATCGCTACGATCCAGAAACGCCGCTGGAAGAAACCGTCCGCGCGATGGATGACCTGGTGCGCCAGGGCAAAATCTTGTACTGGGGCACCAGCGAGTGGAGCGGCGCGCAGATCGCCGAAGCGGTGGGGCTGGCCCGGCGCTACAACCTGTACCCGCCCCAGGTCGAGCAGCCGCAGTACAACCTGCTGCACCGCCGCATCGAAAAAGAAATCATCCCCGTCACCTCGCCCAACGGGATGGGCCTGGTCACCTGGAGCCCGCTGGCTTCCGGCCTTCTCACGAACAACTAGACTCAGTAGATCAAAAATTAGCCAATAACGTGCTAACCGATCAATAAAACACAAGCTTGCCCAACCCTTGTATGATTGTGGTGACGAAACCCAATCCAAGGAGGCAAGCCTGTGGCTAAGAATAATACACCCAAATTGACGGATGTGGAAGTGCTGGCGCAAACCGCGCAATTGCTGAAAGCGCATTTGCCCTTGAAGGCCGATGGGTATGTGTGTACGACGGAGGATTTGATCAACATCTTGCTGGGGGCGGCTGCGAATTGCGGTACGGTGCAAGCGTTGGGCAGTGACCTGGTGGGCAGCCCGAATCCCGAAACGATTCGGGGCTACTTGCGCGCTCAACTGCGAGTGGAAGACCTGTCCCAATTGGAACAGCAGTTGAACGCTGCGCTGGGCAAGCGGATTCCGAGCCGGGTGTGGCGGCAAGCCCGCGACATTGCGATGGATTTTCACGATCGGCCTTACTATGGCAAGACCTCGCAAGAGAAGGGGCTGTGGATTCGTGCCCAAGCCAAAGATGGCACCACGCACTTTTACCGGATCGCCACGGCCTATGTGATGTTGAATGGCTTGCGGGTGACGTTGGCGATTCACTTTGTGCTGCCCGGTGACGAGACGGTCGAAATCGTGAAATTGATGCTCAAACAAGTGCACCAGCGCCAAATTCGCATCCAGCGCCTGATTTTGGACAAAGGTTTTGGGAGCATTGCGGTGATGGATTACTTGACCCGCCAAGGGTTGTCGGCCTTGATCGCCTGCACCATCCGTGGCAAGACGGGCGGCACACGCGCGTTGTGTCAAGGACGGAAGAGTTACCGCACGACACACACCTTCCAGGGCCAGGATGGCCTCACCTTCACCGCCAACCTGGCGGTGTGTCGCACCTTCACTACAGCCAAGCGCACTAAACGCTTGAAACAGCGCGCCGTTTGGTTGATTTACATCCTGATCCATCTTGACCTCTCGCCCAAAGCCGTCCGCCGCCTGTATCGCAAACGCTTCGGCATCGAAACCAGCTATCGCTGCTCGGGTGATGTGCGCGGATGGACTACTTCCAACAACCCGGCCTATCGTTTCGTCTTGATGGCGGTCGCCTTTGTCCTGTTGAATGTATGGGTTCATCTACGCTGGCTCTTCACCCAAGTCCCGCGCCGAGGCGGTCGCTGGTTGGACACCAAGCTCTTCGAACTGACGCGCTTGGCCAAATTCATCCGCCGTGCCTTGGAAGATCATTATGGCTGCGTCCGGCAGATTGTCGCGCCAGCCGCGCCTCGGTTATAAAAATTGGATCTACTGAGACTCAATAAACAAACGCTCCGGCTCTATCACCAACACGCAGCTCACGTCTAAACATCGTCTTTTTTCCTCATCTCGCGCCAACTTGACTTGCACATCTAGTTTATCCACAAGGTAACGTTTCTTCTGAAAGTCTACATGATCCGTAAGCTCCTCCCGGATTTCAGCCGCTGTTTTTCTAATAGCCTCTATTTCCTCCAAGCGTAAACTACCTTGTTGTATCTCAGCCTCTAATCGGCAACGTTCTTCCTTCAACGATTTTAGTTCACCCCCCACATTTTTGAGTTGTGCGCGCAGGGCATTTACTGCTTCTTCCACTTCAGCCTCGTCCAACGCTATTGACAGGTTATTGATCCGTCTGGTCGCATCCGCGATCAATTTGCACACATTTTCGAGGCGCTTGCGCTTAGGGGACAATTCTACTTCGCTGCGCTCTGCCAAACGCCTGATGCCTTGCTCCAAATTATCCTCATCTGAAAGCAGACCATAGAGCCACTCCCACACTTTTGCATCAACTGCGTCAGCGCGCAAGTATCGCTCTTCACATGAGTAAATGTGACGCCTAGCCACAGTGGTACAACTGTAATAGAAATATGGTTTACCAGTTCGATGGTCATAGACAACTCGCGCTATCATGCCCTGCCCGCAAGCGCATTTAATGTACCCCCCACCAAGCAAAAAGTCGTGCTGCCCGTTGCGTCGCGCCTGTTGCGCATTCTTCTCACGCCGCTCCTGCGCCGCTTCCCAAACTTCGCGATCAATAATTGCCAGGTCGGGTAAATGGATAATGACATCCTTGTATCTGAATTCGCCAATGTAGGCCGGATTCATCAAGATGTACCTCACCGATTCTTGCCCCCACCCTTTGGCATTTTTATAGGCCCGCCCATGTAAGGGTACTTTTTCAGCCGTCAGGATTTTTGCGATACCGAGCATAGTGTAGTATTTGTAGCCATCAAGCCCCAGGTACATGGCGAAAGCTCGCTCCACGACTTTTGCTGCTTCTTCGTCAATCTCTAAATGCGCGTCACGTCCTTTTCCGATGACGCGATAACCGTAGGGGTGATTATTCCCCACCCAGTTGCCCCTGCGAGCCTTTTCAACCTTGCCGCGATTGCTACGCTCTACTATCTTTCGCCGCTCGCTGGCCGCCTCGTGCGCCTTGATATAGCCCACCAGATTGCCTTCCAGCGTGTAAGGATCAAGACCATCGTCAGAGTAGTGCAGTTCGATTCCTTTGTCGTAGAGGTGGGACTTGAAAAGCAGGTATTCAATAACCCGTTCGTCTCGCGCGGTTCTGTCATGGGTGTAGAGAATAACTCCATCTATCGAGTCTCTTTCGATGAGATCATAGAGGTCACGCCCTTTGGGCCGTGCAATGATGGGGATAGTACCGCTGCAATCATCGTCCAACTCTGCCACAGTTGTAAAGCCGTGCGTTTGCGCATATTGCCTGCAGGCCGCCAGTTGTGTTGACAGGCTATAGCCGTATTTTGCTTGCTCATCTGTGCTGACGCGAGCATAAATAACAACCCGTTTCATTGTGTTTTTCGAAGCTGTGCGTGTGATCCCGTTATTATCCACTTGGTGCACTCCTTTTACTCATTGCCCGACGTTTCTAGCATCGGGACATTACCCGCTGCGCTCATAAGAGCATCGGCGGTCTTGTCACTTTTTGTCGCTTTCGCGATCTCGATTTCTGCCTGCGCCAGTTGCGCTGTCTCGGTGCTGTGCGTCGTCGCTGCCAGACGCAACCGATCAACACCCACGGTGTCCCGCAGCCTGGCGCGCTCGCCAGAGCGGGTATCAATCAGATAGCCATCCTGCGTGATGACCAACGGTGGCGGCAACAATGTGCGTGGCTCGACACCGATCTGAACATAGTTGGCTGTGAGCACCGCA
>JBGSMF010000493.1:0-2800 GCA_041740315.1 Thermoflexales bacterium
TACTCAGCCGGCACCCTTCGACCTGTCTGCCGACAGAGCAGGCTACGCGCCGCGCATCCTGAGCGAAGTGAAACGCAGTCGAAGGAGCGCGGCGCTCATCCTGAGCAAGGTCGAAGGACGCTCAGGATGCTGAGTAGTTACCAATGCCTAAACAAAAAAAGCCCCATGTGAAGGCTGTCACTTGGGGCATGCGGTTCGCGCGCGCCTGCCATTGTCCAGGCAGTCACAGGCGGCTCGGTTTGTTGGTTAGTTGCGAGGTAGAGAGCATCAATGCCCAAAAACCCAGAAGCATTTTCCAGAATCCTGACTGATCGCGCCTTGTCTGATAGCGAGTGGGACTTGGTCGATTCCCGGCAAGTTCGTTTTGAGCTGCATGGTTCAAGTGGCCGCGCCGATTATGTGCTGTTGAGCAAGCGTGGCGCCCCTTTGTGCGTGCTGGAAGCCAAGCGCGAGGACACCGACCCCTACGACGCCAAAGACCAGGCGCGCGGCTATGCCCAAAACTTGCGCGCGCCGTTTGTCATCTTGTCGAACGGGCGAGAGCATTGGTTTTGGAATTACGAGCGCGCCGACCAGCGCGATGCCTTTCGCATCGAGCGGCTGCCCACGCAAGATGACCTGGAACGCTTGCGGCTCAAGAACCTGCAACCGCCGCGCCCACTGATGAGCGAGCCGCTTGGCCCGGATTATCTCCAACGCTTCAAGACGGATATTGTTTTGCGCCGTTATCAGATTGACGCCATCAACACGATCTGCGAGCAGTTTGACCGCGACGGCAGGCGCAGGTTCTTGTTGGAAATGGCCACCGGCACCGGCAAGACGCTATTGTGCGCCGCCCTCATTCGCCGCCTGCTGGTCACCCGCAACGCCGAGCGAGTCTTGTTCATCGTTGACCGGATCGAGCTGGCCCGGCAAGCGATGGAAGACTTTGGCGTGGTGCTGCGTGAATACAACCCCGTCATCTTTAAAACCGCCCGCCGCCGGCCGATGGAGCTATTGGGTTCGAGCGTGGTGGTTGCCACTATTCAATCGCTGATGGTAGATCGCCGCTACCGCGAGGAATTCACGCCGTTTTACTTTGATGGAGTTGTCAACGACGAAGCCCACCGCTCAATTTACGGTGATGCCCGCGAAGTGGTGCAGTTCTTTCAGGCCACTCGCATCGGGCTGACGGCCACACCCAAGGCTTATCTCAAAAACATTGATCTGTCCAAGCTGGGGCAAGAAAACCCCAAGGCGCTGGAAGCCCGCATACTGCGCGACACCTATCATTACTTTGGCTGCGAGCCGGGCCAGCCCACCTTCCGCTACGATATCCTCGACGCCGTGCGCGACCCTGAGGGTCCCTATTTGTGCATGCCCACCATTTTTGATATTCGCTCCGACATCACCACCCAGGCGCTTGAGGAAAAGGGTTGGGTGGTCACCATCAACGAGCAAGAGGAAAGCTACAAGGTTCAAGACCTGGAGCGCAAAATCTTTACGCCGGAGCGCAACCGCGTGATGTGCCGGGCTTTTCTTGAACAGGCCCAGCGTGACCCCGCCGGCAACATTGGCAAATCCATCATCTTTGCCGTCAACCAGACGCACGCCACCAGCCTGACCAAAATCCTCAACGAGCTTCAGCCGGGCATTGCCGTGACCATCACCTCGCGCATACCCGACGCCGCCTCGATTGCCAAAGAATTCCGCGACGGCAAGCGCAGCGAGCGCGTGGCCGTGTCGGTAGATATGCTCTCAACCGGCTACAATTGCCGCGACCTGCTCAACATTGCCCTGATGCGGCCCATCTTTTCGCCCACCGAGTATATCCAGATCAAGGGCCGGGGCACGCGCCGCTACACCTTTCGCGTGGAGAACAAGGAATACGAAAAGGAAACGTACTACCTGCTAGACTTTTGCGGCGTGGCCGAGTATTTTGAAGAAAAGTACGATTATACCGTGCCGCTGGCGCTGCCGCGCGCCAAGCCAGAAAAAGCGGCGGGCAAAGTTGCCAGTCAGGCCGGTGAAACCAAGCCAGAGTGGCAACCAGAACCGGGCCGCGCAGAAAGGCCTGCCGGAATCCCGGTGTGGGAAGGCCGCGATATTATTGTGTCTGAACAGGTGCGGGTCATTGGCCCCAATGGTGAAAAAGTAGACGTGATGACGTTCAGGGGTTCGTTCGAGCGCGACCTGGCCGCGTTTGCCGCCCAAGACCCGCAATTCCAAGAGGCGGTGGAAGCTGAAGACGACGACACGGTTGAGACCATCCTGGGCGAGCGCTTTTTTCACAAGCCAGAGATGTATTATTCGCCCGACAAGCTGGTGCTGTCTTATGGCGTGCCGGCGCCCACGTCGGCCTTTGCCTACAACGCGCTGGGCAAAAAGCAATTGCCCTCCAAAGAGCAAATGGTGCGCGATACGGTGGATTCGATTGCGGCGCGTTTCAACCTGCGTTACAACGACGCCAGGTGGCTGGCGGCCACGCTCGACCTGGTTGCCGATGATCCGGCGGCGCTGCGCCGCTTTATCGAGGGCGATATGACCTTGTTTGCCAGCAGCCAGTTCACCGTCTTGGGCGGCCTGGATGCGCTGGCCCGCTTTGAGGGGCGCGAGGCCATCTTTGAAGCCGTGCGCCAATCTACCCTGGTCCGACAATCTTTGCTTGGGGTGATGTAAGCACCCTGAGCGGAGGGCGGCAGCCCGTAGTCGAAGGGTGCGAGGGCGGCAGCCCGTAGTCGAAGGGTGCGAGGGCGGCAGCCCGTAGTCGAAGGGTGCGAGGGCGGCAGCCCGTAGTCGAAGGGTGCGAGGGCGGCAGCCC
>JBGSMF010000494.1:0-54359 GCA_041740315.1 Thermoflexales bacterium
CCGGATGTGGTGATAGATGGCTTCATCGGTTCGGGTGGTGTAAAGCCTGGACAGCTGCCGCGCTTAGTGTGCCCAGTGTGTGGTGGACCGTTCTGTGCGGCGAGCCGTTCATCCCGCGAGCGAAGCGAGCGATAACTTGACCGATGCCATTTGCAAACTGCGCCATGTGCTAGAATCCGCTTGTGGTCAGCCTCTGTACGCGCATCTTTATCATGGCGATGTGGATACAATCTCGCACTATGATGGTCCTGCCACTCCTTCTGCAGTGGCCGATTTGGGATTGGTGGGTTACTTGCTTCAACGAGAGTTGGTTGAGCAGCTTAGCCCACAAGCTGCCCAAGGCACGCTATTAATCATCACGGCTGATCATGGTCAAATTTATACGCCGCTCGACCGTGCGGTAGCCTTGCGCCAGCACCCCGATTTGTGGCGATGCCTGGTTGCGCCGCCCGGCGGCGAACCGCGCGCGGGCTATTTGTTTGTTCGTGATGGCACAAAGCAATATGTTCAAGACTATATCCGGCAACAGCTAGGACATGCTGTGGAGGTGCTAGATATCCAAGATGCTTTGGGAGCTGGCTTGTGGGGGCAAGCTCCGTACCACCCACAGCTCCAAGATCGCTTGGGCGACTTGTTGCTTCTGCCGCGTGAAAATTATTGGCTGGCTGACCCGTTTGGTGAAACCCCTTTGTTCTTGGGGTGGCATGGTGGCTTGGCCCCTGAGGAGATGCAGGTGCCATTTTTGATGGTTGATTTGATGTAGAAAATATGAAAGCAATTTCAACTAACAACTGGGTTACTTTTGCTCTTGCTCTGGGGCAAGAGCTTGATGAGAACGTTGTCATCGGCAATGCGCTAGACGTGTTTCTGTCTTGGCCAATTGTTGATGCGGCTTGGATTTATCTTGCCAACCCCACTGGTGACTTGCGCCTGGTTTCCAGCCGAGCGCGAGAGGGCATTTCACTCTTTGCGATAGATGTTGACGAGGTCGCGGCCGGCGCTTTTGGTGCGCGCGCGCCAGGTTTGGCTGTTTTGCCCCCAATCAATCCATCTGGCTTGAGGACAATCGCATCCTCTCCATTGACCGGCCAGGGCGAGCAAATTGGTGTGCTGGTGCTTGGCAGCCTGGGGCATCTTTCTGATATCGAGTTTCTATCTGACCTGGGGAGACTGTTGTCGGCTGCAATTGTTAACGCGCGCCGCTATGCGCAAGCCCGCCACTTGCGCGATCGTCTGGCGGCTCTGCATGCGGCATTGACCCTGGTGCAACGCGCGGGCGGCCTGCGCGAAGAGATGCAGGTGGTGGCTAATGCCCTCCACAATATGGGCTGGGGACAGGTTAGCTTGTGGCTGTGCGATAGCAACCTGAGCGTGAGCGAGGTGGTATACGCTGGCGTCTCTTTTCAGGACGAAATGCGTTTGCGGCAGTCTGCTTCTCGCGGCGCGGAGGTGTACCATCGTTCGCGTCACGAACTGGACGCATGTCAGCTTGGTCCGGGCTATTGGGTGCGTCAGGCTTTTGACAGTGATCCGGCAGTTTGGCAGCCTGGCGATGTGCTATATGTTCCGCTTTTGAGCGCTGAAGCAGATTCGCAGAGCGCGCCCATTATTGGCAGCATCGAGTTGCGCAACCCGGCAGGAGGACTGTGCCCGCTCGAAGACGAGCTCAAAATTATTGGCTTGTTCGCGCGCGAGGCTGCCCACGAAATCGAACGGGCTCGCCAGGCTGATTTGCGTCAGCAACAGGTGCAAGACCTGGGGATTTTGTACGAGACCAGTGCGGCATTTTTCTCCCATCGTGATGAGGGGACAATTCTGACTTTGCTCAATCGGGCTCTGCGCGACGTGACCGATGTGGGGAGGGTGTCTTTTGCCGATCTTGACTTGAACCAGGGGGTGGCCCGGTATGTTTCACATTACCCCCAGTCTTCTATAGGCGCGCATTTCCCCCCCTCTTATTGCCAGTTGGCTTCGGAGGTGGTGGATAAATTGGTCAATGACCGCCAGCCGCATCTTGCTCACTCGGCAGAGGGCAGCATGCTTTACATGCCAATGACTCTGGGAGGGCAATTTCTGGGGGTGGTCGAAATCTGCGCCAGCCAGCCAGAGCACGTGTTTGCCGAAAGGCAGGTAGCCTTGTGCCACGCCATTATCAACCAGGCGGCTATTGCGCTTTCATACTCGCGGCTTTATCAACGCACTGATGTGGAGCGCGGTCGCCTGCGCGCAATTTTGGAGGCAAGCCACGAGGGCATTGTCCTGATCTCGCCTGAGGCAACGTTGTTGGATCTGAACGGCGCTGCGTGCCGGCTGTTGCGTTTGGCTGGCGAGCCTGAAGATTGGGTCGGGCGGTCCGTGTTGGCGCTGGTTTATTACTTGCATCGCTTGTCACCTGCGGCTGCCCGCTTTGCTCTATCTGAGCTGCGCCGTATCCAAAAGGACAGCGCCCTGCCAGGGCGAGGTGATTTCGATCTCGGTGGCGCCGCACCGGTCTTTTTGCGCTATAGTATCTATCCTGTCCAAGCCTCTAGTTTACAAACGACAGGTTGGGTCTTGGTCTTGCATGATGTCACCGAAGAACGCGAGTTGGCCCGGACGCGAGACGACCTGACCCATATGTTGGTCCACGACTTGCGCAGTCCGTTAACGGCGATTATCAGCACGGTCAATTTACTTGGTGGGGGAGTGGCACATGGTCAGGACAATATGTTGGAAATTGTGCAGCGCAATAGCGAGCGCATGCTTGATATGGTTGATACCATCCTAGATATAGCGCGCTTGGAAACAGGCCAAATCCATCTCAATTGGCAACCCGTTTCGGTTAATGCTCTTTATGAAAAGGTGGTCAGCGAGTTGACTCCCACTGCCAACGAGCGCTCTATCACTCTGTCTGTAGCCGCCGCGTCAGAGCTCCCGCTGGTGCAGGCCGATAGCAAGTTGGTTGAACGAGTGGTGAACAACCTTGTCAATAACGCGCTCAAGTTCACTTCACCAGGCGAGACAATTACGCTGGATGCGCAGGTGCAGGGGCGCTTTCTGGCTCTGTCGGTGGCTGATAGTGGGGCTGGCATTGAGCCAGACTTGCGCGACCGGCTGTTTCAAAAGTTTGTGACCGGCAAGCAAGCAGGACGTGGATCTGGCCTGGGCTTGGCTTTTTGTAAGCTGGTGGTTGAAGCGCATGGCGGGCACATTGGGGTAGAAAGTCCTGCGCCTGGTTTGCCAGCCAGCCGTGGCCCCGGTAGTGTGTTTGCATTTACCCTGCCGCTTTACAAGGTGACAGGGTAGGGGGCTAATCCTACGGGTGCCAGTCCAGGTCTTGAGCGGCCTCCTGAGCTGAGCGACCAAAGGTTTCTAGCTGATCCTCAAGCACGGCGGTGTGTGTATGGGCATATACCAGCCGTGTTGTTTCTATAGAAACGTGTCCCAGGTAAGCTTGCACGCTTTCCAGAGGCATCCCTTCATTGAGCAGCTGGGTTGCCCTATAGTGGCGAAAGCTATGTGGCGAGGTGGTCTTGTGCAAGCCCAGCGCCACGGCTGCGTCTTTGACAATCTTCCAGGCGCTCTTTCTGCTGATAGCTTGCGCTTTGCCGCGCCCATGAGAAATAAAGAGTGCCGGCCCATCATCTTGACGCTCTTTGAGATAGGCCTGAATAGCCTGCTGCGCCTCTCGAGTAAGCAGCAAGATGCGATCTTGCTTCCCCTTGCCTGTAATCGGCACTTGTTTGGCGCGTCCCTCGAAAACCCCGGCGCGGGTCAAATTGGCGATTTCACTGACCCGCCCGCCACTGGCGTACAAGGTGTGAACCAACGCGCGGTTGCGTAGCACAATGAGGCGGCGGCGCGTTTCCACCGGCGTGCGGTTGGGTGGCAACGGCAACTGGTCGTAGTATGTAACGATGAGCGGCACGCCAGGATCAATGAGGCGATGTCTATAAGCAGCGCGCCGCTTTTTGCCACGTGTGGCAGACAGCTTGCTTTCCGCGCGGCTCAGTTGAAAAGAGCTGGATAAAAGGTCGTGGGCATCTAGCCAAACAAGGAATCTCCGAACGGCAGCCAAATAGGTTGCCTGAGTAGCATTGCTGGAATAATTTTGTCCTAGCCACGTAAAGAAACTCGCCAGTATATCAATGGGTAGATCGTTGGTGTGCGCTATTTTGCAGTGCTTTTCTTGCAAGTATCGCTCAAATATGCTCAGCGCATTTGTATAAGTTTGGATGGTATGGGGGCTGCCAGGTAACTCGGCGAGGAATTGGTCGCGAGCGTCATTCAGCTTGTGTGGGGTATTCATAGACGGTTTTTTCTAATGTGAAGTAAAAGATTGAGCCGTGACCCTGAGGGCTGGGGCTTTCCGCCCAGATTTGCCCCTCGTGGGCCTTGATGATCTCTTTGCAGATTGCAAGCCCCATCCCGATGCCCCCAAAACGGCGTGTTGCTGTGCCGTCTACCTGGTAAAAGCGTTCAAAAATCCGCCCTAATTTGTCTTGGGGAATGCCGATGCCAGTATCTTGGATTTCTATTTGAGCCTTTTCGTCAAGCTCTTTGATTCGCAAAGTAATCGTTCCGCCATCGGGGCTGAACTTGATGGCATTGTCCAACAAATTGTCAAACACTTGGCCAAGACGAGCTTGTTCTCCATTAATATATATGGACGCGGCAGGAATCTCGGCCGCAAGCTGGATGTTGGCTCGCTTGGCGGCTGGCTCTGCCACATCTATTGCTCGTTGTGCCAGTGTCGTAATGTCCATCGGCGCGAACTCTGGCTTGGTAATCCGTATCGTTTGAAGTGTGATAATGTTGTCTACCAGGTGGGTCAGTGCTTGGGTCTTTTGAAAAACGACTCGCAAACCCTCTTGTTGACTCTGGGTCAGTGGCCCCATATCGCCATCTAGAACCAGCCCCAGATATCCAATCATAAATGTGAGGGGGGTGCGCAGTTCGTGTGAAATATTTTGGATCATTTCATCTTTAACTCGGTCGGCTTCCTCCAGCTCTTTGTAAGCGCGTTGTAGGCTTTCAGCCCGCTCCTTGAGTTGTTGATAAAGCTCGGCGTTCTCAATTGCCACAGCGGCCTGGCTGGCAAACATTGTCATCAATTCCAGGTCATGCGATTTGAATTCGTTATGGCCCAGGCGGTGAACGGTCATTGCGCCAATGGTGCGGTCGCTGACGGTCAGGGGCAACGCCAGGACACATTCTGGCTCTTCCGGGGTGCCAGGCACAAGTATTGAACTGGCATCGTTTTGCGCATGGTTGACAATTGTGCCTTGCCCCGATTGGATAACGCGGCCCGTGATCCCTTGCCCAGCTGGTATGCGCATGGCCATCATTTGTTCGCTGTGGGGGTCAAGCGAGATAAGAGGACGCAGTAGATTGGATTGCGCGTCCAATCGAAAGACGGTGCAGCCATCTGCATCCATACTTTGCCTGGCATGATGAGCGATTGCTTCCAGCCGCACTGCCAGATCGGGCGCAGCCGATACGGCTACCGAGGTGATTAGAAGCGTCATGACCTCTTGGGCATGGTTAAAAGCTTCTTCGTATAGTTGCGCGTTGACCATGGCGCTGGCGGCCTGGGCGGCTACTTCTTGCACAACAAACAAATCGTCTTTGTCAAAAGCATTGGCGTGGTCGCTTTGCACGTAGAGCACCCCCAGCACCTGCTCGCCATGCAAAAGGGGGACCGCCAGTTCCGAGCGCATTTTGGCTAAAGTATATTTGGAAGGGGCGAAGGCTTTATCTTGAACAATGAGGGGTTGGCCTGTTTCTGCAACTTGGCCAATGGTGCTGTCGGGGTTGATAGGAATGCGCTCTCCGATTTCGGCGGCAACTCGGCCGGCCCGGCTTGCGCCTGTTCGGAAGACGAGCCGATTGGTGGCTTGGTTCATGGTAAACAAGCACACGCGATCATAATCAAAACCATCCCGAATCAACTTGGTGATTTTTGGAAGCAGATCGTCCAAGTCTAGAATGGTAGAGATGCGTTGACTGGCGCTGTGGATTGTCTGCAAAGCTGTCGCGCGGCGACGGGTTTCTTGATAGAGCTGTTCCATGTCTTTGCCGTGCAACTCGGCTTCGATAACCAAAGCGTGCAAATTGGTGGACATTTCGCTCAGGGCCACTGCCAAGTCTGACAATTCATCCGCTGCTCCTTTGAGCTTGAAGGTAGGAAATTCACCTGAAAGCAGTTTTTGGACAATGGCATGCAGTTGATAGATGGGTTGCACAATTGAGCGGTCAAGAATAAGCATGATGATGCAAGATAACCCAATCATTACTACCGCTGCAGCCCAAAAGCTTTGCTGTTGTTGTTGTAGTAGAGCCTTCGCTTGCTCAATGGTTTGCGGGTCGCTTTGTTGCATTATCACGTTTGTTGCGGATTGTAGCTTGAGCTGCGCGTCAACCTCCAAGACGATTAATGGAATTAGCGCAACCACAAAAAATAACGCCAGCAGCTTGGGCATTAGCCTGAGTCGCATCAATAATTCTCCTGGTTGGTTGACCCCTCGATCACTACGGTGTTGGGTAGGGTGGTCACCACTTATTTTATCATCAGGTAGTGGTTTTAGTCAACGAGGGAAAAGGAGCGGAACCGTTGTTATTTGTGGTATGGTATAATTTCGGTCGTGTACCTTTACCAGGTCATGCGCAAATTTTCCCGTGTTGTTTTTGTTCAAGGAGGATGTGGTCATGAAAGTTCTTTTCATTGGCGGTACAGGCGTGATTAGCTCGGCTTGCTCACGGCTAGCTGTGGAGCGTGGGATAGACCTCTATTTGCTAAATCGCGGCAAAACCTCGCGGCCTATACCTAAAGGCGTGCGCGTTCTTCACGGCGACATTCGTGACAAACAATCTGCATGGGATGTGCTCAGGGGTTACGAGTTTGATGCAGTCGTAGATTGGATTGGCTTTGTTCCTGAGCACATAGAGACAGATATTGACCTCTTTCGGGGACGCACGGGGCAATATATCTTTATCAGCTCGGCCTCGGCATATCAGACCCCACCGGCAAGTTTGCCGGTCACTGAATCCACGCCGTTGGACAATCCTTGCTGGGACTATTCACGCAACAAAATTGCCTGCGAAGAGCGGCTTGTACGGGCCTATCGCGAAGAAAAATTCCCCATAACGATTGTACGCCCATCGCACACGTATGACGAGACCAATATCCCGGTGCATGGCGGTTATACTGTAATTGACCGAATGCGCAAGGGCAAGCAAGTGATTGTGCATGGCGATGGCGCCTCCTTGTGGGTCCTGACAAACAACCGCGACCTGGCGCGGGGGTTGGTGGGTTTGTTGGGGAACAGCCATGCCAGCGGTCAGGCGTTTCACATTACGTCCGACGAAGTGCTGACGTGGAACCAAATCCATGAGATTCTTGCCCGCGCTGCCAAGGCCGAGGCGCGTCTGGTACATGTGCCTTCGGACCTCATCGCTGCCTTTGACCCTATCTGGGGGCCGAGCTTGTTGGGAGACAAGGCTCATAGCATGATCTTTGACAACACCAAGATCAAGCGGATCGTGCCAGACTATGTGGCGGTTACTCCCTTTTCGCAGGGCGCTGAGGAAATTTTGGCCTGGTTTGATGCCGACCCAGCGCGGCAGATGGTAGATGAAACGTTTGACCATTTGCTAGACAAGATCATCGCTGCCTATGAGTTGGCGTGGCCAAGGAAAGAATAGTGTTCTACCCGCCAAAATAGTCTCAATCTTTGGCATCCTGCACTGGAGGCGCAGTTTTGGATCGGCGTAGCTGACCAGCCTAGATTTGACATTTTGTTAATGCACAGCAAGCTCTTCCACCGGCCAATCGGTGGAAGAGCCTTTTTTAACGGAATTTAAACAGCTTTTTAACGCCAAAGGCGCCTTTTTTATGATAGAGTATTGATTGTGCGTGAATCTGCACTAATTTTTATTTTTATTTGTGCAGATTCGTATGGGCCGGTTTCGGCCAAGCTTATGGGTCAGATGTCTGATGTGTATTGTTAATATGTGTTTTTGGTTGTAGATGGGAATAGATAAAAGTGTGACCCGTAGCTCAAAGGGGGCAGGCCTAGCCTGCCCCCTTTGACATTAAAAGCAAGTGGCCCGCAGAACGTTATAATCTTTCAAACAGGGTAGGGGGCTAAAATGCAAATCTGGTTGGATACATTCTTCGCGGCTTGTCGCATGCTCTTATCCAACCCGAATTGGGATGACATATGACCGGTGCGGCGTTCCTCACCACTGTTGGCTCTGGAGGGGTGGCTTGGCCCATTCTTGTATTTGTCTATGCCCAATTAGAACAAATATTCTTATTGTATTGCATAGATTGCGCGCCAAGGTTGGCTGGAAAAACTGGTGGTGTGAGTGTTTGATGTGTGTGACGTGGACCAGCCTCATTAGCTGCGAAAAACAGTGGTAGATCGCCACTGGGACATTTGTGATGGCTTGTGGTGGGACATTGGGTCAAATGGGTTAGGCCAGTCTCAAACTCAATAACCCTACCAAAATCGTCCACTTTGGGCCGATCTCACAAACTTTGCCCCCAGTTCCAGCTTGTTGCCTGCCAGGATCGCTAACTCTACAATTCTACAAGCCAAACTCTTGGAAGATCCCTTCAAACCTTAAAAACGCGCCGTTATCAACCATTCGACATAATAAATATTATGTCGAATGTAAACTTTTAGGACAATACCGCAAAAGTTGCTAAATACCCCCCCCACTGCAAGTGTAGCGCAGTGGGGGGATTGAGGGGGGCCAATTGCCCCATAGCAAGTTTTGCTCCGTTGCCTTTTAAGGCATGGCATGAAGAAGGCAACGATTGGAACAAGATTTGTTTTTTTTGCCTGTGTTGCCAGCACTCTTTGTGAATGGATGTGGTTGCCAGAGGCTTTTTTCCCACAAGATAAAAAAACGCGCCAGGCGCGAGTTTGCATGAGCAAACATTGATCGCCTGGCGCGTAAAGGGCAAAAAAGGTGCTTACCCCCCTACCCTGTCAGCCAGGGAACTCTGGTTTTTCATTATCAGAGGTAGATAGATATAGTACATCTCAACCTCTGTTATTGCTGTTGTTGTTAGATTGCTTGAATTAGAACACCCAGTTCCTGTGACTGTCACACTTGCCATGTCAGTCATTCCATTGGTTGCTGTGAGAGGTATGGTGACATGCACAATCACATCAACACCTTCGCCAGCCTCCAACACAGTCTGGGTCACCGGCAAGGATACATCCCACACATTGCCAGAGTAGGCCAGGCTAAAGATATCTTGGGCATTGCCGGTATTGGTCAGGCGCAGGGTGTAGGTAACCATCGCGCCGGGGTCGCCAGATCGAGCATCTGTAGGCGGGTTGAGCAGCACTCCATAAACGGCATTGGCGCTGGTTGTGAGTTGAGAAGCATCTGACAGAGCGCTGTTACCTTGAGAAGTGGCGGTGATGGCAACAATGTCGTTGGCACCCGCGGCGGCATTGCTGGGAACGGTGACGTGCACAATCACGTCAACGCCTTCGCCAGACTCTAACATAGCCTGGGTTACCGGCAAGGATACATCCCACACATTGCCAGAGTAGGCCAGACTAAAGATATCTTGGGCATTGCCGGTATTGGTCAGGCGCAGCGTGTAGGTGACAGGCGTGCCAGGATCACCAGACTTTGCATCCTCAGATGGCCAGACTATTACGCCGTACACGACGTCGGCCGTGGTGGTCAGAACCGAATCAGCGGCCTTGGTTGGGTCACCCTGCGAGGTGGCAGTGATGGTGGCAGCGTCAGTTGCGCCTCCACTTGTGCCAACTGGGATATCCACTGTAACCAGCACGTCTGCGCCGGCGCCAGCCGCCAGTGGGCCAACCGTCGCCAGAACGCCTGTCGCCCAGGCGTTGCCAGAAACAGTCATAGTGAATGTGTCTTCCGCATTGCCGGTGTTGGTGACGCGCAGTGTGTACTGAACCGTTCCGCCAGGATCACCCGATTGGGCATCTGCAGATGGACTGAGCAGAACACCATAGACGGCATTGGCGCTGGTTGTGAGTTGAGAGCTGTCTGACAAGGCGCTGTTGGCTAGAGAGGTGGCGGTGATGGTGACATCATCATTGGCATTGGCGGCAGCATTGCTTGGAATGGTGACGAACACCACTACATCAACGCCCGCACCAGACCCCAATACAGTCTGAGTCACTGGCAGGTACACGTCCCACACGTTGCCGGCATAGGTCAAGGTGAAAGTGTCCAATGTGTCGCCAGTATTGGTCAGGCGCAGAGTGTAGGTGACTGTCGCGCCAGGGTCGCCAGATTGGGCATCTGTGGATGGCTCTAGCATCACGCCGTGAGCGAGCGTGGTAAAGTTCCAGCTATATGCCCTAGCCATGGCTGCACTGCCGTTGTCTGCATTCAAGCCCGTGATGCCTGTTTTGAGCGTCATCGTGTAGAGCGCAAGATCATCCAATGGCGTTGTTGGCGTCACAATGATAGTGGTGGCTGTCATTTCGGTGTGGTAATAGTAGGTAATTGCCAAGGTAGGCGTTGAGACGCCGTTGCTCAGCACGAGGTTAGCGCCAGTCAATGTGACTGGATCAAGATAGCGGCTGAGTGTGGCGGTGACTGCGCCACTTGTGTCAATACCAGTTGCCCCATTAGCTGGGTAATGAGAGATCACCAACGGGTCGCGCCAGTAGTAGACAATGTCAGCCAAAAGCTGCGTGCCGTTGCTTCCATAATCTACTGTGGCATGGCGGTTGTTGGTGCTCACAATGGGGCCCCACCACTCGTTAACATCCCAGTTGCCACGGGTGTACTTGTATAGGATTGCTTGCCCGTCGGCCATGGTGATGACTTTGGTCCAGGTGATCGAGCCGGTCTTTTCCAGGGCGATAGTCTGGGGATTGCACCAGCCACATAGTTCTGGTCTATCACCCACCACGTAAACTGTTGCATCAGCAGGGGTATATTCAGGCACAACTGCCTGGAAGGTGACGGCAACCAGCTTGGGCTGAGGCGTGGCTTCTACCTGATTAGAGTAACCAGAGCGATTAAAGCTGGTGTCTACTGCCTGGACGACATAATAGTAGGTATGGCCTGTGCTAACGGTGTTGTCGGTGTACACAAAGGTTGGCGCAAGTGCGCGGCCAATGATGCTGCCAACCGTGCCGCTCACCTCTGAGCGGTAGATGTCATAAGCATAAAGCGTCAGGTCATCGGTGATGGGGGTCCAGGCCAGGGCCACAAAAGCCGCGCCCCAGTCTGTAACTTGCAAGTTCAACGGTGTGGAAGGTGGAATGGTATCGGAAGAGGCTTGCACAGTGAGAATCCCGGGCAGCGTACCTGTAACGTAAGCAGTAGTCCACTCTCGACCACCAGTCGTGCTAAAGCGAGCGACATATTGGTATGTGCCGGTCATTTCTGGTGTAAGGGTGGCGCTATAAGCATCATTGTTGTCTACATCGCCGTAATAGCTCATGGGCGCCCACATTGTCCAGCTGGCAATCGCGGTGCCAGTGATGCCATATCCTACCTCAGCGATAATTCCGGCCCCTTGTCCGGCCCCATTTGTTATACCATCTACCCACACTTGAGCTGTAATCACTTCGGTGGGAGTGATGCCAATAGTGTGCACAATTGAAGCAGGCAGCAAGCCACCGGCCCATCCGATGGGAGCGTGTGGCAATGCTGGGGCTTCGTTAGAGTATTCACTCGGCAGGCCATTGCTGCCCAAGGCAGTGACAACATAATAGTACCACTCGCCATTGGTCACACCCGTGTCTGTGTAGATTGTGTTGGTGGCGGTGGCGATGAGTGTATAGCCGCCGCCAGAGGCATAGCTGCGGTAAACATCATAGCTTACTACGGCGCTGAGTGGCACGGTCCAACTGAGATTGACCTGACCATTTCCTTCGGTCGCTGTCAACACAGGCGCATCGGGAGGGGTTAGACCTTGGCCGGCATTCACGGTCAGGATTGCGCCCCACATCGGTGGCACATCGGCCAAAACGATCTGGCCGGCGGTAACGGTGTAAGGCATACTAGCGTTCAACTCATCGATCAGTTCTGTGCCTTCGGGCAAATAGCTGCTCACATCTATGGTGATGGTCTGGGTTGTATCAACGCTTCGGTTGATGGCAATGACAGCGGCATCGTTGCCCAGCTTGCGCCCGTAGGCGTATAGGTCATTATCATCGTCTGTCAACAGTGTGTCGAATGAGCCAGTGCGCAGCGCCGGGTGAGCGTGGCGGATGCTGGCAGTGGCGCTATAGTGTTGCTGCAGCGACAAGTCTTGCTGTCGCCATGCTGGCAAGCTGCTATAACCAGGCTCATCGGGCCATGGGAAAGGCTGGCGGTTGTATGGGTCGCTGTAGAAAACGCCCCCGCCATTTTCATCACCATAGCCCACCAGGCCTACCTCGTCGCCGTAGTAAATGGTCGGCGCGCCGGGCATTGTCATTTGAATGATGGCCAGCACGCGCAGACGAGCCTTTCCATCAGAATAATCATCATCTGTAGGGTCGCCATCTTGATCGAGCGGAATGAGCGCGCGGTTGACATCGTGGCTGCCCACCAGGTTCATCATGGCATAGAATGCTTCAGGGGGATAGTCTTCCTCAATGCTGTGCATGAGGCTATCGAATTGGCTGACGCTGAGAGCGCGAATGGTGCTGTTGGTATCTTGCCAGTTTGTCTCTCGCAGCAGGCCAATGATGGCGTTGCGGAAGCGATAGCTCATAGTGCTGTCCAGCTCATCTCCAAGGATAAACTGGCTGGCATCGCCCCATTCTTCGGCAATGGTGATGGCATTGGCCTTGGCATCGCGGATGTCGTCACGCCAGTCCTTCCAAAAGCTGTGGGCCACATCGCCGGCCACATCCAGCCGCCAGCCATCGGCGCCCTGAGTGAGCCAGTAAGCGGCAACTGCGGGTGTATCGCTGTAGATATAGCCGCGCACAAGCAGGTTATCGGTTGTGTTGAGCTTGGGCAGCGAAGCATAACCCCACCAGGCGTTATAGTTGGTGTCACCTGCGCACACGCCGGTGCCGGGCGGGCTGGCGGGAGTGAAATAGTACCAGCTTCGATAGGGGCTATTCACATCTTCGCATGCGCCTACTTCTGTATAGCGCTCGTAGCGGTCAAAGTACATGCTGTCGCTAGAGGTATGGTTAAAGACGCCATCCAGCACCAGGTACATCCCGCGATTGTGTAGCTCGTTGGTCAGTGTGATAAAGGTTGCCAGGTCGCCGAAATTGTCGTCTATCACTTCATAGCTTGTGGCGTCATACTTGTGGTTAGAGGGCGATTCGAAAATAGGGTTCAAATACAGGGCAGTAACTCCTAGTGATTGCAGGTAATCTAGCTTGTCGGTGATGCCCTGCAAATCGCCACCGTAGAACAGCTTGCTGTACGAACCTTCCCAGGGGCTGCCCACTATACGCGGGTCGGGCACAATCCAGTTCCACTGAGGCGCTGTGAGCGTGCCGGGGGTTTCATCATAGAAGAATGTGCCACTAATAGGATCGTTGGCGTCCACGCCGTTGCGAAAGCGATCAGGAAAGATCTGGTACACCACTGCGTTCTTGAACCAATCAGGCGTGTCGAAATTCGGATCGTAGACGTCAATTTGCCAGGAATAATCTGGTGATGGGGCATTATAGGCTGTACCCAACCCACCATCAAACAGGTCGTCGTCTTCGTAATAGTCGGTGTCGGATCCATCTGTGACAAGGAAGCGGTAATACAGAACAGTGAGATAATTGGGCGCGTCAAGTTGCAGTTCCCAAATGTCGTAATTGAAGGGGGTGCCGGGGATCGTAGTCAGATAGTTCATGGGGTAAATAGTTTGCCCGCCGGCTTTTGTGTCCCACACCCGCACGCGGACACCGGTCACATCGTTGGCATAGGTGCGAAAGCGCAACGTGATGGGCGTGTTGGTTGTCACTGCGCCGAATGGTTGCCGATAAAGGCTGTTGCGCGAGTTGTGTCCCAGGCCATCCCACCAGACAGTGTTGTCCAAACTTGGCTCGGCAAGTGGTGGAAAGAAGGCGAAAGCCGAGAGGGTTGTGGTATCTCCGCCCCAATCGGGGGTGGTGTAAGCTACATTAGAATCGGATGGTACAGTGTCTTGCGCATGCCCGCCCCCGCCGGTGGTGAACAATTCCAGCGCAATCTGTGTTGGATTGCCCAAGGCTGCCTTGGGCACCTTGTACTCAATCCAGTCGTTGGCTGCGCCATAACCTTGTTCGCCGCCTTGCGAGACCAGACTATCAAAGCTCCAATTGGCGCCATCCCAGTGATTGAGTTGGACATTTTCCAGGGCATCGCTATCTTGGTGCCACACATATAGGGTGTGCTCTGGGCGATGGGCTGAGATGGCATTGACGGCTCTGCCCCAGGGATCGCTTGTCGCGCCCGATTCATCAACCAGGTCAGTATCTATATAGACACCATAGGTCATTCCCCAAGTGGAAGCATAAGCGTCAAAACCAATGTAATAGTTATCGGCATCCTCAGTTACATACAGACGTTGCAGGTCAAGGTTGGGTTCTGTCATATCGCCGAGGGGATCGGTTGCCAATGGGTTGCCCCAATTGGCTTCGTGATTGCCATCAATGATAATGGGTGGGAAGAAGGCGAAAGCCGAGAGGGTTGTGGTATCTCCGCCCCAATCGGGATCGGTATAAGCCACGTTGGAGTCAGAGGGTGTGGTATCTTGCGCATGCCCGCCCCCGCCGGTGGTGAACAATTCCAGCGCAATCTGTGTTGGGTTGCCCAAGGCTGCCTTGGGCACCTTGTACTCAATCCAGTCGTTGGCTGCGCCATAACCTTGTTCGCCTCCCAACGAGATTAGTGTTGGATTGCTCCAACTGCCGCCGCTCCATGTTGCCAATTGAGCATCTTGAAGAATATCTGTGTCTACATGCCAGACGTATAATGCATACTCTGGCAAATGGGCCGAAATTGCATCTACTGCTCTGCCCCATGGATCGCTTGTCGCGCCAGAGCCATTCACTAGATCGGTGTCTATGTAAATGCCATAGGTCATGCCCCAACTAGAGGCATAAGCATCAAACCCAATGTAATAGTTATTGGCGTCTTCGGCCACATACAGGCGATGCAGGTCAAGGTTAGGTTCCGTCATGTCGCCTGTTGGGTCGGTTGCTAATGGGCTGCCCCAATTGGCTTCGTGATTGCCATCAATTGTGATGGTTGCAGCGGGTCTGGTGATGGTATCCTCTCTTGCCAGCATTGCTTGCACGGGCAGCAAGCCGGTCAGCAAGGCAATGATTGTTAGCCATGCAACTAAAGTATACTTGTGCAGGGTTACTTTGGTACTCATGATTCTCCTCGTTCAAATGGTTCATTTAAGGGATAGTAAGACATATCTCTCCTTGTAGTCTGTTTCTGTTTCAATTTTTGTGCATGACTTTCTCCTTTCTTTCTCTCTCTTATTTTAAATAAAAACGCCCCACCCCATTGTTTGAACACAAACAGAGTATGGCGCTTGATAAATATGCCAAGCTTGCAGGTACAAGAGTAGCTTTTGGGTTTAACGTAATGTCTGTCAAAATAACCTTTTCTCTTGCAAGACAAAGCCGTTGCCCCCTGGGCACTTTTGTGCAACCGATTGCACAAGTCCTATTTTATATGCAATCGGTTGCATTGTCAAGGCCCGCTTTTCGCGGGCATGAGGCCTTGTTTATGCATGCAAAAAAATCCCCTTGTGTGAAGAGTCGCTAACCCTCTGCCAGGCCCAAAACCCAGAGATAGAGTATTTATGCTAAAATAGAGTACCAACTATTAATAGCGCTCGATAATAGTTTAAAGGAGGACTCGTGACCCAGCCAATTTTCACTTATACGGTTTCCCCTTCACTGCCAAGAGAACTTGAAAGCCTGCATGAACTTGCCTACAATCTGTTATGGACCTGGGACCATGAATTGCTAGAGTTGTTTATAAGACTAGATGGCGATTTGTGGGAAGAGACGCATCATAACCCAGTGCGCATGTTGGGTGTGATAAAACAGGAACGATTGAACACCGTAGCTCGCGATGATGCCTTTTTGGCCCAACTTGAGCGTGCCTGGGAACATTATCTGGAATATGTGAATGCCCATGCAACTTGGTGGCAAAAGGCTTTTGCTACGCCCTCTGAGCCATTCATAGCTTATTTCTCTGCCGAGTTTGGTTTGACCGAGTGTTTGGCCAGTTACTCTGGCGGACTGGGCCTTTTATCGGGTGATCATTTGAAATCGGCCAGTGACTTGGGAGTTCCCCTGGTAGGTGTCAGCCTATTATACCAACAAGGCTATTTCCGGCAATACCTCAATGCAGATGGCTGGCAACAAGAAAGTTATCCTGAGAATGACTTTTATACGCTGCCTATAAATCTGGAGAGAGATGCCGAGGGCAAGCCGATTACCATAAGCGTAGAGTATCCAGGGCGCTCGGTGGTGGCTCAAATATGGTGCGCCCTGGCTGGCCGGATCAAGGTCTATCTGCTAGACACCAATGTGGCTGCAAATGACGTGCTTGATCGTGACATCACCGATCAATTATATGGTGGTGACCGCGAGATGCGCATCAAGCAAGAGATCATGTTGGGGATTGGCGGCTATCGCGCATTGCATGCCGTGGGATTGCGCCCGCCTGTCTATCACATCAATGAAGGCCATGCGGCTTTTCTCACGTTAGAGCGATGCCGCGAATTGATGAGGGAAGCCGGCCTGTCTTTTGCCGAAGCGCGTGAGGCCGCCATGGCAGGCACAGTTTTTACCACTCACACGCCTGTGCCGGCAGGCAATGATTATTTTGTGCCTGGGTTGGTAGACAAATACTTTGCGGGCTTTTTCCGAGAGTTGGGCTTGTCGTCCAAGGATTTTTTAGGTCTGGGTCGGCAAAACCCAGACAATGACCAGGAGGATTTTTGTATGACGGTCCTGGCTTTGCGGATGGCAGCCCACAGCAATGGCGTTAGCCGTTTGCACGGCGTTGTTTCGCGCAATATGTGGCAAAGTGTTTGGCCTGGTGTGCCGCTTGAAGATATTCCAATCACTTCAATCACCAATGGTGTTCATGCGCCTTCCTGGATAAGCCGAGACATGGCCACCTTATTTGATCGTTACCTTGGCCCGCGTTGGCGTGGAGAGCCAGGCGATCACACTCTTTGGAGCCGGGTTCATCGTATTCCTGATGAAGAGTTGTGGCGCACCCATGAACGCCGGCGCGAGCGTTTGGTAGCTTTTGCGCGGCAGCGCTTGCGCTGCCAGCTAGAGGCGCGGGGCGCTCCGCCCTCGGAGCAATCTGCGGCGGCGGGGGTGCTTGACCCAGAGGCATTGACGATTGGCTTTGCTCGACGTTTTGCCACCTACAAGCGAGCCACTTTGTTGCTGCGCGATCCAGATCGGCTTATCCGTCTCTTGAATGACCCCAATCATCCGGTGCAATTCATTTTTGCCGGCAAGGCGCATCCGCAGGACACTCCCGGCAAGGAAATGATTCGCCAGCTTGTTCACTTTGCCCAGCGGCCCGAGGTTCGACGGCGTATCGTCTTTATTGAAGACTATGATATTGTTGTGGGCCGCTATTTGGTGCAGGGGGTGGATATCTGGCTCAATACGCCGCGCCGACCGCTAGAGGCCAGCGGCACCAGCGGAATGAAAGCCACCCTGAATGGCGCCATCAATGTGAGCATACTTGATGGTTGGTGGGCCGAGGCATGGAATGTGGATGCTGGTTGGGCGATTGGCTGTGGCGAGGAATATCAGGACCAAGCCTACCAGGATCAAATTGAATCTGATGCTTTGTACAATGTGTTGGAAAAAGATGTGGTGCCACTTTTTTATGCGCGTGGGCCAGATGGGTTGCCACGCGCCTGGATTGCCCGTATGAAGGCTGCCATGCGCTCTATTTGCCCAATCTTTAATACCAATCGTATGGTTCGTCAATATACGGAAGAATTTTATTTGCCAGCATTGCAGCGCTACCAATTATTGACTGGTGACCACATGGAGCGCACCAAATCGCTTGCGGAGTGGAAAGCGCGTGTGCGTGCTGGCTGGCCTGACCTCAAGTTGGTCGAAATTAAGGCAGATTCACATGGTGGTTTGGAAGTGGGCGAGGCGCTCACGGTGCGGGTCTGGTTGGAAATGGGGCGTTTGATGCCAGATGATGTAACGGTGGAATTATACCATGGCGCGTTGGGTGCTAATGGTGAAATCTTGTGGCCCAAGGTCACGCCAGTCAACCCAACTGGCAGGCTGGATGGGTCGAGGCATGAATTTGTGGGGGTCATTTCTCTGCAATCTAGCGGCAGACATGGCTACACTGTGCGAGTATTGCCCAGGCACGATGATCTAGGAGATCCTTTTAAGCAAGGACTTGTCTTGTGGGCATGATGATTGGGTCCAGAGAGGCCAACCCTATGGGCTTGATAAACGACGCCGCCACTCTGGTGAGATGGTAACAACGATCCCCGCCCGATTAATGCAAACATGTTGAGTTTGGGCAGTTACCAATAATTGCCCAGATTGTGTATCAATAATCTCATAATCAAAAGTGATGGTCCGGCTGCGTATTTTGGACACGCGTGTGCGCACCGTGACGGCCCGGTCATAGCGGGCTGGCGCAATATAGCGTACTTGAGCCTGGCTCACTGCCAGGTAGCAACCATCGGCTTCAAAGGCTGCATACGATGTGCCCAATGCGCGCATGGTGGCGCTGCGCCCCTCCTCCAACCAGATTACATAATTACTGTGGTGAACGATTCCCATCTGGTCAGTTTCAGCATAGCGTACATGAAATGTGGTCTCGTGCCAATTGGTCATGCTTTGTCTGCCTCCCTGCCCCACTTTTGTTTTCTCTATTTTACCAGAGAACAAAACAAACAACATAAAGCGGGCCAGTCGTAATATTTCGCATAGCAATGCACCTTTATAGTGACCAACATAATAACGAACACAGCATTAAGCATTTGGCTATGCGAAGTGCACAATACGCAACCCACACTCACACAAACTGCGACTTGACATGACGCCAAAATCATTCGATAATCGGAACATAACGTAACTGGTGGTACACAATTCTAGGCACTTTTATAGGCATGCTGGTGTCGCCTCAATCCAAGCCATCCAACCATATAGCAACTTTTTATAGCATTGGCATCTGCCTGATGAGTGGATTTGCGCTTGTGGCAGCTTGGCCTCTCATCAATTGGCAAGCCTGGCCTGTCATGCTGGCATTGCTTTTGCTGGCCATAGGCGCACGCAGACTAGCATTCAATCTAGGCAAACTGGCTGGCGTCAGTTTTGATACTCCAGTGCACTTTGCCACAATTGCATTGACCAGCCCGATTGCAGGCGCACTAGTGGCAGGAGTCTCGGCTATTTTGGGGTTACTATTTCACCCCAAGATAAAGGCTTACCCTATGCGGCACCGTTTGCTGACATTGAGCCGCAATGGCGGCATGTTTATATTGATGCAACTGGGCAGCGGCATGATATACCGTGCTGCATTGGGAGGCACACATTCAATTTATGGCGCTAGCTCTTGGCAATTGTGGGCGTTAGCCTTGCTGTGGATCGTTGCTTATCATCTAATTAACGCGCTAATTGGCTACCCCATGTACTTGTTGAGCCGCCAAGTGACGCTGGTCAGCGTTTTAAAGCAGGATCCCAAAGTTTTTTTGGCTGAACTTGCCACTCTGCCGGCCGGAGTATTGTTGGTCGCCATTTACCGTGCAGAAGGACTGGGTGGGTTAATTGTATTGGGAGGCGGGTTAATTGCTGTTAGCGCCATGGTGCAGCGTTTGGCTAACACCAGCCAGCGGTTAAGCGCGCAGTTAAAAGCTAGCCACTCACTCACCCAAGTTGGGCAAGCATTGAGCGCCCTGCTGGACGCAGAACAGGTCATTGACCTGATATACCAGCACGCTATGCAGATTATGAATACGCGAAATTTGTCGATTGCCATTTATGATCCTATCCAGCAGCTCGTTCACTATCCGCTTGTTGTTGAGGATGGAAAACGCTATCCTACAAAGTCGACCCCGTTTGAATCTGAGGCGGGATTGACTGAGCACATCATCAACTCGCGCCGACCGCTGTGTCTCAATACATCTGAAGAAATAAGCCGCTTGCCGGCGCGCACAATTGCCACCGGGACCGGAGTGCACATGCAATCGTATCTTGGCGTCCCCATGGTCGCACGCGACAATGTCATCGGCGTGGTTTCTGTTCAAAGCCGTTTGCGCGATGCTTTCACTGAAGACGATTTGCATACGCTTGCCACACTTGCTCAACAGGCAGCCATTTCGATAGACAATTCACGACTAGTGCGCGATTTGGCCGTGCGCGAGCGCATGAAACAAGAACTTGAAATTGCCCGACGAACCCAACTAAGTCTATTGCCGCAAAGCGCCCCCTCGATGCCAGGACTAGACATAGCTGGCGTCTCGATGCCAGCAATAGAAGTGGGCGGTGATTTTTACAGTTACCACACAACGCCCCACTATCTAAGCATCGCCATAGGCGATGTATCAGGCAAGGGTATGCCGGCGGCTCTGCTCATGGCGCTTTCGGCTGGCTTTATTGAAGCTGAAGCGCCTCGTGTCGCCTCGCCGGCGGTGATGCTTGCCAACGCAGATCGCGCCTTGCGCCCCCATGCCATACGCAGTCATTTGAACGTAGCCTGCTGTTATGTTCTAGCCAGCCACAACTGTCCTAACAATCCGACCTTTCGAATTGCCAGTGCTGGCATGCCTTCACCAATAGTGCGCCACACAAACGGTCAGGTGGCATGGCTAGACACCTGCGGCCTGCCTTTAGGCATACCAGACGTGCAGCCAGAATACGCCGAAATTGTCCAGCCACTTTTGCCAGGCGAAGTAATGGTTCTCGCCAGCGATGGAATCATTGAGGCCCACACCCCCCACGGCGAGATGTTTGGATTCGACCGATTCGAAGCAACTGTGGCAGCCGCGCCCGTTGAGCAAGGCGCTCAGGCCATAATAGATTTTATGATTTCACAAATGCAATCCTTCATTCGCCCAGGAACGCCGCAAGACGATGTAACCCTAGTCGTCATCAGAGCAATATAGCCATGTTCTTTCGCCGACTCGGCGCCATTGCCCGCAAAGAATTTCATCACGTCACCCGAGACGCGCGCACTCTTTTTCTAGTGACCATTGCGCCCGCCTTTCTCCTGCTTACATTGGCATATGTCTTTTCATTTGATGCTGAACACTTTAACTTGGCTATTCTCGATCAAGACAAAAGCGATGTGTCACGGCAGTACATTGCCGATTTAACCAGTGATGGCACCTGGCGCATTACAGGCTATTTGACAAGCTTTGAGGAAATTGATACCTGGCTGCAAACAGGCCAAGCCCAAGCAGTCATTGTCATTCCGCGCGGCACAGCCGCAGCGGTACAGGCCCACCGCCCTGCCCCACTCCAGGCTATTGTGGATGGCGTGGACGCCATCCTTGCCAGCCAAGCTACCGGGCAGCTCTATACACGAACAAACTTGTTTGCTTCCAAACTATCCACATTGAGCATGGCAGGCAAACTACAAGGGGCAAGGCTATATCTTCCAGAGATAAGAAACCGGACCTGGTACAATCCATCACTCAAGTCACTGGTAAGCATGGTGCCTGGCCTGGTGGCCATTGTATTATACATGCCCGCCCTGGCATTGTCTCTTTCGCTCGCGCGCGAAAAAGAGCTGGGATCATTCGAGGGCTTGGCAGCCACGCCAGTGCGCGGTCTGGAATACCTGGCAGGCAAAGCAATTGCCTATATCGGTTTTGGCTTCGCTAGCACGCTACCGGTGACACTGGTAGCAACTCTGTGGTTTCATGTGCCCTTTCATGGGAACCTGCCGAGCTGGCTACTGCTGGCTCTCTGTTACTTTCTTGCCAGCTTTGGGCTGAGCATGGTCGTGGCCAATTTTGCCCATAGTCAGCAGAACGCTATGCTCATCATGATTCTGGTGTTTTTTGTGCCCAGTTTTTTTCTGGCAGGGCTGATTTTGCCCGTAGACACCGAATCACTGGCATCTCGGCTGGCAGCTTATTCTCTACCCGTGACCCATTTTATACCCATCTGCCGGGGAGTCTTTCTAAAGGGGTTAGGCATAAGCCAACTTGCATCACCTACCCTGGCTTTGTTGATCATCGGGGGACTGACACTGACCGTCAGCCTGGGATTTTTTCGCAAATGGATAGACTAGATGCTGAATCGCATAAGCAACCTGGCCACAAAAGATATCATCCAGCTCACACGCGATATGCTGATGCTTACCTTTATCATTTTGGGGCCTATCTTGGAATTGGCACTGCTGGCGCACTCTACTGGCCAGGGAATTACCAATCTGCCAGTGGTAATTGTAGATCAAGACAAAAGCTCAACAAGCCGCCAGATCATTGCGGCGATCAACAACACTGAGGAATTAAAAGTTGTGGGTTATCTGGATTCACCCGGCCAAATCGGAGCCTGGCTAGAGCGCAGCCAGGCTTTACTGGCCGTTATTCTGCCGATCAATTTGGAAGCAGATTTGGGGAAACGCGCCTTGCAGATACAACTGATTGCCGATGGCACAAACAGCACAACAGGGAGCTATGCCCAAAGCGCAGCAACGGGGGCAATCAACAGTTTTGTCACTCGCCATGTCATAGCAAACACTGGGGATCTCCCGCTTGAACTCTACACGCAAGTTCGCTACAACCCCACACTCAATGTCCGTCATCTTGCCATTACATCGCAACTGGGCTTTATCATCTACCAGGTAACCTTGATGGTTGCCTCTCTGGGTTTGGCGCGCGAACGCGAGATGGGCACCTTGGAGCAATTGCTCGTTACCCCTATGCAGCGCCTGGAACTGATCGTTGGCAAGGCTATTCCAGCACTGATTATCGCGGGAATTGATTTTGTTTTAATGTGGGTCATCACGGTGCAGATTTTTCAGGTGCCAATGCGCGGATCATTTACATTGCTGCTTGGCCTGTCATTGCTATTTATTGCCGCCGAAATTGGATGGGGGTTAACCATTTCGGCCCTGTCACACAACCAGCAGCAAGCTGTCTTGCTGGTTTTTGTATTGGCGATGATTGACGTTTCTTTCTCGGGTTATATGGTGCCTATAGACCGCATGCCGGCCGGCATGCAATTGATCTCGCAGCTATTTCCGCTGCAACACTATCTGGTCATTATTCGACAGGTTATGCTGAGGGGTGTTGGCTTGACGTTTGTGTGGAAAGAAATCGCTGCACTGATTGTGCTTGGAGCCGCCAGCAACATAATAGCGGCAATCAGTTTGAGGAGACGATTAGACTAGTTTCCGTCTCAAAACCCATAGGCAGATATCCCCATACCTGCCGCTACCGTATGGGGATACGGTAGCTATGCAGGTTTTGAGACAAACACTAGACTAGGTTCCAAGGAGATCAGCTTTTTAGCCGTGACTTTTGCCAATCAACCAACTGGCTTAGGCGATCAGCGCCATCAAGCGAAAGCGGCACGCCTGCCCTGAGCAAGTCAAAATATCCCATGCCACGAAACGCGCGCCGCCGCGCCACAGCCTGGGCTTCATCCCACACTTTTAGCCAAGGTGCATCAAGCGGCAAACGCGCCAAGACATATGAGACAAACTCGTTAGCTAGATCAGACATACTCAAAGCAAGATAAACCATATTATATGGGGGATTGGAAAGGTATTCTACCATCAACCATTATCCTGCACAAGTATAGTTTGCCCTGGCAACCTTAAAAATTTGCGCAGAAACGCTATTGTAACTTTTGCTTCTATGGTTCCTCGGCTAACACCACCCGCGCATCTACAACCAACGCGCTCTGGGCAGACACAATGAGAGGATTGATATCTATTTCTACAATTTGCGGCCTATCGCACATCAGGCGCGACAAGCAAAGCAGCCCTTTTACCACAGCCTCTACATTGGCAGGGGGCTGTCCACGCAAGCCGCGCAGCAACTTGGCCGCTCTTGTCTCATCAATCATTGCCTGTGCCTCTCGGCGGGTAATGGGCGCAAGGCGAAATGACACATCGGCAAACAACTCGGCCCAAATGCCGCCCAAGCCAAACATGAGCACGGGGCCAAAGGATGGGTCGCGTCGAGCGCCCAAAATAACCTGATGCCCAACAGCCATCTTTTGCAGCAAAAAACCTTCAATACGGGCTAACCCAGACAGCCGCTGCTGCATATCTTTTACAGCATGCGCCAAGCTAGGCTCGTTGGCAATATCTATCGCCACACCACCCACGTCAGACTTGTGTGATATATCAGGCGAAATTACCTTGATCGCTAACGGGTAACCCAACCGACTCGTCACAACTTTGGCCTGGGCAACGTCTGCGACCGCAGCCCAGGCAGCCACTGGCAGGCCACAAGCAGCACTTAATTGAAGAGCCTCATCAGCGCGCAATTCGCCCATTTTGCCAACCAGCACTTGGTCAAGCTTGGCATCATTATGACCACCACTATTATCACCTTCATCATCACAGCTAACCCGCAACTCGAGCGAATTTGTGGATGTAACCCGTTCGTTTTGTCGAGCATGGAAATCGCGCGAGGCGGCCAGTGCGAGCAGAGCATCATTAATATCACTGAACAGAGGAAAAGTGACCTGGTTTTGGTACTCGCGAACAGCTTGGGCATTGCCGTACACACAGGCTGCTATGGGTCTACCAGACTGGGCTGAGAGCACCTGGATAGTTTTCAGCAACTGCACCGAGCCGGCGTCTTCCAAAGGCGATGTGCGTCCATGAATATACAGAATAGCATCAGCGGGGGTGGTCTGGAGCGCGCCCTCGATCAGTTGAGCGCACACGTCAAAATCAAAGATCAAGCCCATGTCGAGTGGATTGGTGGGATCTAGCACATCAGCGCGAAATGCCTGTCGGGCGCGCTCTAAAAAGCCCGCCTCAAAGGGCGCCAATCGAAAGCCAAACCTGGCGGCAGCATCAGCGGCAATTACTGCGTGCCCGCCCGAACGCGCAAACACAATCAAATCGCGCCCGCGCACCGGCGGCAAATTAAACGCTTTGGCACATTCAACCGTTTGGCGGAAATCAGCGCAGCGGATGATACCCGCCTGGGCGGCTGCGGCGCTAACAATCTTGTCGTCATCAGCCAACGCGGCCGTGTGCGAACGGGCAATGCGCGCGCTTGCATCAGATAGATTGGCCTTGTGCAACAAAATGGGCTTGCTGGCGGCTCGCGCCAGGTCAAACAAAGCACGGCCATCGGCAAAACTTTCAAGATACATGCAAATCACGTGTGTCTGGGCATCGGCGAGCAAGTAAGCCAGATAATCCACCTCGTTCAAGTCAAGCTTGTTGCCCATACTCACCACTTTGCTGATGCCCAGCCCAGCTGCGTGGATGTAATCAATATATCCCAGCGACACACCCCCACTCTGGGCAATCACGCCTACATGGCCAGGCCGGGCATTTTCGCGCACAAAGGGCACAAAAGGCAGACAAATGCCCTGAGCAAGATTTATCACGCTCAATCCGTTCGGTCCCACAATGCGGATTCTCCACTTGCGGGCTATTTGCATCATACGCGTTTGCAGCGCCTGTCCCTCAGCGCCAAACTCGGCAAACCCACCCGATTCAATTACAACACGCTGAATGCCTTTTCGGCCACACTGCTCGATCAAATCGGGCACTGCGGGGGCAGGCACCAGTATAACGGCCAGGTCTATGCCGTCGGGCACATTGTCCAACAAAGTGACAATTGGCCGCCCATAAAGCATCCCAGGCCGGCGGCCGACCAAGTACAATTGGCCTCGATAGTCAAACTCAATCAGGTTGGAAATAATGTTCCGCGCCAGGTTGTCGCCGCGCTCTGAAACGCCAAACACTATAATGCTAGAAGCTGAAAAAATTTTGTCCAATACAAGTTCCTTGTTTGTTCTAGATTCAAAAGCAAGAATACCCAACTAGGGAAAAGTCAATAACCACAAAGCCTTATCTTGTGCGTTGACAAATACCATCTTGCCGCCATCTGGCGAAACGCGCCAATCGCCGCCGGCAATCTTGAAGGGGGTGATGGAAGGATCGGTCAGATATGCTATCTTGCCGCTGGCTGCATCTACCTGACACACCACATTAGAGGGCTGGCCCGGCTCCATAGGGATCAATAATAAACGGCCGTCATCACGCCATTGATATGAGCCAAATAAATCTAGCTTGTGGCGCGCGGCGCCGTCCGTCCGCGCAATCCAGATGCCATCCTCATCCTTGTTGGTTGAAAAAGACACAAAAAAAGCCACCCACGTTCCACTCGGCGACAGCGTGATGCCCGCCATGCGGTCGGCGCGCGCAATTTCTATCATCGGATGATCTATCATCGGATGATCTATCATCGAATAATCGTTGAGTGAAAAGACCGACAAGATGCGCTGCTCGATGGTGAGCGAAGGCCGGGCCGAAATAAGCAAACGCTGGTTATCTGGGAACCAGGCCACCGCGCTGCCGCCATAGACAGTCAGAACAAGTTCGGACCTGAGCAGTTCATCGTCCTTTAAATCCGCCAACCAGACATCTGTCCGGCGAGCGTCATAGGCGCCATAATCTGCCGTGTCTTGCCATATCAGCCGCGAATTATCGGGCGAGAGCGCGGGCGGATTGCCCCCTGTATCCAGTTTCCAACGTTGGCCGGTATCCAGGCGCTCTACTAGCGCCATTTCACCATCAGGATATGCTGCGGCGCTAAAATCGGGCGAATAGGTCAATACCCGATCGCTGAATAATGTCGGCACGGATGCGGGTTGTGTCACATCCACAGCATACAAGCCGGCCGGCGCACTGGCAGAGGGCTTGTCTAGAAAGATAACCTGACGGCTATCGAATGACCATGCCGGCTGTGTGCAACATCCCGGCTCGGTCAGGCGGCGCAATGACGGGGCCGGCGTGGATGTTGGCGCAGGGATGGGGGTCTTGGTCGGAGCTTTGGTAGGCATGGGCTTGGCGGTAGCAGTCGCCGCGACCAATGTTTCAGCAGGCGAAGGCACAGTGACAACTATATTATCTGGGCCACCCATGCACCCGCTCAACAGCAAAACAGTTATAGCAATTCCAAAGATTCCTGTCCATTGCTTTTTCCGCAACATCTCGCTCACCTCCGCCAATCAGGCCAGTCTGGCGGCCATGGGGTTAGGTAATCGTTTAGTAGGGGGCCACCAAACTGCGTTTCAGGCTGGTCATCAATGAACTGCCAACGGCGCGGCTCTGAAACATCGCGCGCAAACCCTCGCCCAAAGGGGCTGATGAGCGACAGGCTGTCCCAATCGGCGTCAATCAACAGCACTGGGTTATAAGCGCGGGCATAGGAAAGGTCTCGAATCTCTAAATGCAGATGCGGGCGAGAGCGGCACGTTTCATCTGGGTCGCCGCTATACCCAATCACCTGGCCTTGCCTGACCTGCTGCCCCACCTCCAATTCAGATCGTTTGAGCAAATGGCCGTAAAACGACGCATACCCCGCCTGGGGGTGGTCAATCATCAAGTTGTGCGGCAGCGATCCATGATAAGTTGCGTCTACCTTGCTAACCACACCATCGCCAATGGCTACCACCGGCGTGCCACACGGGGCAGACAAATCAATGCCAAAGTGAAGCCCTTGCCCTGCGCGGTAGGTGGTTGCGCGCCAGTAATACGCCCCAAAGGTATTGCCATACATCTGAACAACATACCAAGTTGATGGGCCGGAGGGTTCGGTAAAAGGCAAGCCAAATGGAGGCGGCTTGCCTGCTTGCTCCACACCCGGCAAGAGACCCGCCTCAACAACCGCCGAGCTTTGCCCTCCACACATCACCGACCCAAAAATCACACCCAATGCAATCAAGAGCCGCTTCATCATTTTCCCTCTCCCCAAAAATCAATAGAGAGAGGATACCTCATGTTGCCTCTTTCTGTCAAGCTTGCCCTCCACACGGCTTGGGGTATAATCATAACTGATGTCAAACCAACTCTCACCTCATTCAAATCTTTGGATTGAATGTGACAAGCAGGTGGTGCTCAGCAAGTGGCGAGTGCGCTTGTTGGAGGCTGTGGAAGAAACCGGCTCAATCAGCGCGGCGGCCGAGCGCATGAAGGTGCCTTATCGCCGCGCATGGGACAAGCTGGACGAGATGGAAAAAGGGCTGGGGCTGCAACTGGTAGAACGCCAGGTCGGCGGGGCGCACGGCGGCGGCGCGCGCCTGACCCCAGCCGGGCGAGATTATGTGGCTCGCTTCAAGCTCTTTGCGCAAGGCATTGACGAGCTCATTGTCCGTCACTTTCAACAAGCCTTTGGCGAGCAGTAACACCACCAACTAGGAGCTTGTCGGAGAGGACCGTTCGTAGTGCGCGCTTTAGCGCGCTGAAGCGCGCACTACGAGCCTACCAGCCCGCTCTCCGACAGCCTGCTAGATTGTCTGCAAAAGTTGTCTGCAAAAGACGGCCATGCAACCATGGTCATACAACCATATTGTCACGCACCTTGGTGCGTTTTATTTACAAGAGCGTTATGCCCAAGACACCGAACGAGCCAGAAAAAAGACAGCAACCTGCGCGCACTAGGCATTGCGGCGTTGAGGAAACCAGCCTTGGATGATATTGTGCAAGGCCTGCTTCAGGCCATTCAACTCATTTTATCCGGCGACCCGGCCTTGACTGAAATCGTTTCACTGACATTGCAAGTGAGTGGGGCCGCCCTGGCAATCAGCACCTTTATCGGAATGCCCATTGGCGCGGCGATGGGGTTATATCGAGCGCCTGGGCGCGGCATCATCACCGCCCTGCTTTACACAGGGATGGGGTTGCCCCCGGTGGTGGTGGGATTGTTTGTCTATCTAATGCTCAGCCGCAGCGGGCCACTGGGGGCACTAGCTTGGCTATTCACACCCAAGGCTATGGTCACCGCCCAAACCATCATTGCCTTTCCTCTAGTTACGGGGCTGACCATGACAGCCGTACAGAGCGTTGACCCGGCGCTCAACTTGCAGGTGCGCGCCTTGGGCGCTACGCGCCTTCAAGAGGCATGGACGGTATTGATGGAAGCGCGGATTGGCGTGGTGGCAGCCATTGTGGCGGCCTTTGGCAGCATTATTTCAGAAGTAGGCGCTGTTATGTTAGTGGGCGGGAACATTGACGGCAAGACACGCGTGCTCACCACCGCCATTGTGCTGAATACCCGCCAGGGAGAATTTGCGCTGGCGCTGGCGCTGGGCGTTATCTTGCTGGCGCTGGCATTTGCGGCCAACGTTGCGCTGCTGCGCTTGCAAGGCAAATGAGGTTTGCGGGGCAAATGAGGGTTTGCAAGGCAAATGAGGCATGGCTTTTATGGCTTTTAGACTCTATCAACTCCAACAAGCTTATGGCGGCCGGGTTGTGCTAGATATTGAACAATTGCAAGTGCGCGAGGGTGAAATTTTGGCGCTGGTCGGCCCCAGCGGGGCAGGCAAATCTACTCTGCTGCGTCTGTTGAATTTCCTGGAAACACCCACATCGGGACAATTGATTTACCATGAGCAGGTGATCAACAACAATACCTCACTAGAGATACGCCGTCAGGTGACAACCGTATTTCAGCGGCCCGTGCTGCTGAGGGCAAGCGTTCGTGACAATGTGGCCTATGGCTTGCGACTGCGAGGGCAAAAACCCGATGGCCAAATAAAGACGTTGCTAGAGCGTGTGGGCTTGACACAGTTAGCAAACCAGCCGGCCCGCACTCTTTCTGGCGGAGAAATGCAACGGGTGGCGCTGGCGCGCGCGCTGGTAGTAGAACCAAATGTATTGCTGCTAGACGAACCGACCGCCAACCTCGATCCATACAATGTGAGCCTGATTGAAGAGATCATTCGCGCCCATAATGCCGAGCGCGGCACCACGGTTGTGCTGGTGACACACAATGTATTCCAGGCCAAGCGGCTGGCGCACCGCACAGGGCTAATGCTTGGGGGCAAGTTGATAGAACTAAGCGACACAGCGACATTCTTTGCAGCGCCAGCCGATCCGCGCACTGCCGCCTTTGTGCGCGGAGATATGGTCTACTAACCCAAGCCTAGCGCCTGCAGCCAAGTTCGCCCCAAGCTCAACAAGCTCTTGGGCTTGAACGCAAGCCAAAACAAATCCTGATACGATTCGTCGCCAGTGAGCATGCCCCAGACGAGCCGAGAGCAAATGCGCAAAGCTAGAGACTGCTTGGACTCGGCGCGAATGCAACCAACAAAAACCTGCGCCAAGATAGAGGCTCGCATCACTTGCGAGCTGAGCGCAAACATCAGCTTGCCGTAGCGATTGTCGGCTGCCAGGGCCTGACAAAACGGAGCATAGTTTTTTTCAAAAGCCTGCCGGGCAACTCCATGCTCAATGACCGACTGCATGGCCACTTGAGTCGTGAGAAAGGCTGAATGAATGCCATCTTTGTACAGGCGCGAAATAGCTGCATCACCTACCGCCACCCAATGATCTCCAAAATACACCTGGGCCGGGCGAACGACGATACGCGGGGCGCAATGGCAGACATTCTCTGGCAGCGCCGGGAAGAACCTGGACAGCGCCTGTTGGTTGGCCTGATAAAATTGGGCAGCGGCATTCGCCACTGCCCCACGCCACAAGAGGGAAACGCCGAGATATCGCCGCTTGGGCACGATGGCCCCAAAAACCAATTCGGGGGGAGCGCCAAAAAAACCGGCCACCTTGTGTTCGGGCCAGTTTTCTGGGCGGGGAATTTCTGCTTGCACCATTGTGCTGGTTTGGGGGGAGCGGTAACCAAAGGCCGGGCCAAGCGGGCAACGGCGATTAACGCCCGTAGCCAAAACCAGCAAATCGGCTCTAAAATCTTGATCTTGGGTTTTTACTACAGGGACCTGGTCCCATTCCACGCTTTGAACCCTGGCGCGAATATGTCTAGCGCCTCGAACGCAAGCCTCTGCTAGCAAATATCCATCAAAACTATCCAAGGCGCTTGCCTGCAAACCCTGCCCGCCAGGCCCCCTACCCCGATATATGCTTAGAATCCGTCTTTGGGGATTGGGTTGTTCAATACAAGCTACATGGCCATTGATATGAACAACATAGGCCCGTAATTCGGATTGAACGACTGGCTGGGGCAAATCGAGACCATACGAGCCGAGAGCGCAAACCAGCTCTGCCGAGAGGATACCAGCGCACCCCTTGCAGCTGGCCTGGCCTGGCCTGGTAAAGTCACGTGGCTCAAAAATCAAAACGCTCAGGTCAAGGCCGCGTTCTTGCGCCAAACGCAAGAGGTGTATGGCAGCAAAACTACCTGCTGGGCCGCCCCCCACAATGCACACTTGGCTGCCATTGTTCAGTTGCACCAAGTTTCCTTACCAGGCGCACACTCGGCCACTTGGGCTGTGGCACGTCCCTTCCACCATTCTTGAACGATGATACCAGCCGCCCGCATAAAGTCCAGCCGAGCGCCATTAACAGGCAATTCCAACTCGCGCTTGTCGCACACCGTGCTCAAATTTGCGGTATCTACTTCTGGCTTGATGGTCTTGAGGCACGCTCGCCGCTCGGATGGGTTGTCTATTGCCATAATGCGGTCAATCTCTGCGCAAAGCGCGACTGCGCGAGCAATGCGCTTGTCGGTAGCCGTGGCCAGCTCTGGTTTGATAACACCATAACTCGCCTTGAGTTGATTCATTCGCCGGCCAGCCTCGTAGGTGGCGGCCACGATCTCATCTCGATTCATCCAGCGAGTTTCATAGTTCAGCACATACTTCCAGCTTGGAGCCAGCAAGGCCTGGCGGTGTTCTTCGAGGGTGCGGCAGCGCAGCCGGTAGCCGTAGCGGTCTGGGTTTTCAAAAACGCGGCTGCCAGGGTCAACAAAGGGCGCCAGCGGAGAGATAAAAGGAATAACGCGCGTTTCGCCGGCGGCGGCGTAGCGCTCTAGCACTTGCCCGCAATAGTCCACCGTCGCCATCACAGATTGCAAAGTCTGTTCGCTCAGGCCGACCATAAAGAAAAGGTCCAAACGCTGGCAGCCCGCTTCAAGCGCATCATCTATACTGCGCTCGATTGCCTGGGTGGTATAGGGCCGTCCAAAGGCGCGGCGAACATTGTCATCATGAGATTCGAGCGAGATTTCAACTGTGAAATTGGGCAAAGCGCGGGCCACCTTGCGAAAGAAACCCGGCGGGGTAGCGTCAAACAACTCGAGGAAAATCGGCTTTTTGTAACCTGCAATTGCATCCAGAAAACGGTCGGCATAGTCATCGCCGGCCTGGCGAATATCGCCCAGAACAAAGATTGGCCCATGACTAAACTGGCCGATGCGACGAATATCTGCCGCCAAATCTTCTGGCCGCCGGTAGGCCGGCTTTTTGCGGCCATGCAGCCCGGCATACGCGCAGGCCGAGCCGCCACAAGTGGCGCAGTTATAGCGGCAGCCACGCACGCTCAGGGCTGCGGTGATAGGATAGCGCATCCACGCCCTGAACGGAATAAAGCTGGTCAAATCGCGATAGCGCACAACCGCCTTGAGCACATAGGTATAATCTAGCAAAAGGTGATCCAGGTTATTGGGGCTATACGCAAGTGGATTGACATGAACATTGTGCTCCGAATCTCGCCATACCAGGTTTGGAATAGCCTCTAGCTGCCGGGCCTCTGCCGATCCAGGCAGCGGGTGGGATTGCCCGCCGGCGCAGAGATAGCGCATCAGGTCCAGCATGGGCGACTCGGTTGAATCGCCCATGACGACAAAGTCAACTTCTGGCCGCTGAATGAGTTCGTGGTGAAAGTAGGTTGAGGAAAAACCACCCAAGACAACAGGCCGCCGGGGGTGCAGTCGCTTGACGATTCGGGCGACCTCAATAGCGCCGTGGGCATGCGGCAGCCAATGCAAATCAATGCCAAAGGCGGCCGCGTCCAAGCGGGCAATGTGACCCTCTGGATCAAACTGTGAATCTTTGAGCATACGCACTGCCAGATTAACAATCCGAACCCGCAGCCCGTGCCGCTCCAAATATTCGGCAATGGTCGTAAAGCCGATTGGGTACATTTCAAACACGGGCGTTGATGGAACCAGGTCGCTTACCGGGCCATACAAAATTGACTCGCTGCGAAAATCATACACGCTGGGGGCATGAAGCAAAATCAGATCGGCTGACGACATGTCTTTCTCCTGTCAAAATGCAAAGCGGCGCATCCCTCTATTATGCCACTGCCCACCCAATTTGTTAAGTTACAAAACGCATCTCAAAAACGACCATTTGTACTATTTGATGGCCCTACCTATAGCCTTATTATCTTAAATTTTATTCATTTTTATTATATTTATATTGACAATTAGCAAAATATGCAGTACAATATTAGTGTTGTACAGGTGCCAAGCCTGTACACTAGACCAAGAGAGGAGAGTAAAATGTTTGGAAAAACGAAACTGAGGACAATAGTTTCCATTATCGCAGTTGTGGTTGCATTTTTAGCAATTGGGCTGACCTTGAATGCAGTAGCGCAGGCCAGCAATCCAGAACCCCTTGACATCGAAAAATCACAGATAGATACCACCACCCCACTTGGCCCCACTGCGGCATGTGCCGGGGGACCCACAATAGATGGCATTTTGTTGGACGAGTGCTATGACGAAACATTCACTGTAGGCGGGACAAGCAAGACCGTCCGTGTGTGGTACACCAAAAACGCCATCACCGCCACCCGCATGGTAGATGGCAGCCCAGTGGTTCTAAGCCACTGGATCAATACGGATGCCCAGGCTCAACAAGTGGGCGCATGGGGACGGCAAGCCTGGGAAAGATACTATCAGATATTTGGACGGCATCCCTATGACAATGGCTGCGGCAATCGCATCAATGTGCAGATGGAAGACGGCATCGGGTGGGCGGGCATCGCCTACTGGGGATCACCCGGTTCGTGCAACATTGGCATTGATTCGCCGATGGTGCGCGGCGGCAGCGGCCAATGGGTCGTTTATCACGAGTTTGCCCACTATCAACAATACTCATTTGACGATGGCTGCTATAGCTATCTCCAAGCAAACTATCCTGGCGATTCCGAATTTGTGGAAGGATACGCCGACCTGGGCGCCGACGCCATCAACGCAACGCTCGACAGCACCGGCTATAGCAATGCGGTTGGAGGCTATAACCCTACTACCAGCATGTTTGATAAATCCTACGGCAATGTTTACAACAAATACTATATCGAACAGATTGGCTCGTTATGGAATCCAACTGACCCGTGGCACCACATGGATGCCAACCACGAGCACTATACGGAATGTGATGCGCAAGATACTCTATACGTGCTAGACACAGTGATTCCCAATCTTAAACCTGGCATGACAGAGGAAAAGCTCTTTCTCAATTTCTTTGCCGCCAACTGGGCCAAAGACTGGGCCGACCCCGTCACTCAACCAGAATTGGTCTATACCGATGACAACGGCAACCCCTATGGCTCGATTGCGCTGGAGCAAAACGTCAGCCTTTCTGGCGGCGCGCAGAGCTGGACAGGGCAAACAACAGGTCCTTGGGCCGGCAAATACTACCAGGCGCGGCCTCAGACCGGGTGCGATTATGTCACCGTCAACGTGAACGGCGCTGCCGGCGCTAACCTGGGCATCAACTTGATGGCAGCCGATACGGTTGGCACAACCGGCGTCAACCGCTCGGCCTGGATGGGCGAGGATTTCAGCCGCACTTTCCCCGGCGCGGGCATTCACGACCGAATCGTGGCTGCGGTTAATGCGTTTGATTCTGCCGCCACATTTGATGTTTCTTTCACTTGCGTCACTCCCTCGCTGGATATTCTGGAACCCAAGCAGACCAACTTTGCGCTGGTTGGGTCGCCTGCCAGCCCAATCTCTTTCGTATCTCGCTTCAAAGTAACCACCGGTGGTGGGACGCCTGTGATGGGCCTGCCGGCCTCGGCCTTTACCGCCGACGCCGAGGGTGATGCCATCACCTTTGTTGCGGGTTCTTTCCAAGAAGTGGGCGAGGAATACTGGGCCGTCATGATCCCGCCTACCAAGCCCCTCACCACAACCTTTGTAGACTTGCGCGTTTGCCTGGATTCGGCCTTGTGCGATACCGAAACCAACGCTTTACTGTATGCCGACCCTGGCAACACCGACTTTGCGCTGGTCTTTGACGCTTCTGGCTCTATGAATATCGAGGACGTTCCTGGCGAGGGCAAGCGGGTTGACAATGCCAAGAAAGCCGGGACCGTGCTGGCCGATTTGCTGCGGATTGGCGACCGCATAGCCGTGACCGACTTTTCGGCCATTGACAATCCCCCCGGCTGTGGCCTGCCGGGCGGCAGCGGGAATTGCCCGCTCGATATCCAAACTCGTATGACCCGCACCGATGTTGTTGGGGCAGCCACCATCGCTGCAGCCAAGACCGCCATCAACTCGATCACGGCCCGCGCCTGGACGCCCATTGGGGCCGCCCTGCAAGACGCCAAGAACAAGCTTCAAGCGGCTCCCTACAGCCTCAATCCTAAACACATCGTTCTGCTGAGCGATGGCGAGGAAAACGTCAACCCGCTGTATGCGTCGGTTCGCGCTGACTTGATTGCTTCGGGTGTGGTCGTTGACACCATCGGTTTTTCGGGCGATGCGCCCCCTACCCTGCTGGCGCAGATTGCAGCCGACACGGGCGGCAGCTTTCGCTTTGTGCCAACCACTGGCGGCACCCTGGCTCTAGCCAAAGCAACCCAAGAGCGCGCTCAAACGCTGGCCCAGATGGGCATGCCGGCTGAACTGATTGACCGAGCACAGACTGCTGTGCTGCCAGGGCCATTGGGGCTTAATGACGTTTACGACTATTATGAAACCAAGAGCCAAGACGCATCGCGCCTTTTCCACATCAACCACACCGGCGTGCCTTTCTTTGAGTGGCGCTATGCCGAACAATATGTAGACGGCAGCATTACCACACTCCGCATCGTGGTTGCCAGCAAGCAGCCCGATTATGATGGCTGCTCGTCCTCAATCCGCGATGTAGAGATTCTGCCGCCGGGCGCCGACCCTGCACAGGGTTGGATTCCCGTCAGCCCGCCGCGCCTTCCGCCTGCCGATTGGGATATTCGGAATTCCTTGTATGATGATGTGGTGATTATACCCAACCCGGCTACCGGTGCCTGGCAGGTGCGCACTCAACTTTCGTGGTGTATAGGCGCCAAGCCAGCAAGCCCCACAGCAGCCGACTATGATGTCATGATAAACGGTTCTGCCGAAACCGACATCCGCCTCAAGGGCCGGTTCTTGGCGCCCATTGTGAACAATCAGGGCATAGCCGGCGAAGTTGTTCCAATCGTTGGAACCCTGCTCGATCGCACTGGCACGGTAACAGGCGCCTATATCCTGGCCTCAATTGAAAAGCCCGGCGGCATTGACTATCTGTGGCTGCTCGATGACGGCAACAACTCGGATGGTTCGGCGGGTGACGGCATCTATGGCGGTCTGTACGGCATGACGAACGTCGGCGGCACCTATAATGTCCGGCTGCTTGCTCTCTGGCTAGACCCGGTTGCCAATAAATGGCTTACCCGCGAGTGGCTGGCAGCTTTTTGGATCAAGGGACCGCAACTGGATGATCTCGATCAAGATGGCATGCCCGATGCCTGGGAGATCCGCTGCAAGCTGGATACCACCCGCAACGACTCGCAGGAAGACCCCGACCACGATGGCCTGACCAACATGGCCGAGCTTACCTACGGCACGCTGGCCTGCAAAGCAGATACGGACAATGGTGGTGAGCGCGATGGGTCTGAAGTTGCCGGGGGGCGCAACCCGCTCTATCCCAAAGACGACAAGATCCGCCGCCTGGGCCACATCCAAGTCCGCCCACTGAACCAGATGGTCCGCATTCACTGGACGCACCCGTTCTCTTATACGTCAATGCTCCTGCATGTCTCGACTGATCCAGACCAACTGGGTCAGGAACAAGATATGGGCAGCACTGGCACGTTTACACTCACAGGTTTGACGAATGATCAACTCTACTATCTGGTGCTGGCTGGCGCTAACGGAGCGGATCAAGGCGCATATAGCGATCCCATTCCGGTTACGCCCAAGGCCGATCCAGATGCTCCCAGCGGGTCAATGTTCATCAACAATGATGCGCCGGTGGCATTCTCTCGCGACGTCATTCTTTATATCAGCTCTACCGATACTCCGCTGCCTGGCGCGGCTCAATCTGCCAACGCTCACCTGGGCGGGCCGCTGGCAATAGCCTACAATACCGTCAGTGGAGGGGTGGAAATGAGAATTTCTAACGACCCGACCTTTGCAGGAGCCACCTGGGAGCCGCTTGTGCCTGAAAAGCCGTGGACACTGGCCGTCATCTCGGCGTCATCACCCATCTATCGCGTCTATGCTCAATTCAGAGACGCCGCCGGCAATGAGTCGCTCGTAATTCAAGACGATATCTTTGTCGCCAATCAAATTTACCTGCCAGTGGTGCTCAAATAACACCTTTATAGCGATTAGGCGCAGCTTTACTACAGCAGGGGGCGCGAGAGCAACTCTCGCGCCCCCTGCTTTGTGAAAAAGTCCCGCAAAAGCCTTGGCGCTAGGTGAACACCTATGGTATCATATATCGCATGACATCAACTTGCATCCTCCCAATCATCCTGATCAATTATAGCGTCCTGCTGGCAATGCTGGGAGCAGAGCAATGAGCGAGCTTGAAACAAGCAACGAGCTTGAAACAAGCAATGAGCTTGAAACAGTTGAGGCGCCGATTGCCGGCATGGATTGCGCTGAATGCGCCTTGCACGTACAACACGCCATTGCAGAAATTCCAGGCGTCAAATCAGTTCATGTTTTTCTGGCCTCCGAAAAAGCCGAGGTTCAACTCGACCCGGCGTTGGTGGATATGCCGGCCATCAGCCGGGCGGTAAAAAACGCCGGCTATTCTGTGCCCACTGACCAACAGCCCCAGACCGCTGGCGGGCAAAGCAACATGGGCAACCGTCAGCTAGCGGTAGCCAGCGACTTGAGCCGCCGCGCCAGCGCGCTGCTAGCGGTGATTTTTGGCGCAGTGCTGTTCATCGTCATCGTTGGCGAATGGATGGGGCTGTTTGAGAAAATCACCCAGCGCGTGCCGTGGCCGGTGGGGTTGGTTATTGTGAGCGTTGCTGGCTGGCCGGTGTTTCTCAACGTCATCCGGGCCGCGCTGCGGCGGCAGGTCATCTCGCACACGCTGATGAGCCTGGGCGTCGTTGCCGCGCTGGCTGTGGGCGAATGGGCCACCGCCGTTGTGGTGGTATTCTTTATGCGCGTTGGCGATTACGCCGAAAGCTTTACAACAGAGCGCGCCCGCCGCGCCGTCAAGGACCTGACGGCAATGGCTCCGCAAACCGCGCGCGTAGAACGCGCCGGCCAAGAGCTAGAGGTGCCCGTTGCCGCAGTGCAAGTTGGCGAAACGGTGATTGTGCGTCCCGGTGAAAACATCCCTGTAGATGGCGAGGTCATTGACGGGCACGCGACGATAGACCAGTCTGCCATTACGGGTGAGTCATTGCCGCTAGAGGCCGGCCCCGGCGCTCAAGTCTATGCCGCCACCATCGCCCAGTTGGGGCGGCTGCGGGTGCGCGCCACGCGTGTGGGCAGCGATAGCACCTTTGGGCGTGTCGTCAAGCTGGTGGAGGAAGCCGAAGCGCATCGCGCCGACGTGCAGCGCATTGCCGACAGATTCTCCGGTTACTATTTGCCGATTGTGGCAGGCATTGCCGCCCTGACCTTTTTGCTCCGGCGTGATCCGCTGGCCACGGCGGCAGTGCTGGTGGTGGCATGCTCGTGCTCGATTGCGCTGGCCACGCCCATCGCCATGCTGGCTTCCATCGGGGCGGGCGCCAAGCGCGGGCTGCTCATCAAAGGTGGACGCTATCTTGAACTGCTTGCGCGCGCCGATGTGCTGCTGATTGACAAGACCGGCACGCTGACACTGGGCAAGCCACAAATCACAGATATTAGGATTTCAGATTCTCCTGACCTGACCGGCAGGGCAGGCAAATTCCAAATTCCAAATTCATCTCAATCTGGAATCTTGTCTCTTGAATCTGAAATCCTGCAACTGGCGGCTTCGGCTGAAAAGTATTCCGAACATCCGCTGGCCGAGGCAGTGCGGGCAGCCGCGCGCGAACGTGGGCTGGCGCTGCATGAACCGCGCGACTTTGAGGCCATTCCAGGCCAGGGTGTGCGCGCCAGGGTAAATGGAAACATCATCACCGTGGGCAACCGCCGCATGCTCGGCGGCAGCCTTTCGGCAGCAAGCAGCGCGCAAATAGAGGCGCTGGGAGCGCAAGGCAAAACCCTGCTTTTTGTAGAACGCGATGGTCAGTTGATGGGTGTGCTGGCAGCCGCCGATACACTCCGGCCCGAAGTGCCCGCCGCGCTGGCTGCTGTGCGCGCGTTGGGTGTGGGGCACATCGAGCTGCTTACGGGCGACAATGAGCGCACCGCGGCAGCCTTGGCCCAAGCAATCGGCCTGGCTTACCGCGCCAGCCTGCTGCCCGAAGATAAAATTCGGGTGGTCAAAGACTATCAATCCCAAGGGCATACGGTTGTGATGGTGGGCGATGGCGTGAATGATGCCCCCGCCCTGGCGCAAGCCGACGTCGGCATTGCAATGGGCGCTGCCGGCAGTGATATAGCCATCGAAGCGGCCCACGTGGCGTTGATGCGCGAAGATTGGCTGCTGGTGCCAGAGGTTTTGCGCATTGCCCGGCGAACGATGAACGTGGTCAAAATTAACCTGGGTTTTACGGCGCTCTACAATGTCGTTGGGCTATCGCTGGCGGCGGCGGGCATCTTGCCGCCCATCCTGGCAGCCGCAGCCCAATCGCTGCCAGACCTGGGTATTTTGGGCAATTCGTCAAGATTGCTGCGGCAATAACAAGCCTGCCCTAGCAGGCTGTCGGAGAGCGGGCTGGTAGGCTCGTAGTGCGCGCTTCAGCGCGCAAAAGCGCGCACTACGAACGGCCCTCTCCGACAAGCTCCTAGGTGCGCCAAGGCAGGTTGTGTGGTATCATGGCTTTGCAAAAAAGGGCCTTTTCACCAAAGGATGCCGAGAAATTCAATCTAGTAGAAAAGAGGTGAATGATGCCAATTGCCGCTGGGCAGACCCTGAAAAGTCGCTATCGAATTGACGGCCTGTTGGGCCAGGGCGGTATGGGCGCTGTGTACCGCGCGCGAGATATGAGCCTGGATATCTGGGTGGCTGTCAAGGAGAACTCGGATACATCGCGCGAGGCGCTGCAACAATTCGAACGCGAAGCCCGCATGTTGGCCCACCTCACTCACCCTAGCCTGCCGCGCGTGACCGATCACTTTCTCATCCCAGGACAAGGCCAGTATCTGGTGATGGACTATATTGAAGGCCAAGACCTGCAAACGCTGGTTAATCAGCGCGGCGCGCTACCGGAAGCCGAAGCAATGCCGTGGATCATGCAAATCTGCGATGCGCTGTCCTACCTGCACAGCCAATCTCCCCCCATCATCCACCGAGACATCAAGCCGGCCAACGTCAAAATTCGGTCTGATGGGCAAGCCATGCTGGTGGATTTTGGCATCGCCAAGATGTATTCGCCGCACCTCGCCACAACCGTCGGCGCCAAAGCCTATACGCCCGGCTACAGTCCGCCCGAACAATATGGCAGTGGGGCCACCGATCCCAGGTCAGATATCTATGCGTTGGGAGCAACCATCTATCACCTGTTGACCGGCCAAAAGCCGCCCGAAAGCCTGCAGCGAATGATTGACAGCGTCCCCACCTACTCGCCGCGCCAACTCAACCCTCAAATCAGCCCGCCCACCGAGCAGGCCATCTTGCGGGCCATGGAAGTGGTCACCAGCCGCCGCTTTCAACAAGTCCAAGATTTACGGGCAGCACTGAGCCAATCGCCGACCCAACGGCCCACCCGCCAGGCCGCTCCTCCGCCACTCCCAACCGCAGAGCCTACCACACGCAAGCCGGTTGCCCTTCCACCCAGGGTACAAACCGCCCCGCCGCCGCGCCCGGTGACGAAAAAAAAGAGTTCAATTGTTATGCCGCTGCTGTTGGCAACTGGCTGCCTGATCTTTTCGCTGGTGGCTTGCATTGTTGTGGCCTTTTTCTTTCAAAGCCAAGCCGCCAACACCGCGCGCGCCAACGTCACCGCCACCGCATTCATCGCCATACAAACCAGATCGGCCGCTGCAACAGCGCAAGCCAAGGCTACCGCCACCACCCAAGCTATAGAAGACAACCAGAGCAAGGCCCTGCGAACCGGCTCTCAATGGCCGCTAGTGCTACGCGACACCTTCGACGACAATGCCAATAACTGGTCTGTTCAAGACTTTGACAATGAATGGATGATCACAACCCGCCGGGTAAGCGATGGCAAATATCGGTGGAAAGTCACGGCCCGCAAAGGCGTTCTCACTTCCATCACGGCCGATGCAGAGCCTGTGGACGATTTCTATTTATCGGTGGATGCCAAAATAGTTAATGCTCCTGCCGACAGCACCGCGGGTCTGATTTTTCGCAATACCGACAGCGACAAGTATGTCTTTCTGATCAAAGACAACCGTTACACGGCCTTGATGCGCAAAAATGACATTTGGACAACGTTGATTCCGTGGACCGTTACGACCGCCCTCCAAGCCGGGCAAAGCAATAAACTGACCATAGTGGGAGAGGGGTCACACTTTAGCTTTTATATCAACGAGACCTTTGTTGACGAGGCGCAAGATAGCGAATTCACCAGCGGCAAGGTGGGCCTGGGCATAGAGTTGCATCAAGCCGACGAGCAGGGCAGCTATGAGTTTGATAATTTTGAACTGCGCACACCTTGAACAGATCAGCACCATGACACCAAAGAGGCGACTGGGCACATGGATGAATTAATCAACAAGACGCTAGGCCAGTTCCAGATCGTTCGAGAACTGGGGCGCGGCGGCATGGCGGTGGTGTACGAAGCGTACCAGCCCGCCCTGCAACGTCGGGTAGCCATCAAGGTTTTATCGCGCCACCTGACACACGACCAGGCCTTTATTCAGCGATTTCGCCAGGAAGCTATTGCCGCCGCCAATCTCAAACATCCCCATATCATCACGATCTATGATGTGGGACAAAGCGGCGATTTTAACTATATTGTGATGGAGCTGCTAGAAGGTTACCCGCTGGCCGATCTGGTCAAGCAAGGCCCAATGAACTCCATTCAAGTGAGCAAGATCATTGAGCAAGTGGCCTCGGCGCTGGATTATGCCCACCAACAGGGCTTTGTTCATCGCGACATCAAGCCCAGCAATATCATGCTGGCGCAAAACGAACATGCCACATTGATGGATTTTGGCATCGCCAAGGCGCTAAGCGGCGCGCACCTGACCCAGACGGGAGCCACCATCGGGACACCCGAGTTCATGTCGCCAGAGCAAATCACCGGCGAGCCAGTTGATGGGCGCACCGATGTGTACGCGTTGGGAATTGTGGCATTTGAAATGCTGACCGGCCAGGTGCCCTTTTCTGGCGCAACCGCCACAGTGCTTTACAAGCAGGCCAATACCCCGCCGCCGCCAATGCGGAGCCTTTTGCCCACCCTCAGCCCGGCCATAGAAAGTGTGGTTCTGCGCGCCCTGGCCAAACGCCCCAACGAGCGTTTTGCCACCGCCGGGCAGTTTGCCCAAGCACTGACTGCCGCTGTAGCAGGACAACCCTCAAGGCAATCTTTCACCCGTCCAACCCAGGTACCCCCTACCCGCGCCGCATCCGCATGGTTGCCCTGGGCACTGGTTGGCGGGGGAGCCTTGGCCATGATTTGCCTTGTGGTCATTATCGCCACGCTGCTCCTCAATCCAGGCGGCCAGACACCTCCAACAACAGCGCCTTCCACACTTGCGCCCACCGAGGTAATCAGGCAAACCACATCCACCCAGCCTCTACCTACCAGCCAGCCCAACCTCACCACACCCAAGCCACAGCCCACACCCATGTACGGCTGGCCCTACCTGATATACGCCACCGGCCCCAATGGCGCCTGGCAGGTAATGTTGGCTGATCTGTCTACCGGGAGCGCCGCACCACTGCCCAACCAGCCCGCCGACAGCGGCGTGCCGGCCTGGTCGCGCGACCACCAGCAAGTAGCGTTTCGCTCCAAGGCCGATGGCACCTGGCAAGTTTACATAATGAACGCCAATGGCGCCAACCTGCGCAAGCTGACCCAAACTGGAGGCAACTATGAGCCCAATTGGGCGCCGGATGGCATCCAACTGGCCTATGTTTCGGATCGAGACGGCAACAAAGAAGTGCACCTCACCGACATTAACCAAAGCAAAGACATTCGCCTGACCAACAACAGTGTGCTCGACGACGACCCCAACTGGTCGCCCGATGGGCAATGGATACTCGTTGAGCGCAGAGAAGACGATTGCTACAATCTGTACGCCATCCGGCCAGATGGAACAGACGAATACGCCATCACTAACTCGAGCGGCGAAAATTGCGTGTGGGCTACTACGCCGGCCTGGTCACCTGACGGGAATTATATCGCCTACGAACGCAGCGAACACGGTGAACGTTTTCACATCTGGATTATGGAGGCCGGCGGAGCCAACCCGCGAGCGTTGACCACCGGATCGCACAATGATGTGCGCCCCACATGGTCGCCAGATGGCAAATGGATTGCCTTTAGCTCTGACCGGGGCGGCGACAACGGCATCTATATTGTGCAAGCAAATGGGGGGCAACCCAAGCGCATAGATACAAGCGGCGGGTTTGACCCGGCATGGTAATCGGCAGGCGACCACGCCAGACAGCAAGCCTGAAACTTGACTCATTTGCACAGATTTCGGGTCATATAGATGTCTAGTTGCCTCCCCCCAAGAATGGTGGTTTTTGGATTTTTGGTGATTGTCCTCTGCCTGCCACTTGCGTGCAATGCCTCGGTGACGCCTATACCAACACCCATTACCTTCACACCAAGCGGCAATATCGCGCCGACCGGCACACCACCACCAATTACATCATCCACAGAAACACCCGCGCCACTGCCCCCTGCCCCGCCAGCCCGCACCCAGATTTCACTGCAAGCCGAGTTGGATTACAAGACCAAGCGCCTCCAGGTTCAAGAGACCATCACCTACACCAATCACACCGAACAAACCCTAAACGAGCTTGTTCTTGCAGTTGATCCTAACCGTTACCCAGACGCATTTCACTTAAAAGAACTGCGATGGGCCGATGGTGAAACTGTCAAAGAGCACACCCTGGAGAATGTCAAGCTGAATGTGCCCATGCCAGCCCCGCTGCTGCCCAATGCGATGATTGGCCTTCAACTGATCTACGAGCTAGACCTGCCGGGCCAATCTGCCACCCTGGGCTATACCGCGCGCCAGATAAACCTGGGCGATTGGTATCCCTTTATTCCGCCTTACCGCGCAGGGCAAGGTTGGTTGATTCACGAGCCAGCGCCAGTTGGCGAATACCTTGTTTACGATATTGCCGACTATATGGTTGAAATCAAGGTGACCAATGCGCCCAGCAAGCTGATTATTGCCGCCAGCGCCCCAGCCGAGGCAAGCGGCAGGCCTTGGCGCTACCACTTTGAAGCAGCGCGAAATTTTGCGTGGTCGGCCAGCGCCGACTATCAGATCTTGTCAAAATCCGCTGGGCAAGCCCAGGTAACCGGCTATGTGTTTCCAGAACATCTTGCCGCAGGCAGAGCCGCGGTAGATGCCACCGCCGACGCGCTGACTTTTTACTCTAGCGCCTTTGGAGGCTATCCCCATCGCAGCCTGGCTGTGGTGGAAGCAGAATTTGCAGACGGAATGGAATATCACGGTCTGTACTTTTTGGGCCAAGAGTATTATGCCGGCTACACCAATAACCCGCAGAATTATTTAACCGCCATCGCCGTCCACGAAACCGCCCACCAATGGTGGTATGGGCTGGTTGGCAATGACCAGGCCGCCGAACCATGGCTAGATGAATCGCTCTGCGTTTACAGTGAGCGGCTATATTACGAAACTCATTATCCTCACCTGCTCAACTGGTGGTGGGAATTTCGCGTTCATCGCTTTGAGCCAAGCGGATGGGTCAATAGCACGGTTTACGATTACGATCAATTTCGCCCTTATGTCAATGCCGTCTATTTGCGCGGGGCGCTGTTTCTTGAAGAGTTGCGCAAGCAGATGGGCGATCAGGCTTTCCTGGCTTTTTTGCGCGATTACGCCGCGCGAGGCGCTTGTAGGCAGGTCACCAGCGTGGATTTTTTTGCCGCGCTGAGCCAACACACCAATCTTGACCTGAGCGAGCTGACAGCAAGGTATTTTAATTCGCCAATCAAGTGAACGAGGTATAACGATGAAACCTACCCCGCCGAGTTTTACACGCACCTGGGCATTACATCAAGAGTTTCCCGATTGACCCATTTTGGCTTTAAATCTGCGCTTATCCGCGAAAATCTGCGTCCTAATCAAAGGCTGGATTCTGGGGCAAGCGGCGTGAAATCGCCCTTGACAACTTTTAAGCATGTGGTAAAATCACGCTAGAAATTTTATGAAAGGAAAGGCGCACTTATGAACAGTATCACTATCCAAAGTATCTTCCGCGTCCGCAATAGCAATGCGGGCGGCGGTTTTGCTTTGCCTTGTCGGAGTGCGCCTGTTGCCAGGTAGGTAGAACGTTTTTGTTGGTTTAGGCCGTGGGTGTGCTCCTCTCCACGGCCTTTTTTGTTGAGCCGTTTTGGGCCGTGGGAAATCTCACGGCCTTTTTTTGTTACTACAAAAGCCTTTTTTGTAACTACTCAGCCATACCCTTCGACTGCGCAGCGCGCACCCTGAGCGGAGCGCAGCAAAGTCGAAGGGGCGCGCTGCTCCGCTCAGGATGCTGAGTAGTTACCCTTTTTTATTGTTACCAAAATCGGAGGTACGGTTATGATGGACAAGATGTTGGACAAATCATCAATTGCGCTAGATGTTCAGTCTGCGCTCAAGACCTTTGGGCATGGCCTTCCATTCTGGAATCGGAAAAATGGCAATGGACACTCTAAAACCATCGCAGTGGATGATATTAGCTTTTCGGTGCGGCGCGGCGAGATTTTTGGCGTGCTGGGACCTAATGGCAGCGGCAAGTCTACGCTGATCCGGCTGATTGCCACGCTGCTCATCCCTGATGGGGGCCAAATCACCGTTTTTGGGCATGATGTAGCCAAAGACCCGATGGCAGTGCGGCGGCTCATCAACCGGGTGTCAGTGGAGGCCAGTTTTTTCAAAAAGCTCTCGCCCATGGAGAACCTTCTGTACGGCGCGCGGCTGTACGCCATGAGCGGCAAGGAGGCTGGGCAGCAGATCAGGGTCATTCTAAAACGGCTGGGGTTGGAAGAAAAAGCCATTTACCGACCCATGGAAGAAATGTCACGCGGCATGCAGCAAAAAGTGGCTATCGCCCGCGCTTTTCTATCTCATCCCATCTTGTTGCTGCTAGACGAGCCAACGACCGGGCTTGACCCACGCTCCAAGCGAGAGGTGCAGGCCTTTGTCTGCGAGCTGCGCGATACGCACGATGCCACCATCTTGCTGACCACGCACGACATGATCGAGGCCGAAGCACTGTGTGACCGCATCGCCATTATTGATGGCGGCAAGATTGCGGCGCTGGATACACCCGAAAACCTAAAGAGGCTGATCCCATCGTCGAACGGGCACTTGGCCACACTCGAACAGGTCTTTTTGCAATTGACGGGCAAGCAATTGGTGACAGAGGATCAATCAGAATAAGGAGCAACATCATGGCAATTAACGATTCACTTTACCAGGGCAAATTGGTGCGGCTGGCCGCGCCTGATCCCGACCGCGATGCCGAGACGGAATCCAAATGGACGCGCGACGCAGACTATCTGCGCCTGCTCGGCCCATCACCAGCGCGTCCGCTCGCGCCTATGCAGATCAAAAAACAGCACGAAGAAGCCTGGAAAGAAAAAGACCGTTTTCACTTTGCTATCCGCGCCGTGGCCGATGACCGGCTGGTGGGCTTTATCAAGTTCCAATACTTGGAGTGGGCCAATCGAGTGGGCACCCTGGCGCTAGGCATTGGCAATGCGCAAGACCGCAACCAGGGCTATGGCACAGAAGCCTTGCAGCTTGTTATGCGCTATGCTTTTGCCGAACTGAATTTTCATCGTCTCACCGCCATCACGTCAGACTATAACCAGGGCGCGCTGCGCTTTTTTCAGCGAGCCGGGTTTGCGGTAGAAGTGCGGCGGCGTCAAGCCATTCACCGTGATGGGCGGCGGTGGGACGTAATCATACTGGGGCTACTGCAACAAGAGTGGAACGCTGGACGAAAGGACATTGGATAATGAACACATCGCTTTTTCAAGGCGAGCTGGTGCGGCTGACGGCAATGAATCCAGAAAGTGATGCCGAGCTGTTTGCGCGATGGGCAAGTGATTCGGAATACCTGCGCTTGCTAGACACCACCCCGGCCTACCCGTGGCCGGCCAAGCGCATAAAAGAAGAGCTTGAAAAACTGGTGGAAAAAGAGGGCCTGCGCGACTTTAATTTTACAATTCGCGCACTGGCCGATGATCGCCCTATTGGGTTCATCGAGCTGGATGGCATTGAATGGGCGCATGGCGAGGGTTTTGTGGGCATCGGCATTGGCGAGCGCGAGGCGTGGAACAAGGGCTATGGAACCGATGCGATGCGCGTCATCTTGCGCTATGCATTTATGGAACTGAATCTGCATCGCGTCTCGCTAGATGTTTTTGAGTATAACCCGCGCGCCATTCGCTCGTACGAAAAAGCCGGTTTCGTCGTAGAGGGGCGGCAGCGCGAGTTTTTGGACCGCGAGGGCAAGCGATGGGATTTTATCTACATGGGCATTTTGCGTGAAGAATGGGAGCGATTGCAACATGGCGGCGCTAGCACATGAATTCAGGGCATCGTATGCCTTTATAGAACGTAACTTTAATATCGTCAAACGCTACTGGGCCTGGGAGCTGGTTTGGATCACCTATTCCGTCGTCAACTCACTATCGGTAAGCTATATCGGAATGGGCATGGAAAAACTGGGCGGGCAGGGCATAGACAGCCGCTTTCTGGTGTTGTACCTGGCCATTGGCACCATCGTTTGGCGCTATCTCTCAGTCATCTTTTACTGGGTGACCGACGTCATCGGCATGGAACGGTGGGAGGGCACCATCGAGTACACCTTGATGGCTCCCGTCCAACGCATCACCCACATGTTGGGCCAGACCGCCTTTGCCGTGGTGTACAGCATGTTTCACACAGCCATCATCCTGGGCGCAACGGTGGTCTTTTTCAATCTCAGCCTGACCAACGCCAACCTGGTGGGCAGCGCAGTAATGTTGCTGGCCGGCAGTTTCTCATTCATCGGCATCAGCATCGTGGGCGCAATACTGCCACTGCTGTTTCCAGAGCGCGGCTCGCAAATGACACACGTCATCATTGCGCTGCTTTTGCTCGTGTCGGGCGTGTACTACCCGGTAGAGGTATTGCCGGGCTGGCTGCAAGCGCTATCGCGCCTATCGCCCGCCACCTATGTGCTAGACGGTGTCCGAGTGACGCTGGTGGAAGGCACAGCCACGCTCTCTTTGTGGCCCTATATCTGGCCGCTGCTGATTATTGGCGCAATCACCATTCCAGCCGGGCTGACCATCTTTGACTGGGCCGAGCAATACGCCAAGCGCGCCGGCAAACTGCATCGAAATGGATAGCAACCTGGCCTCCCGTAGGTTTGCAACCTGCGGGAGGCTGATAAAGGAGTATAACAATGATTACCAACACTTGCACAACAGATATTGTTTACCTGCCAGATGCTCCCACCCTACCCGGCCTGAGATTTCGCCACTTTGGCGGCGAATCTGACTATACGGCCATGGTCGCTGTGTTGCGGGCCAGCAAAAAGGTGGACCACATCGAAGAAGTAGAGACAGTTGAAGACCTAGCCAATTCCTATGCGCATCTGCTAAACTGCGACCCATACAAGGATGTGCTCTGCGCAGAGATAAATGGGCAACACAACGGCTGCAAAGAAATGATTGGCTACAACCGGGTCTATTGGTGCAGAGAAGACGAGGGCAATTGGATATATGCCCACTTTGGCTTTTTGCTGCCCGAATGGCGGCAGCGGGGCATTGGGCGGGCCATGCTGCGCCACAGCGAACGCCGTCTGCGCCAAATTGCGGCCAAGCAGCAGGTTGACGGGCCGCGCTTTTTCCAGACCGAAGCCAACAATGCTCAGACCGGGCTGGAAGCAATGCTGCATGACGAAGGCTACCAACCCGTGCGGCACGAATACGAGATGCTGCGCGACACGTTGCAAGACATTCCCGCCGCCCCCCTGCCGGCCGGCCTGGAGCTGCGCCCGGCTTTGCCAGAACACCATCGGCTGATATGGCAGGCGATGAACGAAGCCTTTCGCGATCACTGGGGCTACCGGGCTGGAAGCGAACAAGAATACCAGCAGTGGATCAACAATCCTCACAACGATCTCAGCCTGTGGCAAGTGGCCTGGGACGGCGACCAGATAGCCGGCATGGTCTTGGGTGTCATCAACCCCAACGCCAACGCCGAGTATAATCGCAAACAGGGTTGGGTAGATGATGTGTGCGTGTGTCGTCCGTGGCGCAAGCGCGGCCTGGCCCACGCTCTGCTGGCGCGCTGCTTGCAAGCGTTCCGAGAGCATGGCATGACCGAGGCCGCCCTTGGCGTAGACACAGAAAATACCACCGGCGCCTTGCGGGTATATGAGCGCATCGGCTTTCACCCCGCCAAGCGATTCACAGTTTACCGAAAACCTTTGGAATAAAGTTGGGTAACTACTCAGCATCCTGAGCGGAGCGCGGCGCGTAGTCGAAGGGTGCCGGCTGAGTAGTTACAAAGTTGGAACAAAAGGAGGACCATTATGTTAACTGCAACTATGAACAAACAAAATTGCCTGCCCCCTACCCTGCAGGGGTACACCTGGCGCGCACCGAGCCGCCAGGATATGCCGGCGCTTTACGAAATGCTGCTGGCAGTAGATTGCGCCGATGATCGGGGGTTTACTATGGCTTTGGAAGATGTGCAAACTCAATTTGACGATCCATGGTGCAACCCAGAAACGGATTTCAGGCTGGCCCTCACAGAAAGCGGCCAAATAGCAGCCATGGCCAGAGTGTTTGTCAACCCGCAGCCTCATGAAGAGTGCCGCGCTCACCTGTGGGACGAAATCCACCCTGAACATCGCGGGCGCGGATTGGAAGAGTGTACACTAGAGTGGATGCAAGATCGAGGGAAAGAGCGCTTGCTCGAAAAAGACACTGCTCTGCCACGCGGCATGCGCATCGGCATTCAAGCTGACCTTTATGATCGCATCGCCCAGATTGAGCAGCACGGTTTTCGACCCATCCGCCACTTTTATCGGATGCGCCGCGACCTGAGCCAGCCCATTCCCGCTGCTGCCTTGGCAGAAGGATTGACGCTGCGCCCATACGCCCCAGAGCTTGACCGGGCCATGCTGGAAACGTTCAACGAGGCGTTTCACGACCACTGGGGTTTTGAGCCAACCACCTATGAAGAATGGCAAATGTTTCTCACAGAAAGTCCCAATTTTCGGCCTGCTCTAACCTTTGCGGCAATGGACGGCGATCAGGTGGTAGGATTGAGTCTGAACACCATCAACCCTGAAGCGAACCAGCGTCACGGCGTCAACGAAGGCTGGATTGCCGAGCTGGGCGTGCGCCGACCCTGGCGCAAGCGCGGAGTAGCTACGGCGCTGCTATGCCACTCAATGCAGGCCTTCAAGGCCGCCGGGCTAGACCATGCCACTTTGGGCGTAGACACCGAAAGCCTCACCGGCGCGCTGAGACTATACGAGCGATTAGGCTTTGTCGCCATTAAACGCTTTACGACCTTTGCCAAGCCAGTGGAGCAACCATGACAATCCAAGCTGTTATTTTTGACGTAGGCGGTGTAATCAGCCGGGTAACAGACCATAGTAAAATACGGGCGTGGGAAGCGCGCCTGGGCCTGCCTGAAAAGGGCCTGGCCAAAGAGCTTTTTGGCACAGAGCAAGCTGGCCTCGCTATGATAGGCAAGGTGGGCGAGCCAGAACATTGGCAACATGTGGGCGCACGCTTGGGGCTGGAGGCCAAGCAGGTAAAAGAGCTGCAAAATGACTTTTGGGCTGGCTGGCAACTGGATGTGGAACTGGTGCAATTCATCCGCGCACTGCGCCCGCGTTACAAGACGGCCCTGCTCAGCAATGCGTTTTCTGGCGCGCGCCAGGCCTTTGACAAATTCGGTTTTGGCGATGCAATTGATACAATCGTCATTTCGGCAGAAGAAGGAGTAGCCAAGCCCGACCCGCGCATCTATCAGATTACGCTCGACCGGCTGGGGGTACAGCCCGGCCAATCCATCTTTGTAGACGATACAACAGAAAATACTCTAGCCGCGCAAGCCCTGGGGATGCACGGCATACAGTTTAGAAATACACAACAAACAATGACAGACATAACGAGGTATCTCTATGAATACACTGACCATTGAACAATCTACTCTGACAATCGAATCAATCGCCGCAACTGTAAAGATGCCACGCGACCTGGGCGATGGGCTGATTTTACGTTTTGCCACACCCAGTGATACAGAGCCGCTGGCGCAGTTTAACGGGCGCGTGTTGGGACGCGATCACTTTGACGAATTTGTGGCCGCCTGGACGCGCGACTTTATGTCGGAATCGCACCCGACTTGTGGGCCGTGGAATGTGACACTGGTAGAAGACACGCGCGCGGACAAAATTGTCTCTTCCATGTGTCTGATTCCACAAACATGGACCTATGCCGGCATTCCGTTTGGCGTGGGGCGGCCCGAAGCCGTGAGCACCGACCCAGATTATCGGCGGCGCGGGCTGATCCGCGCGCAGTTTGAGGTGATGCACGCCAAAAGCGCCGCGATGGGCCACCTGGTGCAAGGCATCACGGGCATTCCGTGGTACTATCGCCAATTCGGTTACGAATATGCCCTTGAACTGGGGGGAGGGCAGTCGGTTTACCTTGCCAACATCCCCGCCCTCAAAGAAGGCGAAGATGAGCCTTTTCACATTCGCCCGATGACGGTGGAAGATATCCCCTTTGCCGCGCAACTGTATGACGCCGAGTGCTCGCGCCTGCTCGTCGTCTGCCCGCGCCCCGAATGGCTGTGGCGCACTCTGCTCACCTGGTATTCGCCGGATTCATTTTCAAGCTGGCCCTTTCGCATCATCGAAACACCAGAGGGGCAGCCGGTGGGTTACTTGGCAAGCTCGCGCGAGCTGTGGCACGATCAAACTCCAATCTTTGAGTTGATCACGGCCGAGGGGCAATCGCTGCGCGCTGTGATGCCGACGGTGCTGCGCCATCTCAAAACCACGGCAGAGACAGAGGCCGCCAAACAAAACAAGGCTGTCAATGCGCTGTTCTTTACCTTTGGCCGAGAGCACCCGCTCTATGCCGCAATTCCAGATTATCTTTCCAAAACTCGCCGCCCTTATGGCTGGTACATCCGTGTAGCCGATGTGCCCGGTTTCTTGCGACACATCTCGCCCGCGCTAGAAGCGCGCCTGATTCACTCGCCAGTGGCAGGGTATAGTGGAGAGATCAAAATCAGCGAATACACGCAGGGTTTTAGGCTGGTTCTAGAGAAAGGCAAGCTTGCTACGATTGAGCACTGGAAACCCGATATCGGCGACGAAGGGCACGCAGGCTTTCCGCCACTGGTATTTTTGCAACTGGTCTTTGGGCTGCGTTCGCTAGGCGAACTGCGCGATTTTTACGCCGATGTTTGGGCGAAAGATGAGGCCGATATACTGCTGAACGCGCTATTCCCGCGCGCCAACTCGCGGGTGTTGGGGGTCGAATAAAAAGCAACCTCCCGCAGGGTTGAACCCTGCGGGAGGTTGTCAACTATTTGGCAAAGATTTCCACGCGCCCGGTAAGTCCCGGCAGCAAGTCTAAATCGGTGGGTGGCAGCCGCACGTGCACAGCAAAGCGTTTGTCGGCTGTTTCTGCCTTGATCTGGGGGACAATGGCCTCCACCGTTCCTTCCAATGGATTGTCTGGAAAAGTGCGCAGCGTAACGACTGCCTTTTGACCGGAGTGAATATTGGCGATGTGTTGTTCGCTGAGGTTCTGCGTGACAAAACGCAGCCCATCTTGCACGTTGAGCAAAGTAACCACCGGCACATTGGGGCCAACGTTTGCCTTGGGGGCCACATCTATCGAAAGCACAATGGCATTCCAGGGAGCAAACAGCCTGGCGTGCTTGAGCGCTTCTTCGGCCTGGGTCAGCTTTTGCTGGGCATCTTGTACCGCCCGCTCATACGAGGGCGAAAGGCCCTCCTTTAGCGCATCCAGCTTGCGCTGCGCCTTGACCACATCGTCCTGGCGCGCTTCCAGCTCCAGCGAGTTGGCGCCGCGGCTATCTTGGGCATCGGCCAGGCGCATTTCGGCCAGCTCGCGGTCACGGATGGCGCGCTGCCAAGTGTCATAGTATCTGTCGCGCCACTCTTGCGGCTCCCAGGGACGGTCAAGAGCCTTGTTATAATCATCTTTGGCATTGGCCTCAGTTTGCCTGGCCCGGTCGAGCGCGGTGCTGGCCTCTTCCACGCTGGTGTTTGAATATTGCAATCTGGCTCTGCTCAGGGCGCGCTCTGCCTCCTGAAGCGCCTGCTCGGCATCAACCACATCCCGTTCCCACTGTTTGGTAGCATTGGCGCGGTCGGTAGTGGCTCGGTCCAGGGCCAGTTGCGCGTCGGTCACGGCGCGCTGCAAATCGGTGTCATCGAGCACCGCCAGCTCATCGCCAGCTTTGATCACATCGCCGGCCTGTACCGTAATCGTGAGCACCTGGCCGCTCACTCCGCCGCCAAAGCTCAGCGCCAGGCTGGGATAGGGTGAGGCCAATTGTCCATCTGCCAACACCGTTTTGCCGGCGGGCAGCGGGGGTAAATCAGCCGGGGTTGGCGTCGCGCCGCTCACCGCGCTAGCGGGCATTTCAATCACACGAGTGCAGCCGGCCACCGCCACAGCCAAGATTAATACAAGCAAAACATTTTTCATTCTTGATTCTCCGGTTTCATTATTCTCTTTTTTGGACACGGGTCAACACGGATTTAACGAACCGACGCGGATATTTTAGACTCTCTCGACTCCAGCGGGAAAACCCCATGTCACCCAAACTAAGGACACCAAGCATTATTTGAACCTTTGTGCTCTTTGTGGTGAAACAAGTCAACTACTACCGCCTAAAGGCGGTAGCTTGGAAATGCGACTGAAAGTCGCCTAAAGTTCTCCGATGCCCACAGGCTCGTTGGTGTCGGAAGAAAGCATTTCACCTTGCGACTCAATATACTGTCGGATAACTTCAT
>JBGSMF010000495.1:0-15150 GCA_041740315.1 Thermoflexales bacterium
AGACCATATTCCGTATCAGGTAATGAAAGACAACCTGAACCTCAAAACGCCCAAAGTCAAAATCTGCACCTTACACAGCGCCAAAGGGCTAGAGTTCAAAGTTGTCTTTGTGTGCGGGCTGGAGCAATTCAAGGTGAATGAGCCGGTAGATACTGACGACGCCGAGTTTCAAGGATTGCTTGACCAGGAACGTAAACTGTTGTATGTGGGAATGACCCGCGCCCGCGAGCGCTTGTACATTACCTACAGCGGCGTAGGCGCAGAATGGATCACTGATCGCCTCAAGGCCAAGTTGAGCGGGATGTGGCATTAGCATTTGCTGGCCGGCAAGGACATTGAATCACGTGCTCACCAAACGCAGTCCGTCTACGGGCAAGTTGAAGTTGAGGACAAATGAAACTTTCCCCCGTACATTGCCCCAAATGTGGGCAAGTAGTTGAATCCGCCGAATTTACCCCGAACGCCAGGGGCGGCGCGCCGCGCGCCTCTGGCTATGCCAGTTGCCTGCGCCGCTGCGAGGCTTGCGGGCTTGGATTTTCCAATGCCAAGACCGGCGACCTGAGCAAACTGACCATCATCTACCGCGACCCCTTTGCTGGCCTGCCTGATTGGATTCAATGGGGGTGGTATGAAACGTGGACCAACTCACTCAACATCAGCCATCGCCAAGTCAAAAAGACCGAATTCATGTCATCCCGGTCTGAAGACCACGTTACCTGGACAGTGTTCAAATTCCTACAGAGCAATGGAGCCTTTCGGCGGACGATGCTGCGGGTTGGCATTTTGCCGGCAATGATCGAGTGCGAACCTGGGCTAATACTGTGGGGAGTGTCGAGTCTGGCAAGCTTCCCAGAAGGCAAAGCCAGTCGTAAAACCTATCGCGTGACGATTGTCCCTGCACGGCATATAGGTTGATGTGCATAATGCACAGACAAGCATACCATCCTAGAAATTCAAAACAGGAAAGGAAACAAAAATGAACATCTCCAAAGTGATGATTAGTCTAGTTACTCTGGCAGCTTTGCTGGTCTTGATGGTTGGACTCAGCCAGGCTCAAGCGCCTGAGCCGCAACGCCCCCCTGCGCCGCAAACATTGTCTAACCTAAACGCTTCAGTCGCGTTCGGCACAGGCTTTACCTATCAGGGCCAACTCAAAAAAGACGGACAAGCCGTCAGCGGCGATTGCGAGATGGTTTTTCGCTTGTACGATGATGCCAGCACAGGCAACCAGGTGGGCGATTCTATCACGCGCACGGTGACCATCAGCAACGGTCTGTTCACCGAGGCGTTGGATTTTGGCCCCAGCGCGTTTGACGGCAACAATCGCTGGTTGGCGATTGCAGTGAGGTGTGGGAGTGAAAGCGCCTTTACGCCACTGTCGCGCCAGGCCATCACAGCTGCGCCTTATGCGCTGCGCGCACTGTACGCAGCCTCAACTGGCGCGCTACAAGGCTATCCGTTGACTAGCACTGCGCCGTTGGAAGGAGAGGCGTTGGTGTGGAACAATGGCGAGTGGCAAGCGCAACTAATTACTGGCACGATTGGCCCGCAAGGTCCCACCGGCCCCCAGGGCCCCATTGGGCCGCAAGGGCCAGCGGGTGTGATTACAGCCGGAACTGGCCTCACGCTGAATGTGGGGCTGATTAGTTTGCTGGCTTCATATCAATTGCCCCAGGCGTGCGCCGCCGGCCAAATTGCTCAATGGAACGGCGCGGGCTGGGCGTGCGCTGCGCCCGGCGGCGTGGGTGATATTACGGCGGTGTATGCCGGAGATGGGTTGACCGGCGGCGGCGAAACGGACGCGGTCACACTCACTATAAACTTTGCTGGGAATGGCAGCGCGGCAACTGTCGCTCGCTCCGATCACAACCACGATGGGGTCTATTCTTTGGATGGGCACATGCACCCCGGGACAGACATCACCAGCCCGGTGGCGCAAGCAGTGTCTGCCACATTCGCAATCACAGCAACGTTTGCCAGCAATACCGACCTACTGGATGGGCAGCACGCTTCAGCCTTTGCCGCCAGTGGGCACAACCATGACCACGGCACGTTGACGGGCCTGGGCGACGACAATCACCCGCAATACTTTGCTTTGTCGCAGAACGAGATGGTTAGCGGCCGGCCAGCCTTTAACGGCGGCACGTCCGGCACAAGCTCACCGTTCACGGTAGACAGCACCGACATGGTTAGCAATCTCAACGCCGACTTGCTGGATGGGCAGCACGGCGCCTACTACCAAACCCGCGTGAGTGGGGCGTGTGCGGTGGGCAGCACCATCCGCGCCATCAATGCCGATGGGACGGTTGTATGCCAGTTAGACGCACCGCTCAACCGCCCTGCTGTACCTGCGGCCAATACAATTACCACTTTAGACAGCGCCGGGAGTGTCGGCTCCTATAACTCAGTGACCATTGGCGCGGATGGGTTGCCGCTGATCAGCTACTATGACGGTACCAACGGCGATCTGAAAGTGCTGCACTGCGGCAACGTGAGCTGCACCAGCGGCAATACAATCACCACCGTGGATAGCGCCGGGGACGTTGGCTGGCATACTTCGGTGACCATTGGCGCGGACGGATTGCCGCTGATCAACTACCTAGACTATACCAATACCAATCTAAAGGTACTGCACTGCGGCAACGTGACATGCAGCAGCGGCAATACAATTACCACCGTGGACAGCGCCGGGGAGGTTGGCAGAGATAGCTCGGTGACCATTGGCGCGGATGGATTGCCGCTGATCAGCTACTTTGACAACACCAACGGCGATCTGAAGGTGCTGCACTGCGGTAACGTGACATGCAGCAGCGGCAATACAATCGCCACCGTAGACAGCGGTGGAAATGTTGGCCATTATACCTCCGTGACCGTCGGCGTGGACGGCCTGGGGCTGATCAGCTACTTTGACAATACCAACAGCGATCTGAAGGTGCTGCATTGCGGTAACGTGATCTGCGACAGCGGCAATACAATCACCACCGTGGACAGCGTCGGGAGTGTTGGCCCCTATCCCTCGGTGACCATTGGCGCGGACGGCTTGCCGCTGATTGGCTACTATGACAGTATCATCGGCGACCTGAAGGTGCTGCACTGCGGTAACGTGATCTGCGACAGCGGTAATACAATCACCACCGTAGACATCACTGCCCTCGATATCTCAGTGACTATTGGCGCAGATGGACTGGGGCTGATCATCTGCCAAGCTTACGGTGGCGTGCTGAAGGTGCTGCATTGCGGTAATGTGATCTGCGACAGCGGCAATACAACCATAGACAGCGGAGGTCTCGGCATGTATCCCTCAGTAACCATCGGTGCGGACGGGCTGGGGCTGATCAGTTACTATGACTCTGCCATCGGCGACCTGAAGGTGGCTCACTGCGCGAACGCTTTTTGTACGCCGTATTTTCGGCGGCGCTAGAAAGGCAAACACGATGGAATACTTGATGCGAAACCACCAAGCTTGCCTTGGTAATTGCTTGATGACGCGCAATCCGTTTGCAGCTAATCATCTTATGAAGTAACTACTCAGCAGCCTGAGCGTCCTTTGGCCTTGCTCAGGATAAGCGCCGCGCAGCCTGAGCGGAGTGAAACGCAGTCGAAGGAGCGCGGCGCTCCGCTCAGGATGCTGAGTAGTTACACCTGCGCGCTCTTTGGGAATGTGCTGCACCGGGTCCTGGGAGTATCTCACGCAGATAGTGCTGGATTCCATTCCGGCCATCCCAATTCCATGGATAGCAGCCCAGAGACACTTCTTCAAAGCGCACCCCGTCGCGCAAGCACGTTCCTCGGATGTGAAGATGTCCATAAACCACTGCCACAGCCCGAAAACGCGTATGCCAATCTTCTGTCCGGCGAGTGCCGCACCAGAGGGAGAAGCGGGGTATTCTTGGCAGTTGCGCCAAGTCTTGCCGAAGGGGAAAGTGATTGATCAGGAGGGTGGGGGCCTGGGCTGACGCTTCTTGAAGGCGTTGCTCCGAATAGGCGCAGCGGGCCGCACACCAGGCCGAGCGTGAAGCATAAGGATTTGGGTGCAACAGGACCTCATCGGCGCAGATCACATCGGTCTCGGCGGCCCATTCAACGGCCTTGTCGGCTGGAATATGCTCGGGCCGGAAGCTATAGTCGTAGAGGATAAAGAGCGGAGCCAGCACACAGGCCGGGCCTTCTCCCGGCCAGGGCACATAGGCATCTTCTGGAGTCAGCACATCATAATCCTGGCAGATAGACACGAGCCGCCTGTACTTGGCCTCTCCGCTCAACTCATCCGAATTGGATGGAAGGGTCCATAGATCGTGGTTGCCTGGCACCCATAGCAGCTTTTGAAAGCAGCGGGTCAGAACAGACAGGGCGAACCGAAGATGATCTTCAGTCTCGCCGATATCGCCGCCCAAAATGAGCCAATCCTCTGGGTAGGCTGGCAGGGCTTCTAGGGCCTGATGGTTGACTTTGTTCGAAAGATGCAGGTCACTGATAGCATAGAGCTTCATATTGCCCTCGACCCAGAATCCCTGGCCCAAATACTGCCAGGCTTGGCCTGCGGTCTATTCACCCAGAATCTCGAGATGTCCCTTTCCCTCCAAAGCGGCCACATCAACATCTGCCACGCAGCGCACCTTGACATAATTGAGCGTCAGATTGCCTGCCAGGTGGACACTGCCGGTAGACTGCTCCCAATTAGCCTGGCTGAGGTCGGTCAGTGCATTGTCAAGCCTGACGCCCAACTCGGTCCCGCCTCGTGTGTCGGTGAATTTGACCAGGACATAGCCCCGGTCAATGGCCTGTTTCAGTTCCTCGGCAGATTTGTATCGCTGGGTGACCACCGGATGGTCGCCTTCTGATAGCCGTTGTACGAGTTCGTCCATGTCAATTGCTCCTTTGATTGGTTATAGTATTACCCTGAAAAAACTAGCACGACCGCGAAGATTTTTTTTGTCCACAAAGGACACGAAGGGGCACAAAGGTTTCTATTCTTGCCCTCGTGTTACTCTGCCTGGCGGCCTGTCTGCCGCCAGGTAGACAGACAGGTTGGTGTCACCTGCCCTCGCGCAAGCAGAGGGTTCGTGGAAAAATTTGGTTGCGGCAGGAAGCCGCGCTATGTTGTCTCTCTCTCATTCCTTAGCTGGCTCTGGCTGAGCCAATGCAAACGCAGGAATCTCGAACTGAAGAACGTCGTGGCAATAGGCGATCCATTCTGGCGTCACCTGGTCAAAGATAATGTTTTCATCCTTGAAAATGCCGTCAGTCACAACATAGTTCTCTTGCAAGTATACATGGTCGTCGTCGGTCAAGATGCGTGTCTCTTCAGCTTCCTTGCTGTCGGCTCCTTTTCGCTTTTCCTTTCGTGCATTCTCGCTCTTTTCGGTCCACCCGCCAAAGACACGCAGCTTTTTGAGCGAATAAGCCTTGCAGTATTTGCCCATGGTCGCCATAGCTATTCTCCTTGCGCCTGGCGCGCTTGTTGCTGTTGCGCCATTTCTTCCATCTTTTTGCGCAGGCTGAGGGGGCGCATATCGGTCCACACTTCTTTGATGTAGGCCAAACATTCCTCTTTGAGGCCGGTCTTGCCGGCGTCTCGCCACCCCAGCGCATTCTCTCGATCCGCCGGCCAGATTGAATACTGCTCCTCGTGATTGACGACTACTTTGTAGATGGTTGTGTCTTCTTGTTCTTCTCTGTTCATTTTTTTGCCTCCAAGGTCTATAAGAAATTTGAATGCAAACTTGCTTTTTGCGGTTCAAAACCGAGTTTTTTACTCAGGTCATTGTATCGTCCGCAAACCTGACTGTCCAAAATACTTGCCTAATTCAACCAGAGTCAGGTCAATTATACCATGTGAGAAGATTCTACCTTGCAAGTGGCGCTGCCTATGGCATCTGGTAACTCTTTTTCTACAAAGCGCACGCGAGGATATGAGAAAGCGCCAAGTGACGCGAGCACCCTGAGGCTGCCCAAGACGATGAATAGGAAACCTACTCCTCGCCCAGGCCCGCTGCCAATGATTTGTCCCACACTGCTTGCCAACGGCCCGCCAATGGCGAGCCATGGTTCGAAGAGATTGTCAGTTAACGGCCCGGCTAGAAGGCGAGCAAGAGGAGCAGTAGATGAGACAATGGCCCATCGTGTAGCAAAGACACGCCCCTGCACATCTGGCTCAACTTTGTTCTGCCAGAGAGCTTGCGAGCAACCCGTAACGAATTGGGCGCTAAAAAGAAAAACAAAGGCAGCAGCGCCAATGAGAATGGCGTTGGGGCGCAGTCCGCACACACATACCATAATTCCGCATAGCGTCGAAAAACCTAATACACCATGCACACGGCGGCGAGGGCCGCCCCAGGCGCTCATTGCCAGGGCGCCCAGTAGCATCCCACTGCCTGCGATAGATGCGATTGTCCCCATTACCATGGCTGTACTAAAACTCAAAATCAGCGGGTAAATCAAGACCATAATCATGTTTGTGGTCAGGTTAGAGACTGCGAAAAAAAACAGCAAGCCCAACAGCCCAGGCCGCGCTCTGATATAGGCCCATCCGTAAGCTACCTCGTGCACAAACGAGCCTTTTCCTTCTCGGCCGGCAGCCGTGGGTTCTGGTTGTGGAACTTTGACAATTAGCAAAGCAAACACGGCAAAAAGAAAGGTCAATAGATCAATCAAGATAATGCCGTGCAGCCCAATTGCCATAATCAAGGCTCCTGCCAACATGGGCGCTGTAATCTCGGCGGCTGCTTCTCCTAGCTGGATCATGCCGTTGGCGCGTCCCAGGTGCTTGGGGGGCACGAGCAACGTTGTCACGCTTGTGTAAGCTGGCCCTTGAAAAGCGCTACAGGCCGAGCTGAAAGCATTGAGTAGACAAATATGCCAAACCTCAAGTCGCCCCGCCAGGAGCAAAAGCCACATGACCAATGTGCCCAAAGCTGCTCCCCCATCGCCCACAATCATCGCCAAACGACGGTCCCAGCGATCTACGATTGCGCCTGCTACAGGCAGCAGCACAATAGCGGGCAAGATGGCAGAAAACGAAATGAGCGCAAATTGCGTAGCCGAGCCAGTGCGCTGGTAAACCCAGACACCCAGCGCGAAATCGGTCAGCGCAGTGCCGGTCAGTGACACAACCTGCCCGCCCCAGATGAGAAAAAAGACGCGTGATGGGCGAGTTATTGCTCGTTGTTTTGTAGATTGCATTTCCCTACGCGCTATTTGCTCGCTAAATCCAGGAGGACTTTGATCTGTTCAGCCAATAGTGTGACACCAGGCTCGCGCATAATCGTATAGTGATCGCCGGGGATTTCGTATGTCACAAGACCTCCACCTGCTAATCCCTCCCATCCCAAATCTTTTCGCTCGTCCCATTGTTTGCTGGCCTTGCACAGCGTAATTGCCCCTGGATAAGGGCGCGCAGCATATTGCCGCAGCGCTTGCATATTGCTCTTCAAGACCTGGAAAAGGTTGTGCATCTGGGCAACTGTAACATCGGGAGGTAGAGCGTTGGCTCGTTTTGCTTCTTTGAGCACATAGGCAAGCTGTTCATCTTCATCGAGCTGCCTTAGATAATCTGGATCAACGTGCAGCCCTTCCTCCATCACCAAGTTGATCAAAAGGTCAACATCATCTGCTTTGGAGGCCGGCTGCCCAGTAGGTGCGTGGCTGTCAATCAATATCAACGCCGCGACCTGTTGACCCTGGGCGTAGAGTTGCCGGGCCATCTCGAAAGCGATCACGCCGCCCATAGACCAGCCGCCGAGCAAGCAAGGTTTTTGGGGTTGCACAGTTCGAAGCAATTCGGCATAATGGCTTGCCATGGCCTCGATTTGTGTGTGGGGAGGCTGCTCGCCGCTCAAGCCAATTGCTTGTAGCCCATACACAGGCTGATCGAGGCCAAGCTGGCGAGCCAAATCTGCGTAACACAGCACGTTGCCGCCGGCTGGATGCACAAGGAACAAGGGGCACTTGGCAGAATCGCCTGTCTGCATCGGCGCCAGCGACGAGAACGGAATGTTTGCCCGCGCATGTCGGCGCAGCACACAGGCCAACTGCTCAACTGTTGGGGCCTGAAACAACGCTGCCAGCGGCAACTGTTGGCCCAATTCTTGCGTTATGCGCGCCACAAGCTGAACGGCTAGCAACGAATGTCCGCCCAATTCGAAAAAGTTGCACTTGACGCCAATAGACTGCACCCTCAATACCTCTTGCCAGATTTGAACGAGTCGAAATTCCAAGTCGTCTCGAGGTGGAATTCGCCTTTTGGCCGAGTCAGAACCGATTGACTCTGGGGCAGGCAGAGCCTGGCGATCCACTTTTTTGTTGGGTGTCAACGGCATGGCCTCCAAGGCTACGATAGCGGCCGGCAGCATATACTTGGGCAACCTCTCGCTCAGGAATATGCGCAACTCGCCAACATCTGGCGGTTGCCCTGGCTTGAAAACCAGATAAGCTGCCAATTGCTTTTCTCCAGGCCGGTTGACTGTCTCTCGTGCGACGACCGCGGCCTCTAGCACGGCCGGGTGCTGCATCAATATCTCCTCAATCTCTTCAGGCTCAACCCGAAAGCCGCGTAGCTTGAGCTGGTGATCGGCCCGGCCGACGAATTCGATATTTCCGTCTGGCAGATAACGCCCCAAATCGCCTGACTTGTAAAGCCGGTCTCCGGCCATGCTCGTAAAGGGGTTGGGCACAAATCGCTGGCGGGTAAGCTCATTGTCATTCAGATACCCCCTGGCCAGGTAAGGTGTACGGATGCATATCTCGCCCACTTGTCCAATCCCGGCCAACTGCTGTGATGCATTCAAGACGAGCAATTGTACAGCCTCAATTCCTTGCCCTAGCGGCGCCGCTTTCCTTAAGCGATTGCTTTCCAGGGCACTGCCATCCCCGGCCGTTTCATGGTTGGGAATGACATAGTATCCCATCGCCTGGGGAGTTTCAGTCGCCCCGTAAAAATTGACGCACGTTGCTTTGGGCGCCAGCGCCTGAATCTTGTCAATATCGCTCTGGGTCAACACATCGCCGCCAAAAAAGACGTAACGCAAGTTGGATAGCACCATCGGCTGGCGTGTGATAGCCACAAGCTGGGCCATGGCCGGCGTCAAATGAGTGACGCCAATAGCTTGCCGCTGCATCCATTCAGCCAATGAACCGACCGACTCTATATCGTCTGGGCCAGGAATGCACAGAGCAGCGCCCAGGCACAGGGGCGTGAAAATGTCTCGCAGCAGGGGATCGTGGGCAAGGCCGGATAACATGTTAAAGCGATCCGCCTCACACAAGTTAAAGGTCTGGCTGTGCCATTGCACAAAATGGGACAGCGGGCGATGCGTCCCCAGGATTCCGCGCGGCTTTCCAGTTGTGCCCGAAGTAAAAGCCACATAGGCCAGGTCATCTGGCTCCACAGCTACTTGAGGATCGTCAGGGGAACACTCGGCCAGCGGCGCAAACGCGGCAGCCAGGGAGCTTGAAGGCAACACCAGCCGGCATTGATAGGAGGCGGCCGTGATAAACTGCTCCAGTTCCTTGGGGAGAGCGCCGGCTGCTTCAACCTGGAGCCAGGCGCGTATAGGTGCTTGGCGCAAACGGGCGATAAGACTGGAGGCTGGATAAGCGGGATCTAGGATGACAAAGGCAGCGCCCGCTTTGAGAATGCCCAACAAAGCCCAAATGATAGAGGCGCTGCGGTGGCCGTAGACAGCGACAAGGTCTTGGGAGCAGATGCTACTGGCGCGCAGGTGATTGGACAGCCGGTTGCTACGCTTGTCAAGTTCCTCATAGGTCCAGTTTCCATCTTTGTCCACCACAGCCAGGCGATGCGGCGCCCGGCTCGCTTGCCGAGAGAACTGGACATGGACAGCCTGTTCCCAGGCAGCGTCAATCATCTGGGTCGGATCAGGCAAGAGCGCCTTGGCCTTGGGTGTCATCAGGGAGAAATGGCAAATCTTTTGCCCGGGCTGCTCTACGACTTGCTTCAACAAAAGCTGGAATTGCTCCAGCATCTCTATCATCCGCGCCCTGGCGAAAAGATCGGCATTATAGACCATGTCGAAGCGAATTGTCCCGTCAGCTTGATTTTCCACGTACAAGGTCAAGTCAAACTTGGATTCAACGTCGGGGTCAATGGCAGCGGGCGAAAGAGGCTCGATTTTCAACTGGTGAGATTGAATATCGCCAGGGGCGAGGTTGAGCATATTGAAAAACACCTGGAAGAGAGGCGTGCGGCTCAAATCTCGATCTGGCTGCAATTCTTCCACCAGTTTTTCGAACGGCAAATCTTGGTGGGCATACGCGCCCAACGTCACCTCTCTCACTCGGCTCAATAACTCTACAAAAGCACAGTCGCTCGACAAGCTGGTGCGCAATACCAACGTGTTTATAAAGAACCCAATCAAATCCTCGGTCTCACCCCAATTGCGATTGGCAATTGGAGCGCCTACTATAACGTCGCTTTGCCCGGTGTGAAGATACAGCAAGACCTTGAATGCGGCCAGCAGTGTCATGAACAGCGTGGTTCCTTGCTGCCAGCTCAGCGCCCGGAGCGCGTGAGATAGAGTTTGGGGCAACACTAGTGATTGAAAAGCGCCTCGAAATGTCTGGATCGGCGGTCGTGGATAATCGGACGGTAATTCCATCGCTGCGGGAGCGCCCTCTAATTGCTGCTTCCAGTAGGCTAGTTGAGTTTTTAGAACATCGCCTTGTAACCACTGTCGTTGCCACACAGCATAGTCTGCATACTGGATGGGCAACGCGGGGAGAGGCGAGGGTAAGCCTGCGGAAAACGCCTCGTAAAGCGCTGCCATCTCCCGGACGAAAATTCGCATAGACCAGCCGTCTGACACAATGTGGTGCATGGTTAAAAACAGCGCATGTTCGTGGTTATCCAGCCACAACAAGCTACCCCGCACGAGCGGCCCCCGATCCAGGTCAAAAGGGCGCTGGGCTTCTTCTTTGGCCAGTCGTAGAATTAGAGTCTGGCGTTCGGATGTGGGCAATTCCCTGAGGTCAGCTATGGGCAGCCTCATGGTTGAGGGCGGGTTGATGATTTGTACCGCTTGCCCCTCTGACATGGCAAAAGTTGTCCGCAAAGATTCATGCCGTCGAACGATCTCGTCAAGGCTTTGCTCCAAAACAGCGGCATCAAGAGGCCCGATCAAACGCGCAGCGAGAGCAATATTGTAAGCGGGGTTGTTAGGCTCTAATTGGTCCAAGAACCACAATCGCTGCTGCGCAAAAGATAGTGGCAGTTTACCATCACGCCCGACGGGCAGCATGGGCGGCGCGATCAGGCCCAAGCCTGCCCGCTGGGCTGCCTCGATGCTGCCGGCCAAATCGGCTATAGTCGGTTTTTCAAATAAAGTGCGCAGCGCCAGTTCAATCTGAAAGACCCGGCGTATTCGCGAGACGATTTGGGAAGCCAGTAAGGAATGTCCTCCCAATTCGAAAAAGTTGTCGTGAATGCCCACATGCTCAAGCCCCAGGATTTCGGCCCATATGCTAACCAGCATCTCTTCGGTCACAGTGCGAGGCGTCGCACCAGTTTCAAGGCCCAGTCGGGCCAAGCTGGGAGCGGGAAGCGCCTGCCGATCTAGTTTGCCGTGAGATGTCAACGGCAAAGCATTCAGCACGACAAAAGCAGAGGGTAACATGTAGAGCGGTAACTTGGTCTGCAAAAAGCTGCGGAGCTGGTCGCTGGTCGGAATTTGATCTGGCTTTGGAACAACATAGGCAACCAGGCGTTCGTCTCGGCGGAGGGTTTGCTTGTCACTGCGAGTTATGACCACAGCCTCCTGGATGGCCGGGTATTGGCGCAACACGGCCTCAATTTCACTCAACTCGATGCGAAAGCCGCGAATCTTGATCTGGTGATCAACGCGGCCCAGGAATTCGATATGGCCGTCAGGCAGGTAACGGGCCAGGTCGCCGGTTTTGTACAACCGGCTGCCGCCTCCTGCTTGTCTTCCCCCCTCTATTTCCTCCCACAAGCGGGGGGAGACAAAGGGGTTGGGAATAAATTTTTCAGCCGTCAACGTGGGCTGATTAAGATAGCCGCGGGCCAGGCCATCGCCGCCAACGTACAGTTCGCCCGGCACGCCAACCGGCGCAGGCTGCAAGCGGCGATCCAGAATATAGATTTGGACGTTGTTAATTGGACGGCCAATAACAGGCAGAGATCGCGCTCCAACGCGGCAAACCGTGGCATCAACCGTGCACTCGGTCGGGCCATATACGTTGTAAAAATCAATGTGGGCGCTTTGAGCCAAAGCTTGCCACAGGGGTTGGCTAATGGGTTCTCCGCCCACCAGAATACAGCCAGGGGCAGGGCCTTTCAGCAAACCGGCAGCTATCAAAAGTTCAAGTTGAGAGGGTGTGCAATCCAAGACATCTAGCTTGTTGCGTTGCAGATAAGCCAACAGTTCACTCCCCTCAAGCCGAACATCTTCTGGCACAATGTCAAGCTCGTGCCCATACAACAATTGAAGCCACTGCTTGACTGAGGTATCAAACGCCAGGGGCCCATTCAGGCTGACTCGAAGGGGGGAAGCGGAACGATGCGCGTAGATGGCATAGTAAAGTCCCGCCGATAGATTGATGAGCGAACGATGCCGAATGACAACACCTTTGGGCGTGCCCGTAGAGCCGGACGTATAAATGACATAAGCCATGTTGTCTGCCGCGACTTGCTGAACCAAGTTATCCCCGCTATAGCGAGCGATGATGCCCCAATCTGCATCCAGGCTAACTGTCTGCGCTGTGTGCGCCGGTAGCTGGCGCATCCGATCCAGGGTCAATACGATGTGAGGTTGGGCATCCTTCAACATAAAGGCCAGGCGCTCTGGCGGATACATTGGATCCAGCGGCACATAGGCTCCGCCGGCCTTGAGAATTCCCCACACTCCCACCAGCATGTCTAGCGAGCGCTCCATATAAAGCCCTACACGCGCCTCTGGTCCCACTCCCAAGCTTTGCAAATAATGAGCCAGTTGGTTCGCCCGCTGATTAAGCGCTTGATAGGTACAATACTCGCTCTCGTAAACGAGCGCCGTGGAATCTGGTGTTCGCTCTACCTGCTTTTCAAACAAATCGGGCAAGCACACATCCTGGGAGTACTCTGCCCACGTGTTGTTCCACTCGATCAGCACCCGGCGACGTTCGGCTTTAGCCATCAAGGGCAAATCCAGCAGATGTTGATCAGGGTCGGCCACAACGCTTTCCAGGACTGCTTGAAAATGCCCCATCATTAGCGTGATGGTCGCCGCCTCAAATAGATCGGTGCTGTATTCAACCAATCCACTCAGGCCATCTTCTAATTCGGCTATAGACAAGGCCAGGTCAAACTTGGCTGTGCTGCTTTCTACTTCCAAAAGGCGGGCCGTCAAGCCCGGCAGATCAGCGGTTTTTGTAGGCGCATTTTGAAACGCAAATGTCACCTGGAACATCAAGTTGCGGCTCAGGTCTCGCTCTGGCTGCAATTCTTCCACCAGCTTTTCAAAGGGTAAATCCTGGTGAGCATAGGCGCCCAAGGTCACCTCGCGCACCTGTCCCAATAACTCTCGAAAGGTGAGAGTGTCCAAGTCTGTGCGCAGGACCAGGGTGTTGACAAAAAAGCCGATCAAGCCTTCGATTTCGGTCCGGTTGCGGTTAGCGATGGGACAACCCACCACAATGTCTGTTTGCCCTGTATAGCGCCACAAGAGCAACTTGAAGGCCGCAAGCAGTGTCATAAACATTGTCGTTCCGGCTTGCCGGCTCAGGGCTTGTAGCGCCTCGGCCAGAGCATGGGTAAGCGTAAACGAGTGCGTCGCGCCGCGAAAGGTCTGGATGGGTGGGCGAGGATGATCGGTGGGTAATCCCAGCAGGGCCGGCGCGCCAGCCAGTTGTTGTTTCCAATAATCCAGTTGCGCTGCCAGCGCATCCCCTTGAAGCCATTCACGCTGCCATACGGCAAAGTCGGCGTATTGAATGGGCAATTCGGGCAAGGGCGAAGGTTCACCTGCTATAAAAGCCTGATAGAGAGCCACCACTTCTCGGATGAGCACCGCCGCCGACCAGCCATCCGAGATGATGTGGTGCATGGTCAGGAGCAGCGCGTGTTCTCGTTCACCCAGGCGCACGATTGTGGCGCGCACCAGCGGGCCGCAAGCCAGGTCAAAGGGCTGCCGCGCCTCTCTGGCCGCCAGGCTCTGCACCTGGGCTTCTCGTTCAATCTCGGGAATGTCTCTCAAATCTATCACCGGCAATGCCAGCTTGAACGTTGGGGCAATGATTTGAACGGGATTTTTCTCCCCGTCTTGCAGCCTAAAAGTAGTGCGCAGCGTTTCGTGTCGCCTGGCGATTTCGTCGAGGCTTTTTTCAAGCACCACCACATCGAGCATGCCGGTCAGGCGCACCGCAGCGGGAATGTTGTAAAAGGGGCTGGCTGGCTCTAGCTGGCTTAGAAACCACAAGCGTTGCTGGGCAAAAGACAACCGGGCAGGGCCTTGCCCCGGACGCCGGGGAATCAAGGCGTCGCCGGATTCGCCCTGCAAACGCTTTTCCAGGTGAGCCTTTTGCGCGCCTGAAAGCGCTGCCCGGCGCGCGGCGAGTCTTGCTTTGCGCTGTGCGATTTCGTCCAAATCACTCACCTTCCAACTCTTTGACCAGTGTCTCCTCTATCAAAAGCGCCATATTGGCGATGGTAAGCTCTTCAAAAAGGCTGCGCAGGGGGAGCTTTACCCGGAACGCAGCGTTTATGCGGGAAATGGCCTGGGTAGCCAAAAGGGAATGTCCGCCCAGTTCGAAAAAGCTGTCAAAAACGCCGATCTGTTCGCGCTCGACGCCCAGCACCACGGACCAGATTTCGGCCAACTTTAGTTCGACGCCGCTTTCGGGTGCAACATAGTTTTTGTGTTCACCGTAAGCTGCATCTGGCGCTGGCAGCGCTTTCCGATCCACTTTGCCGTTGGGTGTCAGGGGAAAGGCGTCTAGTATCATTATAGCCGCAGGCGCCATATAGTCAGGCAATTGCTTTTGCAAAAACTGGCGCAAGACGTCGGGTGTGGGCGGCTCTTGATCCTGCTCCGGCATGACATAGGCCACCAGCCGCTTGCCTGCCCCAGTCGCCAGGCTGGGGTCGCCGGGTGCGTCCTCGCGGGCCACGGCCACGGCCGCCTGGACGGCCGGGTGCTG
>JBGSMF010000496.1:0-52861 GCA_041740315.1 Thermoflexales bacterium
GATCCTGGTCAAGTGTATTTGCACATCCAAAAACGTTCAAACCTGCGGGAGGGTGAGCAGTTACCATTCAACAAAATAAAAAAAGGCCTCCATTGAGGAGGCCCGAAAAACAAAAACATTGAGCTTGTCAACTCCCCAACGACCAATCAGCCATGGCTTGTGGCCATGGCACTATTCATCATCATTGGGACGGAAGAGATAATTAAACCCGACATCGTTTCTTGCAAACCCTTGGTGTCAACCTGTCTTAATCATACTACGTTTTGAACTGGCGGTCAAACCTAAAACTCTCCAAACTCCCCTGCCCTAACCCGCTCAATCAACACGATACCCACCGCGCACACCACCATGAGCAAAGTGCTCATGGCCAACGCCTGGCCATAATTGAGCGCACCCGGCTGGCCCAGAAAGCGATAAATCACCACAGGCATGGTGGGAAACTCGGGGCGTGTAACAACCGCAGTAGCGCCAAACTCACCTAAGGAGATAGTAAACGCAAAGACTGCGCTAACAATCAGCGCTCGCCCAATAATGGGCAAATCTACCTCTCGCCAAGCCTGCCAAGATGATGCACCAAGCACCTCTGCTGCTTGCTGGATATGAGGATTGATACCGCGCAGCACAGGCAGCAAACTACGCACAACAAATGGAAACGCAATCAAGGTATGCGCCAAAGGCAACAGCAATGGGCTGGCGCGCAAATCAAGCGGGGGTCGGTCGAGCGCAACAATATAACCAAAACCCAAAGTAATCGCCGACGTGCCAAGCGGCAGCATAAAGAGCGGGTCAATCCAACGAACAAGCAACTGTAGTGTTTTATGGCTACGCGAAATAAACCGGGCGGCAATCAAACCCAACATCAGCGACAAAAAAACAACACTCCCAGCAACAAGTAGTGAATTTCCAATGGCCACTATGGGCGGGACGTAAAAATAAGATGCGCGAGGATTGGTGAACAGCGCCCGAAAATAGGAAAGTGAAAAGCGAAAAGTGGCAAGTGAATCCAGTTGCAACGAACGTTCAACCAGCGCAAGGAGCGGAGAGAGCAACAAAATAAACATAAAGACGATATTGGCCGAGATAAACGCCCTGGCCTGCCAAGTGGTTGGAGAGCGGTGGGTGATTTGGTGGGGCCTCAAATTGAGCGATACTGAGACCTGTGCCTGCAAACGGGTGTAAACAGATGTGATAGCTAAGGTGAATAACAGTTGAATCAATGAAAGCGCCGCCGCCATTGGCAAGAAAAGGCGATCGGCCTGCTGGTAAATTTCCACCTCCAACGTAGCAAATTTGGGTCCGCCCAAAATCAACACCACCCCAAAGCTGGTAAAATCAAACAAAAAGACGAGCAAGGCTGAGGCAATAATAGCCGGCAATAGCAACGGCAAGCTGACCTGGCGCAGCACTTGCCATTTGCCTGCGCCAAGCACCGCCGCGGCCTGTTCCAGGCGAGGATCGAGATTGGCCCAAAAGCCCCCTACCCCGCGCAAAATTACGGTGTAATTATAAAATACGTGCGCAATCAAGATAATCCATACCGTATTGAGTAAACGAATCGGAGGGGCATCTAGTCCAAGCAACTGCATCAACCATAGATTGAGCCTGCCATTGGGACCGACCAAAGCAGCAAAGGCCGCCGCTACCACCACAGTGGGCATGATAAAGGGGATGGTCGAAAGCGCGCGCAGCAGCGACTTGAGCGGGAAATCGTAACGCGCAAAGGCATACGCAGCAGGCATAGCCGCCGCCAGCGTGAGCAGCGTAGACAAAGCCGCCTGCCAGAAAGTGAAACCAACCACACGCAGATAGTATGGCGAAAACAGCTTGCCCAAGCCGCCCAGGTCAAACGCACCTTGCGGGGCAAAGCTCAGGCGCAAGATTGCCGCCAGCGGATAAAAATAAAAGATTGCCATGAACGCCAGCGGCAAGAGTATGAGAAGTTGAGGAGACCACAAAAAGGAGAGGCGCTTGGGTTTCACTCCACCACACCGTAAAACAATGGCAGCGGGTCAACCGGGGTTTCGCTCCAACTCACAGCTTTTAATAACTGTTTCTGGGCAATGGCTAATTTTTCTTCATCGTTCGCGTGGATTGTGAACAAGGGTTGGCCGGCCTCAATCCTATCGCCCACCTTGCGATGGATCACAATACCCACGGCATGGTCAATGGGGTCGCCCTTTTTAACACGGCCCGCGCCCAAGTGCACCGAGGTCATGCCCACCTCAAGCGCGTCTACCTGGGCGATAAAGCCACTCTGCGGGGCCGGCACATCAACAATCAGGCGAGAAACAGGGAGACGGTCAGGCTGCTCGACATCGCGCACATCACCGCCCTGGGCGCGCACCAGGGCTACAAACTTGGTCCACGCCCGACCACTATCCAGTAACTCGGTTGCCATCGCCAGACCATCAGCCACCGATTGAACCTTTGCGCCCAAGTGGAGCATGTGAGCTGCCGCCACCAGGCAGTGCTCGCGGGTATCGGCCGGGCCTGCGCCATGCAGAACGTCAATTGCTTCTTTTATCTCTAGCGCGTTGCCTACCGTCTTACCAAGCGGCTGGTTCATATCTGAAAGCAGCGCCACGCAGCGCCGCCCCACATCGCGCCCTATCTGCACCATTGTTTCTGCCAAGGCACGCGCCTGCTCGACCGTCGTCATAAACGCGCCTGAACCTACTTTGACATCGAGCAAGATGGCATCGGCCCCGGCAGCAATTTTCTTGCTCATAATCGAGCTGGCAATCAGGGGCAGGCTAGGCACAGTGCCGGTCACATCGCGCAGCGCGTACAACTTGCCATCGGCCGGCGCCAAGGCCAGCGTTTGCCCCGCCAAGACAATCGCTTCGCGCTTTAGCTGCTGGCGAAATTGCTCGATGGTCAAAGAGATATTAAAGCCAGAAATACTCTCTAGTTTGTCCAATGTGCCGCCAGTAAAGCTGAGGCCGCGGCCCGACATTTTGCCTACCGGCACGCCACCGGCCGCCACGATGGGTATCAGCACCAGACTGACCTTGTCGCCCACGCCGCCGCTAGAATGTTTGTCCACCACCAGCGGAGCAATGTCGTGCAAATCCAATGTTTCGCCCGAGTGCGCCATAGCCAACGTCAACTCGGCCGTCTCGCGAGGAGACATGCCCCGCCACACAATGGCCATCAACAAGGCCGAGGCTTGATAATCGGGAATATCGCCGCGTGTATAGCCCTCGATGAAAAAATGGATTTCTTGAGCCGTCAATTCTTGGCCGTCACGTTTACGAATGATAATGTCAACTGCGTTCATAATTCCCTCAGATTTCAAATTGCACATTTCAAATTTAAGATTCCATACCCTGGCAGCGATGCCCCATCCATTTATCCGCTACTATCCCGCTACCATCCGTTGAATTATACCCCACGCAGCCAGAAGCGCAAAAAGTCGCCCGGCATCTTGGATGCCGGGCGACTTACACAGGCTATGCGCTTATGAAGCATCAACACTTATTAAGCGTTCTTTAGCGTCAACGGCAGATAGATTTTGTATTGCGCGGCCCCCTCACCAATCCAAAAGCCGCCTGCCAGCGAATAGCTTCCACCACTGAGGGCGCCGGCATCGGGCTGTCCAGCCGTGCCGCCCAGGCTAAAACTGCCGCCCGTGCTGAACATATAGCCGCCGCCGTCAATCGTGCTCCAGGTCAGGTCATAGCCTCCGCCGGTTTGGGCCATGCTTGACGCAGTTGGGATAAGCGTCAAGAGCGCCAGCGCCATCAGCACAACCAGTCTATTAAGCATTTTTATGCGTTTCATTGTCATCCCGCCTATTGGAGAGTGACCAAGATCTGAATCACACCTGTGCCAGTCTCTAGCGAGCCAAGCGCTTTGCCGATAATTACACTGCTTGGATAAAAGGTCATGCCATCAAGCGTTATTGGCTTGGCCTTCATCGCATGGCCGGGCATGGATGAAGTTGTGAGCAAATCACCGGGATGAATTGGGCCGTTCTCCGCCGTCACCTTTACCGGCACAACGCCAACAATGGCCAGCGGGACCTTGCCTGTGAGGTCTGCGCCATCCTCAGCGCCGCCCACAAAGCCCGGCTTGGTGGAATACACACCAACCACGCTGGCTTGATACGGTTCTTCGCTGCGCGCCAGCTTGCCATCTACACCCACCACCAGCACATCGCCCGGCTCTAGCTCATCCACGGCAGGAAGCATTTCGGCCATGTCAGCCGCGGGAGTATGCCAAGTCCCATCTGCGTACACATCGCCCGCATTACTCACATAGAATCTACGATCTGGGAACATTGGTCCGTGATGAGCTTCGATGAGATTGCCGCTTCCTTGACCATCAACGCGCAGCCCCACGCCAGCGCCGGCGCTGTACGCGTACAAGGCCACGCCATTGTTGGTTTGGCCGGATACACCATAACCATCATCACTGATGCCTTGCACACCATAGCAGCCGCCGATGCCGGCAAAGCATCCACTGGCGTTGGCCTCGCCAGCCACGCCAACCGCGTTAGCCGTTGCGCTGCTTTCGCCATAGACGCCAACCCAGTCGCTGGTCCCTTTCACACCATTCGCGCCGTTATAGCCGGTGCCTTCCACGCCGCTGCCCAGAGGCGACCAGGTTCTTCCCCAGACGCCCGCGCCGCCGGCGTCTGCCGCAGTGTTATTGTGTGAGCCGTACACGCCAACACCATCTTTAGCTATGAGCATTTCTCCGGTGAGTGCGGCCGGAATACCGCCGCCAGGGTGGTTGCTCTGCACCTTGAGGTTCTGATAAGCCGTGCCGCTGATGATCGCGCCCGGCTTTAGGCTGAGCGCATACGGCGCGGCGGTCAGCTCCTGGCGGGGAGTGAGGGGGGTGTAGGTACCAGAGCCGGCGTGCCGCACGGAGATCTCGATGTAGCGCGCATCCCCAGTGAACAGGTTTTTGCCGGCGACGCTGTTAAAGTCCAACTGCACCGTGAATAGCCCATTGGCAACGCTCACATTAGTTTTGTAGAGATAGCTCGACCCCAGCAGGCTGCCTACACCCGTCAAGGTGGGGTAGAGATCGAACCGAAAGTCGTACTGGCCGTTGGCCGGCGCGCTGCCATCCTTCAAAAAGCCCTGGTATGTGAAATAGTTACTGACCGGCGCTGCCGCCGCGTCTGGCCCACTGATTTTCTCCGGCGGCTGCGGCCCCTGAGCCTGGCCTTCGGCGTGAGCGCTCAATCGAACACTCAGCCCCGCCACAGCCAACAATACAGCCAGCGTCAACACACTGACAAGAATTTGTCGCCCTTTCATGATATGTCTCCTTTTGACTTGTAATGAATTGAAAAACACTCTGCGTTCTTGCTCTGTTCCTCTCGACGGTCTTGGCTGATTATCCTCCTTTCATCTTTTCTTCTCTTACTTTTCTGATTGGCTTTCCGGCGGCTCATCCTCGCTGGTGGTCATCGCCTGCAAAAATGTGAACAAGTCGTGCAGGCTGGCAAATCCCCGCTGCTCGCCTGTATGGGGGTCTTCCAGGCTGAACCGCCACGTCGAGGATTGCCGGCAGCGTTCTTCCCAACAGCGCAACAGAAAAGCTTGATAACGAGATGAGGGATTGAAGACGGTCATAAGCTCAAAAGTCCAACCCAAGCTCCACTCCTCGATTGTATGGAGTATTGGGGTTGCGTGTCTGATTCTGAGTGTCTTGATGTATAATATTATACTTGCGGGGCGTAAATAAAGCGTGAATTAAGAGGATGGGCAACAGGGACAATCTATGGCCAAACAATTGCGCATGACATTCTTGGGAGGCGCATACGTCACGCAGGGCAAAACGCCTGTCACGGGCTATGTCTCTCTCAAAGCTCTTGCCTTGCTGTGCTATCTGGCCGTCACCGGCCGTCCGCATCTGCGTCCGGCGCTGGCGGGTCTGCTGTGGGGCGACCAGCCCGAATCCAGCGCCAAGACCAGCCTCCGCCAGGTACTGTCTAACCTGCGCCGGCTGGTGGGGCCGCATTTGCTCATCACACCTCACGAGGTCGCCTTTAACCGCAAAGCCCTCTATTGGCTGGATGTAGAAGAATTTCAAGCCGCATGTTCCCGCGCCCAATCTGATCATCCCCCGGATGCCGAGATTGACACTCTTCGATCTGCGCTAGACCTGTATCAGGGTGACTTTATGGAAGGCTTTTACGTGCGCGACGCGCCGGCTTTTGAAGAATGGGCCATCACACAGCGCGAGCGGTTCAGACAGATGGCAACACAGGCGCTGCGCTCGCTGGCCGCGCACGCTGCAGCGCGAAACGAATACACCGCCGCCGTCAGCTACACCACACGCTTGCTGGCTCTTGCCCCCTGGCGGGAGGAAGCTCATCGGCAAATGATGCTGCTCCTGGCTCGCAGCGGCCAACGCAGCGCCGCGCTGGCCCAGTACGAAACATGCCGCCGCACCCTGATGGAGGAACTCGGCGTCGAGCCGATGGAAGAGACCACTGCCCTGTACCAACGCATCCTGGCGGCGGGGACGGCCCGCCCTCACAACCTGCCCGCCCAGGCTACGCCCTTTATCGGAAGAGAAGAGGAATTGTCCCAGCTCGGACGCTTCCTGGCCGACCCCGATTGCCGACTATTGACGCTCGTCGGCCCCGGCGGCATGGGCAAGACTCGCCTGGCCTTGCGAGCGGCGCTTGAAGCGACAACAGAGCCAAATGGTGCTTTTTTGCACGGGATTTACTTTGTATCGCTCGCTCCGGTGATTTCAGCCGACCTGCTGGTTTTTGTGGCGGCCCAATCGGTTGGGTGCTCCTTGCGCTCCGCAGCGGACCCCAAAACGCAGCTGGTGGATTACCTGCGCGAAAAAGAAATGCTCCTGCTGCTGGACAGCTTGGAACAGGTGGACGAAGCAGCCTCGCTCGTGGCCGACTTGCTCGTGGGGTGTCCGCGCCTGAAAATATTGGCGACCAGCCGAACCCCACTGCACGTGCGCGGCGAGCAACAATTCCCTGTATCGCCGCTGGCTCTGCCTGACCTCGCGCTGCTTTTAACCGGCGATGACCTAGCCTCCGATTTATGGCGCTCCCCTGCCGTGGCGCTCTTTGCAGATCGCGCCCGGGCCGTCAAGCCCAACTGGAGGCTCACCTCCCAAAATGCCGTGGCTGTAGCCAAAATCTGCGCCCGCCTGGATGGGTGGCCCCTGGCCCTCGAGCTGGCAGCAGCGCGCAGCCAGTCGCTCTCGCCTGCTGCAATGTTGGAGCAATTGGACAGCCCGCTGGCGCTCTTGACCAACGGGCCGCGTGATCTGCCGGCGCGGCAGCAGGCGCTACGCGCCACTATAGACTGGAGTTACCATCTGCTGAACAGCGACGAAGAGAAATTGTTTGCGCGGCTGGCCGTGTTCGCGGGCGGCTGCACAGCCGAAGCGGTCAAATCGGTTTGTTTCGACCCCCTGGCCTCTCGCGCCGAGACTTGGAACCAGGGGCTATTAGAATCGCTCCAAGACAAGAGCCTGCTTCAGCGAAAAGAGGATGAAAACGCACCTCGCTTTATGCTGCTAGACACCATCCGCGAGTATGCGCTGGAGCGGCTGGCCGAAAAAAAAGAACTGGCGATGCTACAAGGCCAGCACGCGGCGCACTATCTAGAGTTGGCGGAGCGCGCCGAGCCTGAATTGCGCGGGGCAGAGCAGGCGGTGTGGCTGGACCGGCTGGAAGCCGAGCACGACAATCTACGCGCGGCGCTGAGATGGGCGATGGATAATAAAGCCATAGACACAGCTTTGGGACTGGGCGGGGCGCTGTGGCGGTTTTGGTATTTGCGCGGCCACCTGAGCGAAGGACGCCGCTGGATGGAAGCGGCGCTGGCTGCTTCAGAAAAGGCAGATGTCGCTTCAAAAGAAGCAGATGTCGCTTCAAAAGAAGCAGATGCTGCCGATCCCCCAGCCAGGCTCACGTTGCAGGCCAAGGCATTATCGGGCGCTGGCACGCTGGCTTATGGCCAAAGCGACTGGAGCCTCGCGATGACTATGTTGGAGAAAGCTCTGAAATTGTGGCGGCAAATCCAAGACAAGGCTGCCATTGCCGCGGCATTGGCCTTGATGGGATCTATAGTCCATGATCACGAGGACTATGACCGTTCACAGACCCTCTATGAAGAAGCTATAGCTTTATGCCGCCAAATGGGCTCTGAGGGCAGGCGTCCGCTTGCCTTTGCGCTCAACAGGCTGGGAGATATAGCGCGATGTCAGAGCAACCCAGAGGCAGCTCGATCGCTCCACGAGGAAAGCCTGGCGCTGTGGCAAGAGTTGGGCGACAAGGATGGCGCAGCCTGCGCGCTCAGCAATCTGGGGCAACTGGCTCACACTCAAGGCAACACCCGGCGCGCAGCCACGCTGTTCCAACAGAGCCTAAAGCTGGTGTGGGAATTGAGAGACATGCGCGGCATTGCCGAGTCTTTAGGGGGATTGGCGGTAGCGGCTGGAGCGCGCGGGCAGGCAGCTCGATCAGCGCAACTGTTTGGGCAGGTCGAAGCTCTGCTCCAATCCATCGGCGGCTCGCTTGACGCAGCCGGATACCCCGAGTGGGAATCCGGCGTCACTGCCGCGCGCGCCCAATTAGGCGAGGCGGAATTCGAGGCGGCGTGGGATGCGGGGCGCGCGATGGCGCTCGAGCAGGCTGTCACCTACGCGCTAAGGATTGGAAATTAAATAACTTGCCCACAGTGACGCCGAAATACGGGCAAAACGAGCTATAGATGAGCAAGTTATTTAATCCGGGTCTCTAAACGCGCGCTAAACGAATCATAAACAGCCAACAGTTGCCGGGCCGAGTTTTCCCACGTGAACTGGCTGGCCCGCGCCAGGCCGCGCGAGATCATCCGCGCGCGCAATATGTCATCGGCCAAAGCATTCAGCAAAGCCCCGCTCAAGGCGGCCAAATTTGTTGGTGTTACAGTCAGCGCTGCGTCGCCAGCGACTTCAGGCAGCGAGGAAACATTGGAAGTGACCACCGGCGTGCCGCAAGCCATCGCCTCTAGCACCGGCAAGCCAAAACCCTCATACAACGATGGGTAGGCAAACACACTTGCCGCCGAATACAGCGCCGGCAAGTCCTCATCATCCACAAAGCCGGGTAATATGACGCTTTCCTCCAAGCCTTGTTGCTTTATTTCAGCAAAGATTTCGTCATATAGCCAGCCTTTACCGCCTGCAATCACCAACTTTAGGTTTGAAATTTCAACAGCCTGCTCTTGAGCGGCAAGTGGCCTGAGACGCGCAAAAGCTCGAATGAGCTGCGCGTAATTCTTGCGCGGCTGGAGTGTGCCCACGCTCAGGATAAAAGGCGCAGTTCCGATGCCATACTTGCCGCGAACGGCCTCCAGACGTTCAGCATCATCCACCGGCGCAAAGCGGCTATCTACGCCGCCAGGGAGCACCGTAATCTTTTCTGGCGCGGCGCCGAACAATTCAACCAGGTCGGTCTTTGTGGCGGCGCTATCGGCCAACACGTGCGTGGCCCGCTGAACAGACTGAGGGACAACCTGGTCCAGATAACTGCGCAACTTGGGCAAAGCCGAATTGGGATCGCGCCTGAAGGTGAGATCATGCACCGTGAGCAAGGTCGGCGTGCGGCGCAGCGTGGGAGGCAAGACAAAATCTGGCTCGTGGAACAAGTTTACCCCGCCAATGAACAACTCGATTGGAACAGGCAGCCGGACGCGATGCCAGAGACGGTGAAGCCAATCATCAGAAATAAATTTCAGATTGCAAATTTCCCTGGCCTGTCCGCCAGGGCAGGCACATTTAAAATTCTGGGCAGCAGCCTGAATAATATAATCGAGCCGGGGCTGCCAAACGGCGCGCGGCAAACCACCGGTGGCGGCAAACAAGATATAGTGATGCTGCACAGTATGTTGCGCATCATGCGGCGCATCAAGCGCCAGGAGCGCGCGAACAAGCTCGCGGGTAAAGCGGCCAATCCCCGCGCCCTGTCGCACAGCCGAAGTGATGTCTATGCCAATTCGCATTATGGTTATAGCCCTCCGCCCCTCAACAACGAAAGCAGCATAATCATAGTTAGAAGAAGCAAAAAAAGGAAAACTGTGCCCATAACCAGCAACAATCTTGCGCTAATTGCAGCAGAGGAGGTTCGAGGAGAGCGTCTTGGGCGACTGCTTGCTGTGCCCCTCACTTTCCCTGCTCTCTCTGACAAGCGCGATCCAGCAACAATTTCGGCTCCGCAATAAGGGCAGACACCCGCCTCTGGCACAACTGTCCGCCAGCAAGCGGGGCAATCAACCCACTGCCGCGCGCCACTGTCTTGGGGCAAAACAATGGGGGCACGGCAATGCAAGCAAAAAGAGCTGGCTACCGGCACCAGTTCTGAGCAGCTTGGGCATGGACGCAGCGCGATGGGGATTTGCAATCGAAGCGGAGCGAGGAAACCCTCAATATCCGCGCCACAGTGGGGGCACAGCGTCACGGTCGGCGCGATACTCTGTCCGCAGGCCGGGCAGCCGATTTCCTTGGGCAGGTCTAACTGTGCGCGGCAGTAAGGGCAAAACACGCCGGCCACCGGAATGGTTTTGGCGCAGATGGGGCAGGCGCGGGTTACGTGCAGCGTCTGCACCTCTGCGCCACATTGGTGACAATAGGGCGCATTGCTCAAAACAATTGCATGGCACTGCAAGCAATAAGCCGCCGCGGCATCAGCCAGGGGGCGCAATTCAAGCAAAATATCGCACCGCGCGCAGCGGTACTGCCCACCACCGGCCGATTGCACTTCTGTGGCGCCGCACTTGGGACAGATCAATAACATTACAGACATTCAAGCCTCCAACGCATAGATATACGCTGAGTAACTACTCAGCATCCTGAGCGGAGCAGCGCGCCCCTTCGACTTTGCTGCGCTCCGCTCAGGGTGCGCGCTGCGCAGTCGAAGGGTATGGCTGAGTAGTTACTACGCTGACTATTTCCGATAGTGTTTAACGTATTTTGTCCGCAGCCAAGCAATAAGCAGGCCAAGTTCGCCCATGGTGAGCAGGGCAAACAAACCAACATAAAAAAGCTCTTGCACACTCTCTGCCTCAACCACCCTATCAACGACTAGCTTGGCCAATCCCCAGTTGATGAACAACGCTACAATGACCAAAATCATCATTCCTGCGACGATACCAATCGCTGCATCCTGAGGCTTACTTGATTTATGCGCAGCTCTTGCCCAGGGCGGCCGCTCTTGCTCAAGCCGCTGGTCGAATGCCTCTAAATTGTTCAAACCAGCCTGGCGCACCCTGGCGATAAACTCTTGCACATTCACGCCACAATAGCGGCACACGGCTGCCGTGTTCCCAATGGTTCGCCCACAAGCCGGACAGCCCACCGATTCACGGTAACGGCCCGCATCTTCGTCGGCCAAAGAGGCATCTGTATTCGTTGGCACAGTTGAAGCTCGACAATAGGAACAATATGAACCACTGGCCGGTATCAGCCGCCCGCAGGCCGGGCAAGACTTGAGCGCCAACAATGCTTGGCGCACCGGCAGTTCAGCGCCACACTGATGGCAATACACTGCATCGGGCAAAACAATGGCCTGACATTTGGAACAATGGTCAAGGCTATTGCCCAACAGCAAATGCTGTCCCAGCAATGCGCCGCAGTCTATGCAGCGATAGCGCTTTTCACCAGCAGCCTGTAGACTGGCAGAGCTACATTCTGGGCAAATTGGCAAAGGCATCTTGTTCTCACGGCTACAATTGTTATGGTCATTATGATTGTCACAATGATTATGATACCAGCTAATGCAAGGGGATGCAAGCACGCTTGTAACGTCAAGATGCTTGTAACGTCATGAATTTGACCAGTTCAGAGTTCTTGTGTAGAATATTCTCTGCAATCGGTGCGCCTATTTGCTTCCCCCCAAAGAGTATCATTATGGAGAACGCATCATGCAAGACAATGAACCCCTTCAGCTCAAGGTTGCACAGAGAGGCCAAGCGGCAGAGTTGCTGGCAAGAGCTTTTCACAACGATCCAATATACGTTCGAGCGATGCCAGAGAAAGACAAACGCGCCAAGACACTGCCGTGGCTTTTTGACAGAATAGCGCACTATTCCCTTCTGTATGGCCAGGTGCATACCACACCAGCCGTGGAAGGAGTAGCTTGCTGGCTGCCTCCAGGACAAACTCGACTCACGCTGGGCCGGGTGATACAAAGCGGCCTGTATGCCCTGCCTCTGAAGATGGGATTGACAGCTTGTTACCGATTTGATGCTTATAATAACTATGCGGACAAGCTTCACAAACGCCACGCGCCAGAGTCACACTGGTATTTGTTGATAGTTGGAGTTGATCCGCCGAGCCAGGGGAGAGGGATTGGGAGTAGATTGATAGAGCCTGTTCTGGCGAGGGCAAGCGCAGACAGAACAGCGTGCTACCTCGAGACAGAAACGGAAAGGAACGTTCGCTTCTATGAGAAACACGGATTCAAAGTAGCAGGCAAGGGGCAAGTGCCAAAGCAAGGAGTACAGGTTTGGGCAATGCTACGCGAGGCCACGAGCGCCTGACCCTACCCCTTGCGAGGCCAACACTCACATCCGTGGGGTCACAGCCAACCCCTGTGGCCGTCGCCAACTAAACGTTCCCAGATAGCAACATCCATTTGGCGTGAGTCAGCCCATCCCCCCAAAACTTGGGCCAACCCGTCCTGACTGAACAGCTCAACAAGTTATGCGGTTGAGCGATGCGCAGTTAGCGATGCGCAGTTAGCGATGCGCGGTTAGCGATGCGCGGTCGGCGACACATTGAAAGGAAAACGCTTTGACGCGAGATGCTCTACGCTCTTGGTCTGCACGGGCAATGGAGGGCTTGTGGTTAGCCGCGGCTGTGATGACGCCGTTGGTCTGCAATCCTTGGGGCGCAAACGCTTTCGAGTTGCCCAAGGCTCTGCTCTTGCGCGCGCTGGTTTTGTTGATGGGGTTAGCCGCGCTCATTCGGCTCATCGAAGGATGGGGCAGCCCCAATCGCCCTTCACTGCGGTTGCTCTGGCCTGTGTTGGCGTTCGGCCTGGCGCAAGCAGCCGCAACTATCTTTTCTGTCTATCCTCGCGCCAGCCTATGGGGCTCTTACGAGCGGCAACAAGGCCTGCTGACGCTCGGCGCATACCTGGCCTTGTTCCTATTCACTGCCACAAGCCTGCGCACTCGCGCCCAGGCAGAGCGATTATGGAGCGCGCTGGTTTGGGGCAGCGCGCCAGTCGTCGCCTATGGCTTGCTGCAAGCCATAGGCATTGACCCGCTCGATTGGCATACCGATGCCGCATCGCCTGTCCTCTCTACCATCGGGCGCGCCAACTTTATGGGTTCTTATCTGACGCTAGTGATACCGCTGACGGCAGGGCGGCTGCTCTTGATTCGCCGCCGCTGGCCCAGCCTGTTGCTCCTGATAAGCCAATTGATTGGACTGGCTCTCACCCAGGGGCGAGGCGCGTGGGTTGGCCTGGGAGTGGGAATGTTGACCTTTGCCTGGGCATGGGCCATGACCACGCATAACAAGCGGCTGAAGGTGATTGCGCTGGCGGGGGCATTGCTGGTGGTGGGCTTTGTGGCGATCATCAACCTGCCCAACAATCCAGTGGCAGAGCTTGCCCGGCTTCCCGGCCTGAACCGCCTGGCAGAGCTTTCACACACCCAAGAAGGCTCTGCCGCTGCCCGACTCACCATCTGGCAGGCCACACTGCCGCTGGCTGCCGCGCGCCCCTGGCTGGGTTATGGGCCAGAGACAATGCGAGTGGTTTTTGCGCGCGTCTTTCCACCGCAGTTGGTCTATTACCAGGGCCGGCACGTGACGGTGGACCGCGCGCACAACCTCTGGCTAGATTTGTGGATGAGCGCAGGGCTGGCGGGCACGGCGGCGTTTATGGCATTACTTGCAGGTTTTGGGTGGTTGGCCTGGCGTGGGCTGCGAGGCGCATCTGACCAGTGGGACAAGGCGAGGTGGGCGGCCTTGACAGGGGCGATCATTGGTCATCTGGCTGATCTGCAATTTGGCTTTGACCTGACTGCCAGCGCGACAGTTTTTTGGCTGGTGCTGGCATTGGCCGCCACATTCCCCTTGCCCACACTTTTAAGCGAGGAAAAAGAGCAAGGCTCACAAGAAAGAGTTGAATGGCTTGTTCACATCCTGCCTGCCCTGGCTACCCTTGCCCTCATTGGTCTTGTCTGCGCGCGCCCACTGCTGGCCGATTGCGCGTATTGGAATTCTCAGCAAGAAGAACATTCAGTGCAGGCTAAACAAGCCGAAGCGGAGCGAGCCGTCAGCCTGTGGCCTTTGGAGCCAGAATACCACGCTGGGCTGGCTTGGATTTATGCGCAAGGGAGCAAGCCGATCGAGGCTGAAAAACACCTGACCATTGCTGATCAACTCAGCCCTAATGATCCGCAAGTTTGGGCAACATGGGCAAGTTTGTATGCCTACTGGGGAGATTTGGAGCCGCAGCGATACACCCAGGCAGAGGCAGCCTACCGGCGCGCGCTGGAACTGGCTCCGAATGTGGCAACGTATCACACTGCGCTTGGGCTGGTGCTGGCCCGCCAGGGTCGGCTGGGGGATGGGCTAGCCGAGCTGGAGCAAGCCGTTGCGCTCGACGCCACTGACGGAATAGCCTATGGTCATCTGGCTGATCTTTACCTGGCCCTTGGCCGAGAGAGCAAAGCAGCCTGGGCAAGAAAGGAGGCAAAGCGATGGAATGACAAGTAAGGTAATTTGTGAATGGGTGGATTACGAAATAAACACATTGTTTCAACAATCTGGGGTGAGGGCAGGGCATGCCCTGCCCAAACAGGGTAATCGCAAGGATTACCTCCACATTTTGAGGTGTTGCAAATAAACACATCAGTGCACAGCAAAAACAGGAGGCAAAAATGAAAAGTAGATCACGCAAGTGGTGGATTTCTATTGGAGTGACTGTGGGCCTGGTGGCCTTGTTGTGGGCTGCCAACGCGGCTGTGGCGCAAAAGCCGGAACCCGGCGACCCAAGCTCGCCCCTGGCCCCTGGCGGTGGGCCTTCGGAGACGATGGCTTTTTCATACCAGGGCCGCCTGGCGGAGGGGGGATCGCCGGCCAGCGGCAACTATGACTTTATCATTGATCTCTACGACAATCCAACGGTAGGCTCTCCGTTGGCTTCTTGCTCAAACGCTGGCACAGGCACTTTGCTCAACCAGCCTGTACAGAACGGCCTTTTCACTTTCTATCTGTATTGCGGCGGCTCGAACAGCGACGTCTTTATCGGCGACGACCGCTGGATTCAAGTGCAAGTGCGCCGCACCGGCACTGTAGCCTATACCACGCTTCCGCGCCAACCCATCTCGCCAGTCCCTTATGCGTTTAGCTTGTATCCCTGGGCCACCATCAGCAGCACGGCTATTGGGGGCAGTTTTGGCGATTCGATTCTCAATGTTTACAACAGAAACACCGTTGGCAGCTGGTCGGCCTTTCACGCCAAGAGCGCCACCGGCTATGCTGTGCGCGGCGAAAGCCCCGGCGGCACGGCGCTTTACGGCTACAGCACGAGTGGATACGCCGTCTATGGCTCAACCAGCACCGGCACAGCGGGCCACTTTTATAGTGGGGGGGGGTATGGGATAGAAGCGCAATCTTGGAGCAGCAACCACTGGGACCACGCCGGGTACTTTAGCGCCTATATGGGCTATGGCATTTATGCCAAGAGCGTAAACAACATGGCAATCCGAGGCGAGGCCGGCAATGTCAGCGGACTATCGCAACCTTTTGGGCCGGTGGGAGTGGCCGGCATTGGTGACAGAGGCGTGTGGGGCAGCGGAAACACGATGGGTGTATATGGCACCAGCAACAGCACTAGCGGCTATGGCGGCTATTTTGAAAACAGTAGCACAGATGGAATCGCATTGTATGCTACCAGCAGTGGCGCGGGACGCAGCAAAGCCGCACTTCGAGTGAACAATTACGAGACAAGCGGGGGCATGACCGCTTATCTCACCAACAACAGCAATTACCACACAGCGCACTTTTACAACGCCAGCACCGGCGGCGTGCTGTACCTGCAAAACGGCGGCACGGACGCTAACGGAACAGGCGGCGGCGACTTTATCACAGCTCTCAACGAGGGCGAGGGCGACACTCAGTTCAGAGTTTTGACGAGCGGTGAAGTGCGCTCTGACGTTGGGTTCAATACCCCGGCGGCCGATTTTGCCGAAATGCTTCCCGCCGCCCCGGGCCTCGGCCCAGGCGACGTGTTGATCATCGGCCAAGACGGCAAGTTGGCCCTCAGCACACAACCCTACCAGACCAGCATCGTAGGTGTTTATTCCACCAAGCCAGGCTTTGTAGGTGGGCAGCCAATGGAGGGTGACTTGGATGGGCATATTCCCCTGGCTATCGTCGGCATTGTCCCGGTCAAGGTCAGCGCGGAGAATGGCCCCATTCACCCCGGCGATTTGTTGGTGGCATCATCCACGCCGGGCCACGCGATGAAGGCTGGGCCTAATCCGCCGATCGGCACAGTCATCGGCAAGGCGATGGAATCGCTAAGGGAAAGCCAGGGCGTCATCCAGATGCTGGTCACGCTCCAGTAGGAGGCGAGCCATGAAACAAATTCGGACAAACACGATTGGTCAAATCATCCTAGTTGTGGTTGCACTGCTCTTGCTCGCCAGCACGGTCCTGGCAGGCGGCGGGGGGCTAGATATCTCTCGCTACGTCATCGGCGGTGGAGGCGGCCATTCAGAGATGGGGAGCTATGTCATGGATGCCACAGCTGGCCAGGCTGTAGCTGGAACATTCAACACTGCCCCTTTTGAACTCTGCGCCGGGTTCTGGTGCGCAGTGGCAGAGCATCAGGTCTATTTGCCGCTGATTTTGCGAAATTGGTAAAAGGCGAAGGACTGGTATAGAGATGCCAGTCCTTCTATCGCTAGTCCCCCAGCTTGACATCGCTGTAGGTCCAAAAACGGTTGATGAAAAAATTCCAAAACATGACCACGCCGGTGGCAATGGCCTTGGCCAAGTTGTAACCAAACTTGTAGGCCGTTTCGGCATTGGCAAAGACGGCAATGGCGGGAGCCAGGCTGCCCACCAAGGCCGTAAGCGGGTTGCGCAACAGGAGCAAAATGCCCGTGTTGATGGCCCAGCCAGCAATATTGACAACAAAAAACTGGACAAGCTGAGTGCGGATAGGCTTGGAGCGAGAGTCGGGATAGGTCCAGTAGCGGTTCCAGGTGAAATTGCTGATAACCGCAGCGGTAAAAGAAATGGTGTTGGCCGCAACAATCGGCAAGCCCACCAGGATGTGCATGACGTACAAAGTGCCAAAATCAACCACCGCGCCAATGAGGCCAACAACCATGAATTTGGAAAAACGCGTAAATTCTTTGCGATTTGATCTAGCCAATGCGATTAGAGATGACCGGCGACCGCTGACCACCGGCTCACTAGTTTTGATTTGTTCATCCACTGTCATTTGCTATTTATCCTTCGCTTGTTCAATGATAGCCAGCATGCCCAATAACACCCCCAAGTGAATCCAAAGATTGCTCACGTACAAATTATCAAACAGATTGTGGACATGCAAGTGCACCCACACGCCAAGCACGCCGAGCGCCAGGCCGCGCTGCCAGCCAGACGTCCGGCTCAGCGCGCGTAAAGTTTGCCAAAAAATTGCGGCCCACATGCCAAGATAAGCCAGCAGCCCAGGCAAGCCGGTTTCGGCAGTGATGTTGAGCAAAAAGTTGTGCGCATGCCCAAGCGCATAGGGCCAATTGAGCAGATGAAATGACGGATAGGCTGCCTCGTAATTACCCCACCCCACGCCCGTCCACAGATTCCAGCGGATCATGTCAACAGCGGCCTGCCAATGCGCCAGCCGCTCAATGACGGCATAATTAGCGTCGTTAACACCCACCCCGCGCACATCATAAAACTGCGCATATTGCGTCAAGTCGGCCAGCCGATCGCGGACAACCGAAGGCAACATCCCCAGGGCATTGCCCCCCACTACCAGAACCACCAGCACTGAAACAACCCCCACACCCAACCACCAACGGCGCGGCCAAAAGGCCGCCATCACAGCCATAGCCGCCGCCGCGCCCAGCCACGCTCCCCGCGACCAAGAGGCTACCAGCCCGCCCGCCAACAGCAAGGCGCAAGGGAAAAGCAGGAAGCAAGAAGCAGGAGAAAAGAAGCAAGAGGCAGGAGGCAGGAAGCAAGAGGCAGGAAATAGGAGATGGAATTTTAAATTTGAAATTTCAGATTTAAAATTCGAGATTACGATTCCAACGACCAACGGCAACGCAAGCCCCATATAGCCCGCAAATGGGTTAGGTTGATGAAAAGTGCCAAAAGCGCGGTAGAAAGGCGTGCCGGCAATTGCAAAATGCTCGGGGCCCCAATCGCTCAGCCCAAATTGCCATATCCCCAACCCGGCCTGCACCAAGGCCGCCGCCAGGGTCATGCCGATCAGCCAGGGCAAGCGATTGCGATTAATGCTCTCGACGACAAACAGATAGACGGCAATGATTTGAAGCCACTTGAGCAGCTCTCGCAGGCCGGCCGTTAGCGAAAGCGCATTCCACAAAGACAAGGCCGCCACGCCAGTAAAAATCAACAGCGGCGCAAGCAGCGGCGCAAAGCAAAAGCGCACCTGCCGCCTGGCCAATCCCCGCAGCAACCACGCGCCCAAGGTGAGCGCAAGCAACACCTGGCTCGAATCGAGCGGCAAGCCCCACTGGAAACGCTCCAAAGCAGAAAAAGGCGCAGCAAGCAGGGTCAGCCCCAGGCCAATCAGCGGCTCGACCAATATGGCAAAAATAACAGCGCCACCTACTAAAGCCGCAGCAAGCGGCAGCAAGGGCAAGCGAGTCAACGCCAACCCCACGCCCAAGGCGGCTACTATTGCCGCCGCATCAATCCAACTTGCACGGCTCGAGCGAAAGCGCTGAACCAGCGCCATGTATCCCCCTACCCTATAGCCGCTGCTTGAACCATTCGATGGTCTTGACCAGCCCTTGCTCCAGCTTGACGCGAGGTTCCCAATTCAAAAGCTGCCTGGCACGGGTGATATCGGGCTTGCGCGTTTCAGGGTCATCTTTGATGCGCTTGTCCTGGAAAACAATGCCCCCGGGATTGCTGGTCAGGTGGTTGATGATTTCAGCGAACTGCACAATCGAGTATTCCTCGGGATTGCCCAAGTTAACCGGATTATGGACATTGTCTGCCTGCTCTTGGGGTGCCATGACCAAGCGATAAATGCCTTCCACCAGATCATCCACGTAGCAAAAACTGCGCGTCTGCTTGCCGCCGTATACCGTCAACGCTTGGCCCTGCAGAGCTTGCGCAATAAAATTGGGCACCACCCGCCCATCGTTCAGACGCATGCGGGGGCCGTAGGTATTGAAAATACGGATAATCCGTGTGTCTACTCCGTGATAGCGGTGGTAGGCCATCGCCATTGCCTCGGCAAAGCGTTTAGCTTCGTCATACACGCCTCGCACGCCAATGGGGTTGACATTGCCCCAGTAGGTTTCAGGCTGGGGGTGCACCAGTGGGTCACCATATATCTCGCTGGTGGAGGCCAGCAAAAAACGCGCCTCTTTGGTCTTGGCCAGGCCCAGGGCCTTGTGTGTACCCAACGCGCCCACCTTGAGAGTTTGAATGGGGAGGTGCAAATAATCAATGGGACTAGCCGGGCTGGCAAAGTGCAAGACGGCATCTAGCAAGCCCTCCACATAGATATAGTTGGTTACATCGTGCTTGATAAATATAAAATCATCGCGCCCGGCCAGATGCTCAATATTGCGGGTCGAGCCGGTGATCAGGTTATCCATAGCAATCACCTGATGCCCTTCGGCCAGGAAGCGATCACACAAATGCGAGCCTAAAAAGCCCGCGCCGCCAGTGATGAGTATTCTCATAGCATATCCTCGCAAGATTTCACGTCAACTGTCCATCCAATTGTACAGGCCAAGTATACCACAGACCCCCGGCTTTTTGGAAAAGCCGGGGGTCTGGGCGTTTTTGTGTTTTGCGTCAGGTCACAGTTAACTGTTACGCAGCACTAGCGGCAGGTAGATGCGGCGAGGCTGCACCGTAATCGGCTGACTGTAGTAAGCCGGGCCACAGGTGTTGGTGGCTGTGATGGCCACTGTGTGCGCGCCGGGTGTGGTGAAGGTATGCACCGCACTCTGCCCGCTCACTGGCGCGCCGCCATCAAAGCTCCATTCAAAGGTCGGTGTGGGGCTGCCAGCCGTGTAGGTTGCCGTGAACAGCGTTGCCTGTTGGACAATAGCCGGCATGGGCAGGTAGCCAAAGCCCAGGCCAGCCACCGGCACACAGCTGAGATTGACAATGACGGCGTCTACTATGGTGTGTATATCACTATAACCCAAACTATCTGTCACAAGCAGCGAGACAGTGTAGGTGCCCACTGCCGTGTATTGGTGCGTGGGATGCTGCTCACTGCTGGTAGAGCCATCGTCAAAGTTCCACAGCCAGGCCACGATGGGCGGCACGTTGGTGGTGGAAGTGTCAGTGAAGATAACTGTGCCATTCACCACAATGCTGCTGGGAGCATACTCAAAGTCTGCCGTCAGTGTTGGCGCTACCACCGTGACAATGCCGGTAGCAGTGTCGCTATAACCCAGGCTATCTGTCACAAGCAGTGAGACGGTATAGGTGCCCACCGCTGTGTATTGGTGGGTCGGGTGCTGCTCACTGCTGGTAGAGCCATCGTCAAAGTTCCACAGCCAGGCCACAATGGGCGGCACGTCAGTGGTGGAAGTGTCGGTAAAGGTAACGGTGCCACTCACCACGACGCTGCTGGGAGCATACTCAAAGCCCGCCACCAGCGTCGGCGGATTCACTACAACGACGCCAGTGGCCGTATCGCTATAGCCCAGGCTGTCTGTCACAAGCAGCGAAACCGTGTAGGTGCCCACTGCCGTGTATTGGTGGGTGGGATGCTGCGCGCTGCTGGTAGCATTGTCGCCAAAGTCCCACAGCCGGGCCACAATAGGCGGCACGTTGGTGGTGGAAGTGTCGGTAAAGGTAACTGTGCCATTCACCACAATGCTGCTGGGAGCATACTCAAAGCCCGCCACCAGGTCAGGCGCAGCAACAGAGATTGCCACCTCATGGTAAGCCGTGAAACCGCAGGCATCAGCAATGGTGAGCGTAACGGTGAACGTGCCGTCTTGCAGATACTGATGCATGGCATTAGCCGCGAACACATGCGCGCTTCCATCGCCCCAATTCCACTCGTAGCTGAGGTCGGCGCCATTGGTCGAGCTGGTGCTGGTGAACCAGACCGTGTCATTCACCGTGATCGAGTTGGCGCTATAGTCAAAGGCGGCATTTAGCGTGGGCGAGATGGTCGCCAGCGCCAGTGCCGGCCCCCAGTCGCTTGTCACGCCCTGGTCGCTAGAGGCCACGCGATACCACTGGTTAGTGAAAGCGGTGCCGGCCGTGCAGGGCAACACAACATTGGTTATCACCTGCGTCACGCCGCCATTGGCTGCCAAGCTGGGAATAGCCCAACTTGCCACGCCGCCGCCCACCTCCAAAGGCAGCGCATCGGTCACAACCACACCAGTGGCGTCTACACTGCCAATGTTGGTCACGGTGAGGGTGTAGGTCAGCGGCATGCCCGCCACCAGGCTGCTTGCGTAACCCTTGAACAGCTCAAAGTATGGCAGGGTGATAACAATGTCATAGTAACTTGAATTGTTATCATAGTAAGGCTCGATATCTACACTGGGCTGATCAGAGGCAATCTCGGCCCAGTTGGTAAAAGTGTCCAGGCCGGTGGCGCTATCGGTGATGCGGACAGTCAGATAGATTTCGTTCCACCAGCCAGCGCCCTGCGGGCCAACGTTAAAGGCTAGCTGATTGCCCACAATGGCCGGGACGATGTAGGGGCAATCTGGCCCGCTGCACCAACGCTGCGTCGAAGTGATGTACTCTAATTCCATCGGCAGTGTGTCCGTAATCCAGACATTGCCTTGTGTGCTCCACCACCACGTATGACCCGGTTGGTCATTGCCATAGCGCAAGCTAAAAGTGACCAACTCGCCAGGCAATAGCTCTCCACCCACCAGCGTCTTTTCGATGTATAGGTCTGGGCCGGTAGACAGGACATATTGACTAACATTATCATTGGGATTGATGTCGCCTGGGGTGAGCGTCACCTCGGCCGTGTTGGTGAGAATCAGGCCCAAGGGCACAGGGGTAGCCACAGTCGCATTGAAGCCAAAGTCCAGCCGATAGCCAGAGTGCACATTCTCCATAGTGAACGTAAACCAATGTCCAGCGTCGTTACGGGTATAGCCAGACACTCGACCCCAATCTGTCCAAGGGTCTCCTTCGAGTGTCATTGAAAGAGGATAGGTATCGGTCACCACCACGCGCGGAACGTCAACATCGCCGACGTTCTCGACAGAGAATTGATACCAGGCGTGACCTTCATAGTCGCCGTGCCAGTCGCCCCACTTGGTCACCCGCACATTGGGGCCATGGTCGTTGAGCAGCTCGACTGCCGTGCTGGTATTGTCATCGTAAGTATCTTCGCCAGGCAGCGGGCTGATTTCAGCCGTGTTGGTCAGCACTGTGCCTGGGAAGGCATTGGTGTCTACCCGCAGCACCACCTCAAAGTTGTTGTTGTAACCATTATCCAGCCCGGCAATCTCCCACACCACATAGGCTGTGCCGCTAAAGACCGGCGTCATGTAATGCGGGCCGTATTGGTCATACCACCAGGCCGCCTCAAAGCTGGTGCTCACCGGCAAGGTGTCGGTGATGCGGAAAGCTCCAACCGGCACATTGCCGTTGTTGCCATAGTTGATGTTGTAGCGCAGCTCGCCGCCCGGCACCAATTGGCCCCAGTTCCAGTTCTTGTTGATGTTCAGGTTGGTGTGCGGGTTGTTCACATTGCCCCACCAGGTCGTTTCATCGTCACCTGTCGTCAGGTCGTTGGCCGCATAAACCACAGCCGTATTAGAAATGGGCAGGCCCGACCAGGCATTTTCATCTACGTGAGCGCGCACATACACCTGCTCGCAACTCCCACTGTTGATCAAAGGCCGCCCAAGCACCAACTGGTTGCTGCTGCTCGATAGCTCGACCCAGCCAGGGCTGGCCGCCCACCAGGTTTGCAACGTCATTGAAGGATGCAGCGTGTCGGTGAGGACCACCTGGCTGCTGGCGGTGGCGCCATTGTTGCACGGATTGACGGTAAAGACCACATCGTAGCCGGGGGCCGGGTCGCCGGTCCAGGCGTTCTTGCCAATGTTGAGCTGTGTGTCGTTGCCGCCAACATGCCCGCTCCACTCGGAATACTTTTCCCACCACTCACCTTCGTCATAAGGATTGCTGGTGGCGATTTGGGCCGTGTTGGTAATGGTATCCGACTCGACGGCGGTGATGTTGACAAACACGTCAAACTGGATCCAATCGCCCGGCGCCAGTGTGCCCAAGTCCCACACGACGGGATTGCTGCCACTGTGCGGCAAGCCAGACGTATCCGTAATGTAGGCCATCCCGCCCAGCAGCGTATCGGTGATGACGACATTTGCGGCGTCAGCATCGCCCTCGTTGCGATACTGGAGGCGGAAGATAAAGTTGCTGCCTGCGGCTGGGTTGCCCTCGGCCCACTTTTCTACGCGCAGATGGGGGGCCGGCTCGTAGACAACATTGCCCACCTGGTCGCCATCTGGCTCGGTGTACCACAGCCACACGTTTTGGTGAGGCAGCAGATTCCAACCCATGGAGCCAAAATTGCACACATGGCTTCCGCCAGCGGGATCAACGGTAAAGCCTTCGCCGGGGCCATTCTCGACACTGCAGTTTGCATTGAGCGGTTGTGTGAACCAACTCACGTTGTAGGTGGCGGTGACCACATCAAGGTCTATATCCAACGCGCCATCAATCGTGCCAATGCGCGCAGTGCTGGTATAACCGTTATTCATAGTGGCAAAAACCCAATCGCCGGGCGTCATGTCAGGCCGCTGAGGCACCCACGGTTCGCCTAGATTCGTAGAAAAGCCCGTCTGGCCGCCCCACCAAGGAATGACACCTGTTGTGAGTTCGGCAGTGGCTTTGATGGTAACACCATCGCTCGCGGTGACGGTAAGCCAGAGGGTATAGCCGGTCTCATAGCTGCCTTCCACCCAGTCGTGACCATAGTTGACATTCATCAGCAAATCCGGCGATTGGAAGCGGCGATGGAAACCAACCTGGGTATAGTCAACCGTGGCGTAATAGTTCACATCGCCCTGAGCGCCGCGCGGCACATCGGCAAAGGTGGCGCCATAGTTGCCGCTGCCGTCGGTTTGCACATGCTGCTGGGGAAAGCCCCACAAGTCTATCTCGACCATCTCGTGGTCTAGCGCATCAATCTGGCCCCAGACCATATCGGTGATGGAAGAGGCATCAGCCGTAAAGGGAGTGGGAATATAGATGACGACGGGCTGTAAGCCCGCGCCGGCCGCAACGGTGATCACCTCGCCGGGCATAAAGCCATCGCCAAACTCGATATCAAAGTTGCCACTCCACGGCAGGACCGTTTCGGTGATGTCATCGGTGATGGTGATGGGTCCCTGCGGCGCATAGCCCCAGATGCGAGTGCGGTAGAGATCCAGGTCCACATTGTTTACCTCGCCGCCGCTAAAGGCCACGTCGGTGTATACATTGTCGGCCGGGCTGACATCGCCGGGCGGGGCGCTGATTTCAACCGTGTTGGTATACCATCGCATGGGCGCGCCTGGCTCATCCAGGTTGGCATTGAATTGCAGCCAGCCCGAATCGCCTGGATACAGCTCTGAAAACTCCCAGGCCAGTACATCGCTGCCCAGGTTTTGGGAAATCAGCCGACCCCACTCAAAGCCCATATCCCACCAGCCATCCCAATTGGTCAGATCAGGCAGGGTATCCGTAATCCAAACATTGTCGATGGTTTGATCGCCAATGTTTTCAAACTGAATCTGGTAGCCCAACTGCCCATCGCCGTTCCACCAAGACCATTTGGTCACCCGCAGGTTGGGGCCAGGGTCGTTGACTGTCACCTCAACACAAGCTGTGTTATCGCCCGGTGTGTCTTCGGTAAGCGTGATGCCTACCGTGACGCAATTGGTGAGGGTAGCAGGGGAAGTTAGCGTATCGCTAATGTTGAGGGCAAGGTCAAAGCCAAAACCATCATTGACGTTGACCAGCCCCAAGTCCCACACCACATAGTCATCAGTGACGATAATCGGCGGGAAAGGCTGCCCATTGTGAAGCTGGCCGCTGCCAAGCTGGTATGAGGTACCCGGAGGCAGTGTATCGGTGATGAGAGCATGGACAATGGTGTTGCCGGCATTCCAATAGTTGACGCCATAACGAATCCAGCCGCCGGGCGCTAGCACACCCTGGTTGTACCACTTGTTGGTATTCATATCGTAGCGCGGGCCGCTAACGTGCGCATCGCTATTGGTGCGTTCGTTATTGCCAGGGTCAATATCGCCGGGCGTAACAACAATGACGTGGTTGACCAGCGTGGTGCTAATTTGCGCTGCGGGGTCGAGCAGCAGGCGCAGATACAATTCCTGGCACATATTGCCCGGCAGCCCCGGCGCGTACAGCACCAATTGGCTGCCCGTGTGGGGCTCTTCTACCCAAAAACGCTCCCACCAGTTTTGCGGCCGCCACGAAAGCAACGTAGTAGAGACGGGCAGCGTATCCGTCAGCCAGGCCGGGCCGGCCGCCGCGCCGCGGTCGCTGCACCAACGGACGGTGTATTCAAACTCTTGGCCTGGTGCAGGGTCGCCGGGGTTGGGCCACTTGTCTATATTTACGCCGGCATCGTCTATCCACACATCCACCGGGCCGGAACACGCATTATCATTGCCGGGGTTATCATCACCAAAAGCTGTAGTGGCAATGAAAGCGCAGTTGGGGCCAATAGCGCCTGTGCCTGTGGGCACATTGCCGCCCACCTGGAGCGTCACCATAAACACCCCTTCACTACTTGGAGGTAAATTGCCCAGGTTCCAGGTGATGACGCCGTTCGGGCCAATGACCGGCGCAACACCGCTGGTGTCGCCGGCCCACGTCGTTGACACAGGCAAAGTATCTACAATGACGGTATCGGTAGCAACGCCATCGCCATTGTTGGCATAATAGACGCCATAGACGTACACCCCGCCAGGTCGAGCATGACCGGAGGGGGCCCACTTGCCCACTCCCACTTCGGGCACGGGGATGCGAAGCACATTGCCCACCCGGTCACCGTCCGGCTCCCAATACCACAACCACACATTTTGGCCGGGCAGCAAGTCCCAATTCATGCCGGTTGGGCTAAAGTCACAAGTATAGCTGCCATCATCGGGATCAATTGTAAAACCTTCGCCTGGGCCGCCTTCCACGTTGCAGGTGGCGTTCAAGGTCTGCGTGAACCACTTGGCATTGAGAGTCACGGTGACAAGATCGTTGACTGTATCCAGCACGCCGTCAAACGTCCCGATTGGGTTAACTATCGTCGTTTCACCGGCGGCCGAAGCGGTGACAATATCGCCCGGTTGAATATCGGGCGGCCCTGGAGCCCAACTCCATTCCCACGAACGGAAATCACCTTGCCAATCGGACTGCCCCGTGACGGTGGCCTTGATGCCGCCGCCGTCAGCCAGCGTGATAGCAACTGTAGCATTGGGAGCAGCAGCCGCATACACCCAATCGTGGGCATAGTTCACGTCAATCACCATATTGGGCGCGCCAGGCGCAAGCACGGGGTTGCTATAGGGCATGGTCCAATTGATGCCATCTGTAGATTCGGCATAGCCGATGCCAATGCTCGCGCCCGCCCCACTGCGGAACCACATCTTGTAAGTCGAGCCTTCCAACAAAATCGCCTGGCCTACAACGCCCGCGCCGTCCCAGCCAGTGGTCAGCACCGGGTTGCTGCCAGATTTTGTCCAGGCCAGGCCATCTGGCGAGGTGGCCAGGCCAATCTGCCCATTGCTGTGATACCACAGGTAGTATGTGCTGCCGTTCTTGATGACATAGGGCCACACGATTCCACCCTCATCCCAATCGCCGGTGTTACCCTGGGTGAGCACTGGGTTGCCGCTGTACTTGGCCCAATCTATGCTATTGGTTGAGGTAGCATAGCCAATGCTGCACACAGAATAATCGCCGTTGCAGCCGTGATACCACATCTTGTACAGGCTGCCATCCTTGATGACGCTGGGGCCATCAGACTCTGCTTCGTCCCAGGCCCCGCCGCCGCCGGCGGGCAATACCGGGTTGCCGGGGTAAATGTTCCAGTCAACGCCATTGGTCGAGGTGGCATAGCCAGTCTGCCAGGGGCCAACGCCATCTGGCCCGCCAGAAAACCACAGCTTGTACAAGCCGCCATCTTGCATAACGGCTAATTGGCCGCGATAGCCGCTATCCCACTCGCCAGGAGCGCCTACACCGATGAGGGGGTTGCCAGAATGCTTGGTCCAGGCAATGCCATTGGCAGATTCGGCCAGGCCAATCTGCCAGCCCATAAAGGGGTTCTGCCCATCGTACCACATGCGGTATTGGCCCGAATCTGAAATGACGCGGGGGAAATTGACGCGATTGCTATCCCAATCTCCCACCGATTCTATGCCCGTGGGGGCAGCCGGGGCAGTAATCGCCCAAGGCCTAATGTGAGATTCTGCCCCATCCACTTGAGGCAATTGATTTACCCAGGGCAAAATCTCCTCTTGGGAAGGAGGGACAATTTTCTTTACAAAAGCCAGAGCCGCCGGCGGGCTGCCTGGCTCATCAGCGGCGACATCGCCCGATGAAGAAAAAGGATCAACCGGGATACTTGGGATTGAGCCCGCGGCGTTGGCGGCAGAGCTTAGCAAGCTCATCAATAAGGCAATAGCTAAAACGGGGACAAGTAGAAAAACAAATCTAGAGTAACGCACAGCAACAACTCCTTTCCTGAATAGCAAAAACAAGCCGACGCACAATTCTAATGTCTACCACCGAGGCGCAGAGAACAGAGATTTTTCCAGGGTTTTGGTGTCAATAGCTTGCTCCTTTCTTTTCATCGCAGGGGGAAATTGTGTAACGCAGCAAGTTGGAATTTTAAAAAAGAACACCCCAGGCTGTTACACTGTTACACTTACATTAGACCTTATCGGAAATAGCAGGACGGGCATCCCCATGCCAGTCCGCCAACGTATAGGGATACGTTGGCTGCGTTATTTCCGATAAACTCTATTATATAGCAAAGCAAAAGCCAATGTCAAGCCCAATGCCGCCAGGCTTGCCAGGCAAGCAACACCACCAACGCAGCCCACACCAGGCGCTCTAGCCAGCTTCCGCCGCTGAGCGCCACACCCAGGCAAAACACTGCCGCCGCGAGCGCAAAACAGAAAACGGCTCGCCGGCTGCCAAACACCGCGCGCCTGGGTTGGGCAGATTGCGCAGCAACGTACTCATAGTAGCTCGCAGTAGCCAACAGGCTGGCCAATCCGGCTATCCACAAGCCATTGGTGAGCACGCCCAGCCAATCAATCATGTGATGGGTGGGTCAAGGCCGGCGGCGATAGCCCGTTGCAACAGCCGCAATCAGCGTCGCCCCGATCAATGCCACCGAAGCGGGGCATGGGCCACTGCTTGTCGGTTTAGGGGTGGGCAAAGGCGCAACGGTTGGTGTGGGCACAGGCGGCGGCACAGGGGTAGAGCTTGGCTCTGGGGTGTCGGTGGGCAAGGGCGTACTGGTGGGTGGTTGCTGCTGGTCGCCTCCACCCCCTGATGGGGGAGGTTGGGGTATCTGCGTGGCAACTTCTGGCGGGATATAGGTGGCAAATGGAGACGCCAGGGGCATCAATGTTCCCAACTGTGTTTGAGGCTGGTGGCCGGCCAGAGCCGCCGGCCCGGCTGGCAGCACCAGAGCCAGCACTGCCAGGCATACCAAGACACCTATTACAACACACAAATGCTTTACGCTCATTTTCTCCCCCTGTAACCACAAATAAATTGGGCATACCAAAGTGTGGCTTAATGTAACATTGCTGCAATTACTCAGAACACAGAGATTCACAGAGGGAAAACAGAGCTACACAGAGTTTTTTCTTTTCTTCTCTGTGTTTCTCTGTGCGTTCTCCGCGTAACTCTGTGTAAGGCTGAGTTACACATTGCTTTACTATTGTGCACCACATTGCCGCGCATGTCAAGTATACTGACTCGTGCTATAATCATAATCTCTGGCACACTTGAACATTCCTATGACAAACACGTGGAGATTGCTAAACACCGGCCTGGCCGATGGAGCCACCAACATGGCCACCGACGAAGCGATTTTGCAAGCAGTGCAGGCAAGGTTGGTGCCCCCTACCCTACGCTTTTACGGCTGGCAGCCAGCCTGCCTCAGCCTGGGCCAGGCTCAGGCCATCGCTGATGTCAACCTGGCGGCGTGCGCGGCATTGGGCGTTGATGTGGTGCGCCGCTCTACCGGCGGACGAGCCATTTTGCACACCGACGAGCTGACCTACAGCCTGGCAGCGCCCGAAAATGACCTCCGCGTGGCCGGCGACATTGTGACCAGTTACCGCAAGCTCAGTGAAGGGCTGGTAGAAGGGTTGCGCCGCTTGGGCATCTTTTCTGTGCAATCAGAACCGCACCCCCAACCCGAAAACACAAGCCGATCCGAAATTTCGCCTGTATGCTTCCAGGCGCCCTCGCATTATGAAATCACGGTTGGCGGCAAGAAACTGGTGGGCAGCGCGCAAATGCGCAAAGGAGGGGTGTTGCTGCAACATGGCGCCATCCCGCTCGGCGGCGATATTGCGCGCATTTGCCAACTGCTAACCATCCAGCCCGATCCAGACAGCGTGCGCCAGCGAGCCACGACAATTGAGCAAGCCTTGAGCAGCCAGGTTTCGTTCGATCAAGCGGCCGCGGCTTTTGCTCAAGGGTTCGCCCATGCGCTCAAGATAGAACTTGTCCAAGGAACATTGACCTCTCAAGAGCAAAGCCTGGCCCAAGAACTGCGCCGCGAAAAATACGGGCGCGACGAGTGGAACAAACGGCTCTAACCCGCCGCACTCCAGTTTCCAAATAGCGGTGTCTGGCGCATCCCCACACCCTGTCTGCGCCAGGCAGGCTGCACTCCCGAAGGGGCCAAGCGCCAGCGCAGGTGCAAGCCTGCCCTTGGACGGGCAGTCCAGGGTGTGCGCCAGTGAGCAGCATAGGGATTCTGCCCGACCTGGAAACTAGAGCGCCCACATTTGCATCTCTGCCAAGCCGTGATAAAATCAGCTTATGATCATTGGCGCGTGCACCATTGAATTGCACATTCCCCAAAACGAATCGCTTAAAGGCAAGCGCGGCATCCTCAAGCCCATCCTGGCGCGTTTGCGGCGCGAATTTAACATCTCGGCAGCCGAGATAGGCCACAATGACGCCTGGCAATCGGCGGTGCTGGGCCTGGTGACCGTATCCAACGATGCCGGCTACGCCCAAGGGCTTTTGGAAAGAGCCGTGCATTGGCTGGAAAGCAACCATCCAGAAGTCCAGATAGTAGACTGGCAAATTCAAATCATCTGATCAAGATTGACCTCAGGTCAACGAAGGAGAAGGCCCAATGCGCAAACACACTTTTCCCTGGCTTTTTGTTGCAATCCTGTCAACCGGGCTATTGACGTTCACCAGCACAGCATCGGCCCCTACGCCTCTGGCGGCAGCCGCCACCCACTATTACGTTGACGCTGCGCATGGGAGCAATACCACCGGCGACGGTAGCCAGGGCACTCCGTGGAAAACCATCACCTGGGCGTTGAACCACATCTCAGGTTCCGATATACAGGTTCACGTTGCGCCAGGCACCTACAACGCCTCGTTAGGCGAAAATTTCCCCTTGGCAGCCCAGCCTGGCATCAGCCTGATCGGAGCAGGCTATACTTCTACCACCCTCGCCGGCGTCAGCTCGCAAGCCGTGGTCTTTTTTTCCTCCACCTACGTTTACACAGAAACCACCGTGCTCAGCGGCTTTACAATCTCTGGCGGCTCTAGCGGGGTCTATGTGGAAGGAATCGGCGGGGCCGGCTCTAACCCGACCATTGAAGCAAACCGGATTACGGGCAATACCTATGGCATCTATAACAAAGTGGACGCCGGCCGCCGGGTATATACCGTGATCAAGGACAACCTGATCTCTGGCAACACTTTTCACGGCATCTATAACCACGCTGATTATGCGCAGGCCCATGCCAGCCCCCAAATTATGAGAAACCAGATCATTTCTAATGGCGGGGCGGGCATCCATTGCTATGCCGCCGCCTCTGGCTCAGACACCTCCTACTGCTCGCCAGTGGTAACCGGCAATACTATTGCTAACAACAACGGTAACGGAATGACCTGCCAAACCTATTACGCCGGTGCGTGCAATGCTCAGTTGACGGGGAACAATATATTCAACAACCAGGGCTGGGGGATAGGCCGTAGCCACGATGGTTCTTACTTATCAACCAGCTATCCCAAGCTCATCAACAACCTTGTCGCCGACAATGCGAGTGGAGGCATGTTTTTCATCACTTACTATTCCCACTATGATCAACCTTTGATCGCCAGCAATACGGTGGTAAACAATCATGCCTACGGCATTCGAGACGGCGCGCCAACAATCGTCAACAGCATCGTTTGGGGGCACACCGACGACCTCAATGCGAGTGTTTCTGCTGTAAGCTATTCGGACATTGGCGATACCGATTACATGGGCAGCAACTATAACCTATCAGCCGACCCGCTATTTATAAATCCAACCCTCGGCAATTATCACCTCTCGGACAACTCGCCGGCAATTGACGTGGGCCATAACAGCCAGCCTGACCTACCCGCCACCGACATGGATGGCGACCCCCGGATTGTGCACGGCACAGTGGATATGGGCGCCGACGAAGCAGCGCCCGACCTGAGCGCTTCGGCCAAGTTGGCGCCTGCGCTGGCTGCGCCGGGCCAAGCTATCAACTATACTATCATTGCGCGCAACGATGGCGCATTCAATCTCACCCAGACCTGGCTGACCGACACATTGCCCCCCTTGGCCGTCTACGTGCCAGGCTCGCTTCACGCCAGCGCCGGCAGCGCCAATTTTGCAAGCGGCATCATCACCTGGACCGGCGCGCTTGTAGCCGGCGCGCCCGTCACGCTGACGTTTGCCGTCACCACCAACAGCGCCCTGTCTGATTCTAGCCACCTGACCAACACTGTCGTCATCACTCATCCCTTGTTGAATGCCACCCATCGAATGACGGCCACCACAACGTTGTACCGGGTGAACCTGCACACATCGCAAAAAACCGTTGCCCCCAGCCGGCTGGCACAAGGCCAGACACTAACCTACACACTGACCATCTCCAACACCGGCATAGATGCCGCCAACGCGCGGTTGACCGACACGCTGCCATCCGAACTGAGCTACCAGGCCGATTCGCTGACGGCTGATGCAGGCATTGCCAACGTAGCTGGGCAAACTATCACCTGGCAGGGGACGCTTGCGCCAGGCGCAAGCGCGCGGGTGCGATTCCGCGCCACGGTCAATCTGGCTGTGCCCGACAATACCAGCGTTACCAACAAGGCAACCCTAGACGACGGCGTGCACCCTCCGTTTGAGCTAGCCGCGCCACCGGTCCTGATCAGCCACTATAGAATCCAAATGCCGCTGATTTTGAGGCGCTGGCCGCCGGTGCCCTATCCGCCGACCCTTAACCCCATCTCACCCAATCCAAGCACGAACGGAAACTATACCGTCAGTTGGGTGCCAGGCGCAGGCCCCGCGCCTACCTCGTATGACATTGAAGAGAATGGCATCGTGGTCGTTTCTAATTATGTCGGCACATCTTATGCTTTCACCAAGGGGGCGGGCACGTACACCTATCGCGTGCGCGGCATAAATAGCTACGGCAGCGGGCCGTGGAGCAATTCGCAGCAAGTTGTTGTGCTGCCAAGCACACTCTACTCGATTGGAGATGCTTGTATCATGCAAGGTCGCGCCACCATGAACTTTGGCAGCGCTACGGATATGTGGGTCGGTTACGACGACGCTCTCAATCCAGATGGCCAGATTGTGCGCAGCATGATCCAGTTTAACGTATCCAACATTCCCTCAAGCGTGGCTATCAGCAGCGCCGTGCTTAGAGCATACAAGTACGACTCTTACGATTACGCAGGCAACTGGCGCACCATCACAACTTTTCGGATTACCTCACCCTGGTCAGAATCAGCCGTAACCTGGAACACGCGTCCATCCTACTCTACCGCCTATGGCTCTGCGTATGTGCCCCACGATGTAGAAGGCTGGCACTCGTTTGATGTGACCAGCCTGGTGCAGGGGTGGATAAACGGCAGCATACCCAACTATGGCGTTATGCTGCGCGGGCCTGAATGGTCAGGCAGCGACTCTTCCTGGAAGTCCTTCTTAACCAAGGAAGAAGGCAGCCACACACCCTACCTGAGCATCACCTATGCCACGCAAGCTGCGTCGGCCAACGGCCAAACGGAAAGCGAGATTCTGCTCGCCGAAACATCCAGGGGATACACCATCAGCCAGACGTTGGGAAACAGCCTGGCCGGCAATACATGTCACAACCTGCCCCTTTCGCCAAAGGTCAAGTGTCTGGCACTGCCGAGGCAAATTCCAAAGTGAGCGCGCCGATATTGAACTCGCCGCGCTATCCTATTCCAGCGGCTGTCCACCGCGTAGAAAATATTGTCGTCAACTCGCGTTTCATCGCTACAGCGGGTTTGGCCAGCGCCGTCGAGGAGGCGCAAGAATTTATCGCGCGTGTGCGGGCCGAGTTTACAGGCGCCACCCACAATGCCTATGCCTACCGGGTAGGCTATGGCAGCAGCGTGATTGACAGTTGCAGCGACGATGGCGAACCGCCCGGCACGGCCGGGCGGCCAATGCTGGTGATTGTGCAAAACAGCGGCCTGGGCGATATTGGGGTGGTTGTCACGCGCTACTTTGGCGGCGCCAAGCTGGGCACCGGTGGACTGGTGCGCGCTTACAGCGGCGCCGCCCAGGCCGTGCTGGCAGCGCTTCCCCGCGTCGAACGCGTTGAAAAGCGCACGTTCCAATTGGTTGTGCCGTACAAGTTTTACGACACGCTAACCAGGCTAGTGACGGCTCACGAAGGGCAAGTGGACAATGCGCAATTTGCGGCCGAGGTCACACTCCAAATAACGTTTCCTGTAGACCGCGTGGAGGCATTTGAAGCCGCGCTGGGCCAGGCCTCTGCCGGGGGATTACAGCTAGGGCTAATATAAATGGGGCAAGAGCTACACTAGTGTTTGTCTCAAAACCTGCATAGCTACCGTATCCCCATACGGTAGCGGCAGGTATGGGGATACCTGCCTATGGGTTTTGAGACGGAAACTACACTAGCAGCCAGATGCCGAGCACGCCCAGCGGTATGCTGAACAACAAGATTCGTCTGTAAATCACGATACCGGGCTCTGCTATAGGCACTGTAAGGCCCTGCACGGCCACAACCGCGTTGGGCACAAAGTGAAGCATCACCGCCGGCCAAATGCTTCCACCCAACAAGACCAACGCTCCCCACCAAATCGAGATAATAAACGTTTCACAAGCCAAAAGCAACGCCATAAAGAATGGAACCCTGTGTGTGAAAACCTGCATGACGTGCAAGGCAGCAAAGAGCAGCGATGTAAGGATAACACTTTCAATTATCCCCCGCGTGGTATTTCCCCAAACGCGAACCAAAGCATAGAGGACAAGCCCGCGAAACAAGATTTCTTCGCTCAGGCCAACCGCCAGGTGCGTTATGATTGCAGTAAGAGAATCAGGCAATCGCACCAGGTTTAAAAAGTTAAAGGTGACCTTGTTATAAAACGAGTAGAGGCTTGCGACGGAAAAGTAGAGTATTCCCCCCAGGGCAAACAGCCAGACCTGCCGGCCGCCCAAGCGGGCAATCCCTGACGCCTCTAGCCAACCCAGACGCCATACCAGCCAAAGGACGCAGGCTGTTACGGCCAGGCGGCTCAACGTGTCGGTTTTGGCGTCGCCGTAAGGCTTGCGGAATATGCTTGAAGTGATGCCCATAAAGACCACCAACAATACAAACCAGGCAATCGTCAAAACAAGCACGAACAAGGCCGGCTGATTCCTTGCAAATATATCCATTTCTTGCATTGTCATCCATCCTCTTATATTATGAGCAAGTGTGCGCTAGTCGCCTCTTTTAATTATATTCCACCCTGCCCAAAAAGAAAAAAGTGCCTCAGCGGCTAGAGCAACACCAGCAAGCCCGCCAATCCCACCATCGCGACCACCGCGCAGGTTCGCGGGAAGACCATTTTCAGAGTTCGTGAGGATCGAGGGTTGAGCTTTGCAACCCGCGTCCCCGCAATGCCACCCAACGTCAGCCCGGCCCCATAAATGCGGTCACAATCAAGCTCACCTCGGCGTAAACAGAGCCGTGCAACACTTGAAGCCGAAAATGACCACCGTCTCCAGCATCATCTGTGACAGGCCAGCAACACGCCCACCCACCACAATATGGAAACTGGGGCGCCAAAAGTGGTGTCTTTTCAGATTTGCGGCCAAATGTGGTGTGAGTTGGGGGTAAAAAAGCCTGACGAGATTCGTCAGGCTTTTCGTATCAACCAGGCAAAAAGCTATTTGGGCTGAACATCGGTGATAGCGCCAAAGGTGTTTACCTTGAGCGTCCACTCGCTGCCCACCCTGAACTTTGAAAATTCGCCGGCAGAATTTAGGCGGTAGCTATAGGTGTTCTGCTTGTCATTGGCGCTGAATTTAACCACATACGTTTCTGCCCGCTCGCCTTCCTTTTGGCCGGAGCGCAACGATTGGCCAGGCCATTGGGGGTTCAAATCATTGCCGTTGGCTACCAGCTTGTCTACCTCGGTCCATTCCAGGCTAGAATACTTGCACCAATTGTCGTAAACTCTGTATTCGCAATCTTGCACCACTTTGCCGGCGCCGCTGCCTTGGTCCACTGTGTAAGGCGTGCCACACACCTCTTCTGACCTGACGTTCGCCGGCGGGGGATTTGATTGGGTGCCGCGGACCTTTTCCACGCACGATCCCCTTTGCGCGTTCGAGGGGATTTCATCTTCCCAATCTTGCTTTTCAACCGGGCGTTCTTCCAAGATTTGAATGGCGCGCTCCCACTGAACCGATTCGACGATGGCGCTTGTATCGCTGGTGCGCCCGGCCATGACAAAATAGCCAATGACGCAGATGCACAACAATACCAGCGCCGCCGCCCCGCCAACGGCCAACCCCACCGGGATCCCCGCTCCTGGCTTGGCCGCTTGCGCCGGCGCAGCCGCCACTGCCTTTTTAAGGTTGCCTCCGCATTTTTTGCACTTGGCGGCATCAGCCGGATTGGGCGTGGAACAATAGGGGCAAGGCACCTCGGCGACAGGGCCAGTGCTATGCGCGCCCACCACACTGCCCACCTCGCGCACCTTGGCATCTGCCAGGTTAGCGGCGCATTGCACACAGTTCTGCGTGCCGGCCGGGTTGCGCGCGCCGCAATAGGGGCAATGGATATCTGGACCGCGTTGGACTTGTTCCAGCTTTTCCTTGTCGGCAATCAATTCCTGCTTGCCAGGCGCCTCAAACTTGTCTTGCTCGCTCATGGGCGAACCGCAGCCGGCGCAGATTTTTTTCATGCCAGGATTCCTGGTTCCGCACCGCTTGCACGTCCATTCAAGTTCAACGTAACCGACGGTTTTCTGTGTCATTCTTGTGCTCCCTTCCTAAGAAACGTGGAATAGTCTGGAATATGCTTGATTGTGTGATTTTTTGGTCGCAACCCCAGCCCTGGCCGAGTTGCCATAAGCCCAATTACTGATATACTATAATGAGACGCGAAAAAACGCAAGCAAAAGGAGAAACGTCATGCGACAAACTCTCAGTTTTTTGGCCGGTGCACTATGCGGCTTTGTTGTTGGCGCAGCCGCCGCCTTGTTAATCACCCCTTGGTCTGGCAAAGAACTGCAAGGCCAAGCGCGACAACGCTATCAAATGCTTATGGAAGAAGGCAAGCAGGCCGCCGCCGCCCGCCGGGCAGAATTAGAATCGCAATTGACGGCGCTCAAACACTCGCGCCCACAGGGCTAGGTTCAAAACCGAACAACGAGGCTGTCTGCCTGAGCGGCAGACAGCCTCATCCAGCTATTGGGTCAAGCCATTTAGCCGAGTTATTTAACCGTAATAGCATACCAATATTCGGCTGATTCGGTTGTTACACGGGTGCGCCCCGAAACGATGAAAATGGCCGTTTCGTTCGAGCCCAAGCTGACTGCCCAACTTCCGGTCTGGTCCGGACCAAGTTGTAGACGCTCTACGGTTGTTTGCCCGCTTTGCTGTTTTACCAGTTGCAAAAGCCACTCTTGGGGCAAGACTCCCGCGTTTCGAATAAAGCCGCGCGCCACCCAACCACCATCGCCCTCTTCGGCATCAGAGTGATAACCAAGCTCTGGAATCTCGATATCGTCAATGAACATGCCGGCGTGCAGCGCCGCAATATCCGTCAGATATTCAAAACGAACCTGCACCTTTTGGCCGGCATACGGCGTCAGGTCAACTGTTTCCTGGATCCAGCCATCGCTGAGGTCGTTGAATCCATTGCCATAGTTAGCGCCGGTGGGGTTGTCGTTAGTCGTTGTTTCACCGGGCAGCGGAGTCCATTTCTTGCCGTCGGTTGAGACCACTACATAGGCATAGTCGTAATCTTTTTCGATATCGTACCAGGTCCAAAACTTGAGCGTGGCCTCAGATAACCCGCTCAGGTCAAATTCGCGCGTGAGGGTAGTATCGCTATTGTCCACGCGCCCGCTCCACCACAGGTACTTGCCGCTGTGGGCCTGAATGGGGGCCAGGCCAACCAGGGTTGCGCCCGCAAAGTCAATCCTAAAATCGCCCTTGCCGCTCAGCTCAATGTAATCGGTGGCATACTGGTGCACTTGGGCGCGCTCGCTGGCGGTGGCTTGAGAGCCTGTCATCTCACGAGCTTTGTATTCTTCCACAACCTCAAAATCAGGCACACTAATGCTGGTATACCCGTAGCGTCCATCGGCCAGGTTGGGATTGTTGATATAATTCGCCACCACCCAATCGGCAAACACGTCGTCAAAACCCAGGTTCGTGCCGAGATTTTGCAATACCCTATCCACACTGACCACGCTGTTTTCTTGTTCCGCCACCAGGGCGCGTGTGGCCTCTTCGCCAAAGCGATCTAGAAAATAGGCCGCAAACAAATAACTTGCCCCATAATTAGCGCCCGCCAAGCCGGCGCTATCGGGCCACGAAGTGAGCTGGGTATCTGGCATTTCGGCGAGATAGTATTCATGGCCGCCAACGTCAAGGTCGTTCAACAAACAGGCCAATTCTGAAAAGCCCTCATTAATCCAACTGGTCTCGTTGCGGTCTTTGGCCCAGTGAATCATGTGTTGGAATTCGTGCGCCAGCGTGCAATCGTAATAGGGATCATCCAAGCGCACATTATCGGCATTGATGTAAAACATTTCCATCTCGTTGGAATATTCGTGCACCAGGTGAGAGAATCCGTCAATGCTGCTATAGTAGCCGGCCACCGAATCGCCCATCTCGCGCGCAAACAAAATGCTCAGATGCGGGTCGCTATCTACGCCGGGGGTCAATTCGCTGCCAAAAAACTCGCGGTCAGTGGGATAGGTTTTCTCTTCAAAGCGGTCGGTCAGGCGCTCTAGTTTTTTCTGGTCTAGCTTTACATCTTCCTCAACCCAAATATACACATGCGGCGTTTCATAGGCCAGGCGCGCCGTAATTTTAAAGTGCTCGTGAGTGTCTTCGTTCGACACCCAAAAATCGTGGGTGTCGCCAAGCTTAAAGTTCCAGGGAGTATCGCGCACCACGGTAGGGATCGGAACACCTGGATCTTTGAGCCGCATGGTCACATCAATCAAATCGCGTTCGGGGATATCGGCCGATTCGAGCAATCGCTGCGTTTCTAGCGCCTCGGGCGGCACGGCATCTCGCCACAAATCAGCCGGCGGTTGCACGGTGACGGGTTGTGGGGTAGCCTGGATCGCCGTAGGAACAGGCCCTGGAGTGCGCACTATCGTCGGGAGGCGGGTTAGGCCAGCCACGCGGGTAGGACGCGGGCCGCTATTGCCCGCCAGCCACACCCCGCCCCCACAAACTAGAGCTGTGGCAGCACAGAAACAGCATACCATCAATATCACCAAACCAATGCCAATGATCCGCGCTACATCAGACGAATTCGAGTTTTGCACCTTTGCCCTCCATTACAACACAAAAAACAAAAGAGTTTATCGGAAATAACCTAGCCAACGTATCCCCACACCCTGTCATTGAATTTTGACCTTTCCAAATTCGTTGCCCATTATACAGCAAACCCGCGCTGTGGGAAAGCGCCCCAATCCCCCTGCTCGCGGCGTGGGTGGGTTGGGCGGGGGCAACTGCTTGTTGGGCAGATTTGCCGTGCTAACACATCTATCCTACCTCATTCCCTGGGATAAGGCAACATTTTTATTCTGCCTCATTTGAGCGCATTTCTCAAAATGTCTATTTGTTTGCAAGTATATTTCGACCCCATCGTGGATAATGCTCATTGAACGAGCAGAAACACGGCTTCCATCAGAAGAAGCCAACACCCAAGTTTTGTTTACATCTAGAAACCGCAAGAGTTCGTTCTTTAGACTTTCGTACAAGTTCCATATCGTCTCCACTAGTTTGTTCCAAGATGTGTCCGACTGTCCCCCGCCGCCCAGAGATGGGGGGAACGCGCTCAGTTGGCTTTAAGTAGAGTTTATCGGAAATAACGCAGCCAACGTATCCCCATACGTTGGCGGACTGGCATGGGGATGCCCGTCCTGCTATTTCCGATAAGGTCTATTATAGGCCGACCGGCGAAAAAGGAAAAATGTAAGGCTTGTGCCTTGCGCTCGTTCTTGATTGATACAGGTGTGTCAATGGGGCCGGTTGCAAACGAAAATTCGGGCTGCTCATTTCCTGCAAAGGTGCGCAGCCTCAGTTATTCGAGAATCCCTTTGCCATCCTGCCTAACGGCGTGCACATCGGCCGCGCAGGGTATGGGCGCTATCTCCCCTCACCTTAATCTCAATATCTTCTTGGCTCTTTGTTGCGTGCTTTTCCGGGGTGAATACTGCCAACGCTCAGCAAATTTCAGCACTCGCTTTTGCTCGGCTTGGTCCAAATTCCGAAACACTTTGAATAGGGCTTCCAGTAACCAGTCTTGTTCGTTGGCAAGTGGATTTTCCATTGACAATTCCAAGAGGGGGAAAACCTTTTGAGTGTCTTTTTTCGAGATTGCTCCCAAATCGCCTAAAAACAAATCGGCGGAACTGGCAATGCACAATCCTTCTTTGGCCTCTATATACTTTTCGACGTAGGCAATGGCTTTTTGCGCCATTGGCTTGTTCAAGTGAGCGCAAAACCCCATGACGCGAATAATCATCCAGCGAGTTTGCGGCTCTTGGACGGAAAGGGCTGGGAACAATTTCCCCAAATGAGGGGCGACTAACTCTGGTTGCTTTTGGGCCACGATTTCAACAACCTTGGCTGCGCCAGAACGAATATGCTTAGCGGCAGGCGTGGAGGCTTTATAAGAAGCTAGGTCAATACACTCTAACAGAATGTCAGCCCGACTTTCCTGAAGCACTTTGTGGGCAAGCACTTTGCCCAGGGCGCTGGAAACGGTTCCTTTGTTCTTGGATAGTTGTTCAAAGATGCTCATAGCCTTATTCTCCTTTAATCATTGTCGAATACCAAGTACTCGATGAGGCGCTCAACGTCGCGCTTCCTCCGCTTACTATTTTGCGCCAGCCCCGCCGCTTTCCCGCCTTGCCTGCTTATAAAGCCACCGGCATTTGGCTGCATGCGGTTTCCCAAGCAGGCTGCAACCTTGGCTTGTGAAATCCTTGTGCCTGAGATAGCCGAGAAGGTGCGCCGGGCCATCAAAGATGGAAAAATCTCACCCGGCGATTGAAGTGGCCTTCAAGGCGGCCGTTCAAGCAAAATGCTCGGCAACAACATTTAGGACTAAGGATTAAATAACTTGCTCATCTATAGCTCGTTTTGCCCGTATTTCGGCGTCACTGTGGGCAAGTTATTTAATTTCCAATCCTTAGCTGGAGCTAGCTGGTTTTTCCGGGCCTTTTTCTACTGCTTCAATAATGGCTTTATAGGCCTTCAAGAAGCGCTCCAGGCGCACATCAAAGTTTGGCTCCCGCTCCTGGCTTATCTGCTTTGACAGTTCCAAGGCAGCCGCCAAAGCGGCTACTGTAGTATTATCTGTGCATGGAAAATCGGCCATGTGGCTATCTCTCCTTTCCCCTGCCGTAGCAAGGATCTAAAGTGAAACGAAAGCGATACGGTCTAACCAAAGTCTCCAATAACACCTCATTCATTTTTTCCCTCGCTTGGCGACTGGCTCCACAGGTGAGATGCTATACGCGATTCAAGTGTCGTTCAAGCTTTCCTTTTCGAGGTCGGCGCAAATACGCATCATTCGCGCCCACTTCCCTGTCCGCAGCCAGGTGCACCCTCTCCTGCAACCTACTCCTTCGGCATAACAATTTTCGCCTTTACGCCGACCTGGGCGAGAAGGCTACCGCTCCGCACAGCCGACCAGGACGCTGGACTTTGGCTGGATGCGCGGGTTAGCCCGCTTATGAACTATCACCATAATCGAGGCTGCAAATAGACAGCCGCAAAGCGTCATCCAGGGTCTCGCGGGTAAGCTCCGTAATCTGTGAAGAAACAGCCTCACAAAAAAAAGACCTGGGTTGGCCCTTGTCAAACTGCAACTCTACAGTCACGTCCACGTACTCTTCTCCATCATCCGTCGTGTGCCAGAGCTGCCACACCCCCACACTCTGACGCTCAACCTGGCTATCTGGAAAAGCCCAACGGGTCAGCCGCTCCAAGGCCTTTGTGACCATTCCATCATATTGGTTGGCAGCTTTTGCTTGCAGGCACTTTAATTGCGTCTGCTCCTGGTGTTTCTCGGCCTCGCGCTCCTCGTGGCTCTTGCCTCCAAATAGACCACTCATAGAAGACCTCCTTGCTGATTCTTTCTCTCTGCGCCTGCGCTTCCCCCTCGCGCGAAACGCCCCCCGCCCCTTCTCAACTCTCGCACCCGATACCGTCCTTGTCTCGGTCAAAGCCATGCGGGTCTGGCGGCAAAACCTGGAACCGCTTGTAGGGAACATCCTTGCAATCCAAGTCAGGCGGCGGTGGGGGAATGCAGACAGTGGGATAAGAAGGGTCGCAATTTGCCGCTGGCGGTTGGGCTGTTGGCTGTGCTACTGGCGGTTGAGCCGTAGGCTGCGCCACTGGCGGCGGTGCAGTAGGCTGCACTATGGCCGTTGGCGGCATAGTGGGCTTTGCTCCCCACAGGCCAACCCCTGCTGCGCTGGCCTGCTGTTGCATCTTCAAAAAGAGCGATTGGTATTTCACATCTGGCGGGTAAGTGACCACTTGGGCGTATCCCTGCCGCACAAGCTCGGCGTTGATAAACAAATCGCCCACAAACACGTACCGCAGCAAGCGGCCGTACTTGTCCGTTTCGCTCACGTCCTTTTCCAGGTAAACGGTTTTGCCTTCAACCAGCGCCTTGTTAGCTGCGCTGGCTTCGGGTCCCATCCATTCAATGGGCTGGTTAGGCGCGACGGTTTCAGGCGTATTGATGCCGATGTACCTGACCCTATATTCCTTTCCATCAATGCTCACTGCAATAGTGTCGCCGTCTACCACCCACAGCACTTGAGCTTGCACCCGTTCAGGCGTGGCAGCTTGGGCGGGTGTGGGCTGCGGGGTGGCAGTGGCCGGTGGGCGGGTAAGCGTTGGCGTGGGGATGCTGGGCGGGGGTGTGCTGGGCAGGGGTGTGCTAGTTGATACAAGAGTATCAATAGACCGCTGCGCAACAGTAGGTAGTGGCGTGTAGGTTGGCAATGGGGTATAGGTCGGCAACGAGGTGTAGGTAGCCTGTGGCGGCACTTTGGTCGCCAGAATCGGTGTAATAGGGATAGCCTGCTCGGTTGCGCGGGATATTGCCCTTGCTGTGGCCGTCACATCAGTGGGCGACAATTCAGATATAATCACCGACAAGCCAGTGCAACAAAAGCACAAGGCCAGGAAGGCTCCATAGCCGATAAGCAGTTTCCCCCCTGTGCTCCCTTTCCAAATCTGCGCGATGCGCTGCATGTTTTCCCCGTTCTAGTGCAAGGCTGTTGGCCCTTAGCTGCAAGCGATTGTTGGGCGCATTCATTCCTTCTCTGTTTTGGAGTGCTGAATTAATCTAAACACTGTCTGTTCGTAAGAACTACCCCGCCTAGCCACAACTTCACCACGTGCATTATCTTCGACGGAAACATATGGTCCGCGAGCGGTATACAAACGTACTCTATCGTCCTCTAGTTTAGATAACGTAAAAGCTTCCCATCTAGAACGCTCTGGCCGGTCGGCAGTAATCTTGGGCCGCTCCCCCCCTCTCTCAGCAGATAAATAATCGTCATTGTGGGCACGAAGAGCAATCTTGTTACCTTCTAGTTCAATCAAATCAAAGATAGCCCATTCATCAATCACGTTTCGGTCAGCGAGGACTTCACCGCCGCCACCTCCTACAGCATATATATATCGTCCATTCCAGGCTTGCAACGATACCTTTCGAGAAGTCTCTTTTGGTGGTTGCTGTTCTACCGGCTTTGCTTGTTTCTTGATAAGAACTGGCGTTAGATGTTCAGGGACACCAAGCAATTCCGCTTGGGCACATCCCATCCTGTAGGCTCTTTCGATTCTGCAGCCTGCCCCCAGCGCTTGATAAAAACCTATTGCAAAAGCAATTGCAGCTTTATCACCTATTGACTCACTCACGCCGATAACATACTTTACATGTTTAGCTATCGCAGTTGCTTGCCTCTTGGAATAACAAGCATTCAATACCACACAACTGACCTGATTCGCAAATTGCCTAAACAACGATGCCAATGCACTAGGATTGACGGGATGGGTTTCTCCGCTTCGATTTTCAAGACATAATTCGCCAGTGGTTGTACCATGACCGGAGAAATGTACAATATCGGGTTTTACATCCAAAAGCGATTGACTGATGTCTTGTGAACGTACAGACAATCGTTGCTCTAATTCAAATCGGCTACGTAACTTAGCCAATCGTAGTTTCTCCTGAATCTCGCGCAACTCTTCGTCTAAGCGTAGCCGTGAAGCATCAGTCGGGTTGGCAGCCAAAAATAGTATAACTTTCTTTCGGCGTTTACCTTTGCGCTTTTTGGTGGCTGCTACAGTTTTGTTCTTTGTGCCAGCGAGTCGCCGCCGCGAACTCTTACGAACGGAGGTTTTCTCCTTGACATTATCAGAATCTGGCGTTGCAGTCATGCCTTGCAAATCTACCCCATCTTCAATGAGTGCGCGCTTGGTCTCTGAATCCAAAATCCGCCGTTCAAGTAGGGCTCTCAAGATAGAATAGTTATTCTCGTTGTCCAAAAGGGTTTCTTCGATGAAAGCATCTTTGGTCATTCCCTTGAAGCGTCCATGTTCATCGCGCAATTCAAAGAGAGGATAGATTTCCAGCTCTATTAGAAGGTCTTCGTAACGAGGCCGGCTTAGCCGACGACTAATACTATTTCTGACTTTGAGAAGTGTTTGGTTAGTGAATTTGGACATGTTTTCACCTGCGACAATTGGCTTTATAGGAGATTTTGTTTGCAAATCAGCGAGGCGCCCTTTTTCAGCTTCTTCTTTTAGGTCATCAATGAAGGCAATGCATGTTTTACCATCTTCACGCATGAAGGTGTCATATGGATGTTTACCTGGATAAACCATAAAACCAAAATGCTGTGTCTCTTGCTTAAAACGAGATGCCTCACTAGGAATATGCTCCTTCAAAAATCGTGTGAACCGCTCCTTCCATCTTTTAAATGCCAGCCTGCCTCGTTCTCTATTACCTGCTCGATAGTGTGGAATCACATCTTCTATGAGTGCCTTTTTCCAAGTCAGTAATTGTTGAGCGAATTCTTCTCCGGTCATGGGAAACCTCAATGTTTTCATGCAAAGTGCCCGTCCAATGTTACGCAGGTCTCCTAATTGCCGCCTCTCCCGCCAGGCCGGGCAGCTGCCCTGTAGCGACTATGGCTAGGAGGTTCCCTTTTCACTCAATCCTTGTTGAAGGTATGTCTTGAGAGTTTCATGTTCATCTTCAATCACTTTTAGAAATTGGTCGAGATAATTTTCACGCACTACATCAACGATAAACTTTTGTTGACTCTCCCATATTGAAGCCTTTTCGCTCGATGTCGGGAGCATGTAATTAAAAAGAAGTTGAATATGATTGGAGGGACTTAATTTTATAACCTTATTTGGCGCGACCTGCGCTTCGAACAAATCACCATCGAAAATAATAAGTGGATAATAGATTCCTAGCCATCCCGCAGCGGGTCGGTCTCTCTGATGAAACAGGGTCGCCTTGATTGAGGACATCACGGCGGAATAAATCATTTGAGAGCGGTCTGCTTTTTCTTGACCTTTAAATGGTTCGTGAAATGTTCGCGCCAGATTTTGTTTTTGAAAGTAATGATGGAACTTTCGCAGGACATCATCAGATATGACACTTTCGCCAAGGTTCTGATACCGACCAGTGAACACATGCCTGCCTTCTATGTGGTTTTTGATTAGCTCACCGAGTGGAGAAAACTTGTATTCTTCAGGTGTAATGAAGAATACCCAAGGCTTTTCACTTTTTTTGCATTCAGTAATTAGATACACCCCTATAGTGAACTTCTTGCCTGAAGCATCGAGCCTCCATTGCCGGTATGCTCGAATATCAAACTCGCGGCTACGGCCTTCACTATCGTCTAGGTATGATGGATTATGAATCACTGTCCACCCGCGTTGTTGCATAACACTAGCACTAACTATCTCGGTTGGATAACCAGTTTTTTGCAACTCTTCCAGGATGGTTTGTTCAGGTGGTTTCTGGTTGTTCATGTTGCCCCTAGATATAATGATGATTAATGTATCAACTGCTTATCGAGCATAGGTAATGATGCTTTCTAAAGGTGCACCTTTCTGAAGCTTGTCAACTTCATCCTTTGGCTTGGGGGTAATATCCTCCTCTCCTGGACGGAAGCCAAGTACATGTGCCAGGTAATCTCTAGTTTGCCAATCAGGAATCTGTCTCCATTGTCTATGCAGGTAAATATAGGTTGCTGGTTCGTTATATGCCTTTACAAGTGCTGGCTTCTTGGGAAATGTGACTCTATATATAGCCCATAACAGTATTTGTAGATTGAGAAGCACTACTACTAAAAGGGCTATGGCAATGATTAGAAGTTGGGTATCTAAATCCTGTGTTCGGAAGAAGCCCGTTACCCACCCTATCAAAGCAAGTAGAACCACAACAATAATGTTTGCGAGGACGTTCGACCAAACATTCCCAAAAATGCTCGTAATCTTTGACATTAGAGTCCCTCCTATATATACTCATGCTTGCAACCTACTCCTGCGGCATAATGATTTTTGCTTTTACCCCTACTTAGTCAAGCAGATAGAGCAGCCCGCCAATCGGCTGCTATCGAAGTATTTTCTGAAGTCTCTTCGAAGACTTCTGCCTAAACACTTCATCCAAATAGCCAGAAATTACATCGTCCATTGTCAGGCCTTTCTCTGAAGCAATCTCCGCCAGTTTCTCGTCTTGCATTATTTGCTGGACAAGCTGCACTATTTGTGAAATATAATTTCTAAACTCATCTGCTCCCATCTGGTTATGCCTGCCATCGTATGTATAAGAGCTACGGTTATAGGTCGATGACTTCTGAAGGATTACAAAGTCTCCATTGATGTATCGATATACATGTCTAGAGTCTGATGGATATATCCTTTCTCCATCTATGTCATTGCACCAATCTGATTCGCTGATATATTGCAGTGGGGCTATCTCGAGCAACGACTCACAACCCCGATAAACTGCACCGATTCCGGTGGCTTCAAGGTCGCCAGTCGCTAATCGAAAATAGTTCCACTCCCAATCAAAGTCAAAGCTCTCAAAAATCAACCTCTTGGGTTTGACAACGTAAACGATACGGTCAGAAATAGCCAATTCGATAGTGCCTGACTCTAATCCTCGTTTTGCTCCTTGCATCTCCTCGCCCCCGCTGTCTGGCAGGAGCATATAATTTAGGCTGTTAACAGAACCCAGATAGTTCAGGATTTCAACAATGCTGTCAGTGTTTTCCCAAATTGCTCTCTGCGGCACAACTGTAGGAAATAGTCTTGTCTGGGTGTCTTGCCATTGTAGCAGATTCCGTTTTGCAAAGTCCTTGTATGTGTTGACCCATGAATCCAGTCGCTCGACAAACTGGCTCATCGTCGGCCTCTGTAATGGGTCGTCGTCAGTGCCTGCTCGTAGCAAATCGTCAAGGGGTCTTGTATAGACAAGAGGAGCGTGTCCAAACCAGAAGACCGGGCCTTCCGGTTCTGTCAACTTGAGCCTGCCTAAGCCATTCACGCTGTCAGGATTGTACTGTCCTTCAAATCCATCCTTGCGGCCAGTGAGTAATATCCACAACGTCTTCGCCAATGAATAAACATCGGCTGGCTTTCCATCCGCCTTGTTACTGTTGCGCTTCATTTCTGGCGCTATTGTCCATTTGGCACCGATTTGCTCTCTCGTGCCCGTTAGGTCTGGCTTTTTAGGGTAATAGACTAATCCAAAATCACTTATGCAGACCTTGTCACCCCATATCAGGATATTGGCAGGTTTAATGTCTCTGTGACAAATCCCTCTTTCGTGCAACTTGGCCAGTGTTTTCCCAGCTTCAAGTATCACTTGAATAGCAGCTTCAAATCTGGCGTTGTCTAGGTGCTTGTCCAAGGATTGAGCAACAGGCATTGTATACCAAGGGAATTCATCTGCAATTTTACCGGGCAAATAGCTTTCTATTATTGGCAACAAGCCCGCGATGTCACTGTTTGCTTGAACTACTTTTACTTCGTCTCTGAAACGAGCGTATACTTTTGCTTTATTTTTGCTGTCAAGCTTTGCCAAGATTTTTATGGCGACTTCTTCCGCCCTTGAGTTTATGGCCAACCAGACAAAACCATTGCCCCCCGCTCCGAGGGGTCTTTTCAATTGCCAACGACCGAACTTTTGCCCTTTGGTGATTTTCTTTGTCATTACTGATTTATTCAAACCTGTGCAAAGCTACCCGATGCTAGATAGGCCCAATAATTGCGGTCTCTCCTGCCGGGCCGGGCGCACCTACGCTCATCCCTCGCATGAGATTACCCCAACACACTATACCCTGCCGGCCCCCTACCCTGCGAAACCCTTATCCTCAAAACTACTTGGGACGGCAATCATCCATTGTACCCAAGCATAGCAAAGGGTAGGATGCAAAAGAGGATACAGAGCTGCACAATGGATGGATTAATGCCATTTTCGGTGGCATGGCAGACTTGCCAGCCTTGCCCCCAAACCACAACGGGTCGGCATAACCGACCCGTTCAATTCCCCGATAATATTGCGTTTGTTCTCCCCTTTGCTTGGCTTGGACTAGAGCTTTACTTTTTGTGTTTTGTGACGCTGTTTGCTACAATCATAGTTTCAACACTGGTGAAACCGCGCCTTGCCAAGATTTACGAAAGGCGCGCCACCAGTTCAGGACACTATCCCTACAGAAGCTAGACTAGCGGGGATGGATGGGAGTCGAACCCACCGCGGCCCGCTCAGCGCGACCCGCCACTGGTTTTGAAGACCAGGGAAGCCACCGGGCCCCAACCACCCCCAAATGCGTAAAGACAAGAATACTCTGAAATGATGGAATCGTCAAGCTTGACAAGTGCGCCAAGTTGGGCTACAATAACGCTCGCCAAATTTGGCGCGCGGATTAAAAGCGCCGAGGTAGCTCAGCTGGTAGAGCACGCGACTGAAAATTGCGGTGTCCGCAGTTCGATCCTGCGCCTCGGCATCAACTAGTTGTTTGGTTTATCCATAAGCTAGGCGATTAAAAACCAGAATGCGGGCTTGGCTCAGTTGGTAGAGCGACTCCTTGCCAAGGAGTAGGTCGCGGGTTCGAGTCCCGTAGCCCGCTCTAAAAAGGCAACTGCAAAGTTGCCTTTTGTTGGCGACGTGGCCAAGTGGTAAGGCAGGGGTCTGCAAAATCCCAACCCCGGGTTCAATTCCCGGCGTCGCCTTTGAAAGACCCCTTCACCCTCGCAAATCACCTTGCGGGGGTTTTGCGTCTAGTTTCCATTTACCCTCCTAGCCTGGCCAAGCCAGAACCAAAACCAAAGGACACCAACCTGTCTGCCGCCAGGTAGAGTACACTAAGATTTTTACTTTGTGCTCTTTGTGTCCTTCGTGGTGAGTTTTCTTTGCCGAAAAAGCAAAGATTTGACTGGTAAGGTACTATCTTTGCCGGCGAACCAAGATCACCAACTGGTTGAGCAAGGCTGCCCTCCACCTATCCCACTTCTGTAGAGAAAGAAAATGGTGTTACAATAGCAACCTGAGATTTGCCCAGCAGAAAGGTATAAAATATGGATGCGGATGATCTCATCAACAAAACAGTGGGGCAATTCCAGATCGAGTGTGAGCTTGGTCGCGGCGGGATGGCGGTGGTTTATAAAGCCTACCAGGCAGCCTTGCAGCGCACTGTGGCAATCAAGGTCTTGCCGCGTCATTTCGCGCACGATCCGGCGTTTATCCAGCGATTTCGCCAAGAAGCCATCGCTGCCGCCAAGTTGCGCCACCCCCATATCATCACCATCCACGATGTTGGACAGAGTGATGACCTGAACTATATTGTGATGGAACTCATCGAAGGCGCATCACTCGCTAGTCTTGTCCGGCAAGGGCCAATGCCGCCATCACGTGTGAGCAAGCTTGTGGAGCAAGTGGCCCAGGCGTTGGATTATGCCCACCAGCAAGGTTTTATCCACCGCGACATCAAGCCAGGCAATATTATGGCGTCTGCCAACGACCACGCTACACTGATGGACTTTGGCATTGCCAAAGCGTTGTCGGGCGCGCGATTGACCCAAACCGGCGTTGCCATTGGCACACCAGAGTACATGTCGCCGGAGCAGGTGACCGGCGGAGATATTGATGGCCGCACCGATGTGTACTCGCTGGGCATCGTGGCTTACGAGATGCTCACAGGGCAGGTGCCATTCTCTGGCACAACGGCTACGGTGCTTTACAAGCAAGCCAATGAGCCTCCATCTCCGCTGCGCAGCCATATCCCCAGCCTCAGCGCATCAGTAGAAAACGTCATTTTGCGCGCCCTATCCAAGCGTCGAGAGGAGCGCTACACCACGGCGGGTCAATTCGCTCAGGCTTTGACCGCTGCCGCAGCAGGCAAGCCAATCTCGACCCAGCCTGCTTCAGGCGCCCGGCCTGGTCGCCGCGCGCCCTGGCTGCTGTGGGCATTAGGTGGGGGGGCAATTATCGCACTGACGCTTATCGCAGTGCTTGTTGGGGTTATGATCGGTGGGGCAGGCCGCTCCACGCCTGGCCCGAGCGCGCAGGCAGCTACGGCTGCAGCCGCGCCAACGCACACCTTCACGCCCGAAACGGCCACACATGTCTTGCCAGATCCGACGCAAGCTACACCTACCTCAACGCTGCTCATTTTCCAAGCCGTGCCGCTGGGCAATTTTGCCAATGGATCGCTTTCGGACGACTATGCCTCGCCGCCGACCGGCCAGCAAATGTTGGGCGGCGTGCCTTTCGATCTGGACGGACGCGCCTTTAAAAGCCAGGCGCAGCCCTCACCCAATGACGTATTTCCAACAAAAGGCGCGCTTGCGGCGGGGATAGCGCGCGTCGAGCAAGTGCACGTGTTGCTGACGGCCGGCGACGCATTCATTCGCTGGCAAGGGCAAACAGTCGGGCGCATCACGCTGGTCTTTGACGCTGCGCCTCAACTCGACGTGCCGCTCGTCTTGGGATTGAACTTGCGAGAGTGGCATGCGTCCGACAATGTGGTCTCGTCCGCGCCGGGCGCGCGCCAGGTGTGGCAAGGCCCCATCGTGGGGCGGCCCGACCTGAATGGCACACTAGACATGCTCACCATCGAGGTGCCGGCCGACCGGCGCCAAGCCACGCTGGTTCGGATCGAGTTTTATGACACATCAGAATCATCAGAATCGAGCGTCGGCTCTCTTGACCCTGCATTTACAATCTCGGGTGTATCGGTGGCCCATCGCTAGGATGATTAGGGCTAAGGATTAAATAACTTTACATTTCGAGGGCGCAGGCAGCTTGGCCAATAGGCAAGTTATTTCCTTCTCATTCCTTAGCGGTTGCCCGACAGGATCTCGAACATCGGATAAACGCCCGTTACCCGTCCTTGGCTGTCTAGTTGCAGCCAGTTGGTATGGCCCCATTCTTTTGGCGCGCCGTCCAACGCAAAGGGCGTGACGGCAATCACGCGGGCATCATCTTGCCAGGGGGCCCAGCCGCTATCCGGCCAGTGGGCATAATTTCCTCGATTGCCATTGAACGCCATGTCAACAAATTGAGCCACGGTTAAAACATCTGGCAAGGGGCGGCCATTGTCTGTGGCGGTGGGGTCGGCGCTTTCACTGTGCCGCCAGCCAGTCTCCGTAACCATCACCTGGAGGTGGTCTATCCCATAGCTCTTTAGCTTGAACAACTCCCACTCGTAACCGTTCACGCCACGGTTAAAAGTGCCCGGCGGCGGTTCGACGTGGTTTGGATTGTGCGCATCGTTGATCAGGTCAATCTTGAATTGTTGTTGCCACGGGCCTTCGGTCAATGGTCCCAGCGGGTAAGGGTGTGAAGCCCACACATCCACTGCGGCAAACACATCAGGTTGAGCTGCGCGCATGCCGTCCATAAAGGATTCGGCGTCCATATAAATCATTCCATTCACAAAAGGCTGCCCGTTGGTGTTGGGCGTAAATGGGTCGAGCGGCGCATTGAGCACTTGCGCATCGGGATCAGCTTGATGCAGCGCGCGGCTGGTATCCAGCAGGAAACGCGCATAAGCAAGCGGGTCAGCTTTTCCGCCCCACTCCTCGCCATGGTTTGGCTCGTTGCCGACGATGACATAATGCGGTGTCGCAGGCCAACGCAGTGACGCCACAAAATGCGAATAACGCCCAGCCACGGCGGTATAGCTGCCATCCTGATCGGCCTGGGGAGCCAGCCACATTCCCTTCTCTTTATCAAAAGTGGTCGCCAGGCGCAAGATTGGCCTAAGGTGGTATTGGGCGCACAAGTCGAACAAGACCTGCCAGCGGGTTGGATCAAGGTCATCCAGACGGACCAGTTCAGTGACATAGCCCCATTCGCCAACCAGATCGCGCGCAAAAGCCAAGTGTTCCGGCCACAAGTCTATCGGCCAGGCATTGCGCCCATCATCCAAAAGCAGGTGAATCCCCAACTTGTTGAGAGGCAAGGGTGTGGCCTTGGGAAGTGGCAAAGACGTTGGCAATGGAGGCGTTGGCGTAGGCAAAGTAGTGATGGTTGGAGGCAGTCTGCCTGTGCATGCAGCCAGCAAAACGAGAACGATGCACAAACTAGTTTGCTGAAAATATCTCATTTGATAGACTTTTCCGGGTAAATATCCGATTATGAATGGTTATGATTATGATTTGGGTGTGTTTCAAATGAGTTGAAACTTGCCTAGAAACCAGGTTTTTTCAGAAAAACCTGGTTTCTTTCAAGTCAACTACTACCGCCTAAAGGCGGTAGCTTGGAAATGCGACTGAAAGTCGCCTAAAGTTCTCCGATGCCCACAGGCTCGTTGGTGTCGGAAGAAAGCATTTCACCTTGCGACTCAATATACTGTCGGATAACTTCAT
>JBGSMF010000497.1:0-34843 GCA_041740315.1 Thermoflexales bacterium
CCAAAATGATATTTTGAGCCGTCAAGCTCTGGCAAGTTACATCATTTCGGAGATTATGCAAAGTAAATCGTCTTGAAACAGCGAATTTGACTGTGTTTGGGGCCGTTACTTTGCATAATAGCTTTCTTTGCATAAGGCGGCATACTGTCACCGTTACTAGCGAATATCTATCTAAATGAGCTAGACCAGTTTGTAGAGAATGAGCTAATCCCGAAATGGACAAGAGGGGAAAAACGAAGAGCAAACCCCGAATATACACAACTCGATAAAATGGTAAAAGCCGCAAAAAGGGCAGGTGACTACAGACTAACCAGAGAACTACGAAAGGCTAGAGCAGAACTACCCTCTGGAGATCCAAGTGACCCAGACTACCGAAGACTTAGATATGTGAGATATGCCGACGATGTGTTACTTGGATTTGCTGGAACTAAAGCCGAAGCCGAAGAAATCAAGCGAGAACTGATACAGTTTTCGAGGGAGAGGCTGAACCTGGAAATGTCAGCGGAGAAAACATATATTACTCACGCCGCAACAGGGAAGGCCAGATTTCTAGGCTACGACATTCGGGTAGCAAAAAGAGATAGTCGAAAATGCAAAGGACGGCGCAGCATCAACTACCTGCCCGTGCTAGAAGTCCCCGGAGTGGTTATCACCCAATGGACACGCAAATATACTCAAGCGGGCAAACCGATACACCGCCCAGAGATACTACAAGATAGTGACTATGACATTGTGATGGCCTATCAATTGGAACTCCAAGGGGTTGTGAACTACTACACGATGGCCCACAACGTAAGCAAGTGGTACAAGGTAAGGTCTCTGGCAATGCAATCTCTAGTCAAGACTTTGGCGAGGAAACACAAAACCAAAGCCACCAGGATATACCGCAAATACAAGACGAAAACTAGAGAAGGCATAACCGCAATACAAGTCCAAATCCCCAGAGAGGGTAAGAAACCACTGATAGCCACGTTTGGGGGCAAACCAATACACTACAATCGTAAGGCAATCATCACAGACCTGCCGTGGAAAATGAGAAACAAGCGCACTGAATTAGCCAAAAGATTGCAAGCTGATAAGTGCGAATTGTGCGGGTCTACTCAAGACATAAATGTGCATCACATCAAAACCCTCAAAGACCTAAAGAAACGATACCAAGGTCGGAGAGACCCGCCAACATGGGTGAAAATCATGGCTGCCCGCAGGCGAAAAACGCTGGTGGTCTGTCGGAATTGTCACCACAAAATCCACAGCGGGAAATATGATGGGGAGAGACTAAGGAGTTGAGTGGTTACTGGAGAGCCGAGATGACGGGAAACTGTCACGTCCGGTTCGGGGGGCGGCGGTTGGAAACACAGGTCAAGCTGTGCGCTGGCCGCCGACCCCACACACACAGCCTCTACAAGGCTTTTCCATACAACCCTGACGATGGGCGTGAAGACATGCCAGCAGATGGACACCGCGTGCTGCGCGGAGGAGCATTCTATTACACTCGCTACGACGTTCGCTGCGCGTGCCGCAGCAGCTATGCACCCAGCGGCAGCCACGAGTTGATTGGCTTTCGGCCTGCCATCTGCCCCTCTGCCACTGCCGGGTAGAATATCCTCCCATGGTCTTGCGAATTGCGCGCCACCTGAAGTGGCGCGCAATTTAAAGAGTGGCGTTATTGCCAAGACCGCTAACGTTTGGTATACTAAGTTCTACTTGCATCTCAAGAGGAAAATCAATGGACTTGCTCAGAAAACTTCGGCCAGACGCCGCCGCTCACACTGCTCACCGCCCACCCTTGCAGCTCCAGCGAATGCGCTGCTATTTTTTGTACAACGTGCCGGTGACCGAGCAGATCTTTTCTCCGGTCGAAAACTGGGCTCTGGGCGTCACTCCCCAGTTGATTCAGCGCTTTGACGTTCGCCCGGCGGATGTGCCGGCCTTTTACACCGCGCACTATCGCACAGAACATGCCCCCTACCTCATTAGCGACCCCCAAGGCCCGCAGCAGACCTTTATTCCAAAGGAAAAGCTGGCCGCGCTGGGCTTTTTTAGCGAGCTGAATTTATCCAAGGACATTAACGTCAGTTGGGAATTTACGCTGGCGCTTCAAAATGCGGGGCTGATAACGCTGCGGCTAGACATTAAAGAGCCGCTGCCCAGCAACCCGGCCTATCACCTGGGCGGGCTGCACCTCAATCCCGAATACACCGTCGTCGCCACCGAACCCATCCAGCACCTGTGGGCGCACACGCCCGACACGCGGCCCGAGTTTATCACGCTCGATGATTTGGCGCGCGCCATCCACGCACACTTTTTCACGGCCTGCGGCTTGAACGCGCATCGCTACCGCGCCTTGCGCCACGAGATTCAGATTCCCTTTATGGCCGTAGATGTGGAAACTAGCTTTAAAAGCCAGTTTGAATTTTTAGAGCAAGCGTCGGCCGCGCTGGTAGAATTGGTCTTCAAGCCGGCCTGCTGGGAAATAGAACAGCCCAGCCTGATACACGCCGATTCTATCCTGGGCGAAAGCCGCCTCTGGAGTGTGGCGCAAGACACACTTCTCATCGCCGCCTACGAAGGCGTGGTCTATATCAAGCTCAAGACCTTTGATACCGGCGCGGCGCACCAAGTATCTGGCTACGAGCTGGCCGACGAAAGCTCGGTGCTGCACACCTTCAAGGTGGCCGTCTCCAACTATCACTTTTTGCGCATCCTGGACGATATGCTAGACAAGGAAACGCGCCGGCTGATCCAAACCGTGGGGCAGTACCAGCGCGCGCTGCATACCGCGCCGGGCGACGAGAACAACCTTTTGGCCATGAACGAGTTTGCCATCCAAATGCGTGGGCTGCGTTTCGAGTTGGTAGACCTGCTGGAAGAAATCAACAATTCGGACAAGCTGATTGACGAAGAATGGCACATTGCTCTGCTAGACAAGCTCAATGTGACAATGGGAATTAGTGCCTGGTTTGACAGCGTCAACAAGCGCGTTGATAACTTGCGCGAATTGGCGCAGACGGTGGAAAACGCCTACGCCAAGCTGACCAACCTGGGCATCAGCCGAAACATCGAGCGGTTTAACGGGCAACTACTCCAGATGAACATTGAAAGCGAAGAAATGCAAAACCGTATGCGAAGAGCCGAGCCGTTTTTTGCGGCGTTGGCAGCGGTAGAGGCGCTGAATCTCTTGATCAGCATCTGGTTCGATTCTACTTACCCTCTCACCGCTATGCTAAGCCAGTGGCTACAGTTGCCGCTTGGCTTTGCTGTCAGATTCCTGGGCACGCTGGGGGTGCTCTTGGCCCTGTTTTTAACCATCGGCCTGATTCGATGGGTGGCCGCGCGCTGGGGGCAACATAGCGCATGAAGCAAATTGCCGTCTTTCTGGGCCTCATGTTACTCGGGGTCTATTTTGGCAGCCTGGCCCAGCTCAACCCCATCACGGGTAATGTATTTCCTGTTTTTGCGTCTTTTTCGCTGGTGGTGGGGCTGTACGGCAGCGTCGTCGGCATAGACCTGCAAGCCATCAGCACGCGCAAGCGCCTGGCCGTTCTCATCATCACCGTGGCCGTGCCGCTTCGGGTTTTGGCCACCGGCCTGGTCATGTACCTCATTTACCCGGTCGGCATCAGCTTTCTTTTAGCCACAGCCATTGGCCAAATTGACCCGCTCTCCATCTCTACGCTCTTGCAAGACAAGGAAAAAATGTCCGACAGCGCCAAGGGGATTCTACGAATATGGGCTTCGTTTGATGACCCCGTCACCGTCTTGTTCGGCTTTTTGGTCCTCATGCCGCTGGTGACAGGCCAATTGGCCGGGCTGGACCAGGGTTCGTACCTGGCAGGGCTGGCGCTCAACCTGGCGCCGGCGGTTATCATTGGGGCGCTGTATAAATTCACACCGCTGCTCAAAAACCGCGCCTTTGCCATTGGCCTGCTGGTTGTCACGCTGGTGTATGCCTTTTTCACAGAAAGCTTTTTGCTGGCCGCCATCGCGGGCTTGCTGCTGCGGCCCATTGCAGCCCGCCACCTCGAACGCCTCATCACGCTTCTATATTACATCATCGTGTTCATCGTTGGGATGGCGCTTTACAGCTATGGGGTAGACCTGAGGCTGGGCATCTTGCTGGCCATAATCGAGTTTTTCGTCATCCAACCGGTATCGGCGCTCATCATGTTCAACGGCACAGCCAGCGATGTCTTTCGCATCGCCTATGCCCAGCAAAACGGCCTGACCACGCTGCTGATGGGGATTGCGTTTGAAAGCATGGGCATTCGGGTGCTGCACATTTTGCTGCCGGCGATTGTGGCCGTCAATACGTTTAACCTGGTTATCAACAAAATCTATAGTTGGAAGGAAGCGCGCGGGCTGATCACCTAGAGGCTGGAAACAAAAGGAGACATTTGGCATGCCAGAAACAGACATCAACCCAATCGAATATTATGCCCAGCCAGGGCCAATCACCGCTCCTGGCGACCAGGCTGCCCTGCTTGATGGCCTGCCCACCGCCATCGCCGACCTGTGCCGCGTCATTCAGGGGACGATGATTCACATCTTTTGGGCCGAACGCTACGGGCTGAGCAAGGCCGATATCCGCGGCCAAGAGACCAACCTGCGCCACGTGCCCAAAATGCTGGCGCGCCTGCGCGAGCTAGATGACCGCCCCCTAACCCAGCCTCGCCCGCTAGAAAAAAAGCTGGTGGGCAATTGCAGGGATTTTACGGTGATGCTGTGCGCCATGCTGCGCCATCAGGGTGTGCCGGCCCGCGCCCGCTGCGGTTTTGCGGCCTATTTTGAGCCGGGGCGCTTTGAGGACCACTGGGTATGCGAATATTGGGACGCCGGCCAGCAGCGCTGGGTGATGGTAGACGCCCAGCTAGACGCCTTTCAACGCGAGGCGCTGCGCATCTGGTTCAACCCGCTAGACGTGCCCCCCGACCAATTCTTGCCTGGCGGCAAGGCCTGGCAGGCGTGCCGCGCCGGCCAGGTAGACCCCAACTTTTTTGGCATCTTTCACATGCGCGGCCCGGGTTTTGTTCAAAGCGACCTGGTGCGCGACCTGGCCGCGTTGAACAAGGTGGAATTGCTGCCGTGGGATTGCTGGGGCCTGGGCGATGTAAACGACAAGCACGTGGCCTCGGCAGAAGAAGCGGCCTTGCTAGACCGCGCGGCGGCATTGACATTGGCAGATAATACCGCCTTTGCCCAGATGCGCTCGTTCTATGAAAACACCGAGCGCCTGCGCGTGCCGCCCGTCATTCGCAGCTATACCGACGCAGGCGCTCTGGAAATCAGGCTTTAGAGCTAACACCTCGTATGGGCAGGTTTCAAACCTGCCCATACTTTATGGCAGGTCTGACAGCACGCCCCAGACCGCATCGCCGTGGCGAACGCGAATTGAGGCCACACCCTCGGGGTATGGCAGCGTCAAGTGAAAACCCCAATACTCAAAAGCGGTCCCTTGCCGGTAGGAATCGGCGGTGGCCAGCACCGGTTCAAAGGGATAGGCCGCCAGCACGCGGCCGGCCGCATCCAGCAGCTCGATGACATACTCGCCGCTCTTGGGCAGCAGCACCGGCAAAACGCGCTTTTCAACCGACTGGAATATGACTTGTTGGCTCGCTGGGTCTATGGTTCCGGCCACTAACAGCGCCGGTTGGGCCTCTAGCCGGATATAGGGTTCTTGATAGTCATTGTCAAAATTCCACAAAGCATTGTAGGTGTAATCAGAAACCCAGGCCGGTCCACAATAGCTCATAAAGTCATAGGTATCTACATAGCTGTATAGATCGTGTGTCACAATGTCAAAGCCATAGTTCTGGTAGGTGCTGTTGCCAATATAACCCTTACCATCTGTGGCATACGGAAAGCCACCATCAGGATTGGCCGCCCCGCAGCCAGGCGCGTGCCTGCGCCCGTGGTTGTGCCCCACTTCGTGCCCATGCGTCTCGCTGGCGGCATAGTGAGAAGCGCCGATGCCATTGAAACCGACGGCCACCTTGTAGCCCCCTACCCAACCCAGGCCAGAAATGCAGCCGCCGCCGCAATCAATATCCATCAGACCATAGTAATAGCTGTTGGACGATCCTTCGTTTTGCCACACATCCGTCACAGCGTAGAGGATATTTTGCCAATCGGCATACTCTGGGGCAGGCACGCTGCTGCCGTTGCAGGGGCCAGAATAAGACACAGCACTGTGCGCCGAAAGTGGGATGGAAGAAAGCGGATAAGTGCGGAAGGTGTAATCATTGATCAGGTAATTAAATGGGCCAACCGGGGTGGTGGTGCCGCTGCCGCCGCTGTTGCACGTATAGGCAATCGGCACAATCGTCACGTGCATGGGGGCCGCCGGTGTAAAAGAAAACTGGGCCGCCGCGCTGCTATAGTTAAAACTTGATCCATTATCAGCCTTGACAGACAGTTCAATCGTCCCATTGAGCCAGACCGCCGGCAGCTCAAAGTTAAAAGTGTCGCCCAACGTGTCGCGGCTGACGCTTGGCTTGAGCGCGCGCGGGTTATTCATGGCCGCCACCGGCGAACCCGCCAGCGCCACACCGCCGCGATAGCCATACAGCTGCGCGCTAACGTTGGTATGAGCATCACCCGAAGTGATGCTGACGCGCGCAAAAGTGGGACGGTTTTCAATCAGCATCACCCGGTTATCGGGCTGCTGCACCCCCTGGGTCACCTCAATCACCAACGGGGACACGCGGCTGCTAAAAATCACAGGCAGATAGACTGTGCAGCTCACAGTTACACAATCGGCGCCGGGCGCAGCCAGCGGGACGGCGCGCGCCACACTGGGCTGAGCCTTGTTACTAGAAGCAAACGCCAGCGCCACAGCAACAATAATAACACCAACAAACACCAATACACGACGAGACAAAAATGACATTTTCATTTATCCTCCTCAATACAGAAAGCTTTTTAACCAAACCTGAGCAATAATACCACAGAACATTTCGCGGCGCACATGGGCTTGACTTGCAGGTGCGCTTTATTATAATGAACCTTATGCAAGACACTCTGATGCGGCGCGTTTCCAAAATACTGTTCAAGCTCCTGGCCTATCCATCGCCGGCTATTCAAGTGCCGGCGCAAGGCGCGGCGCTTTCCAATGTCACGGTTGTAAATCCAGGCCAGGCGCGGCTAGCCCGGCAAACACTGATTGTAGAGGGCGATCAAATCACCCACATATCTCCCAGCACATCGCAAGGCGATGGTTATGGTGGTTACGCAGACGGCTATGCAAACAGCTATATCTTGCCCGGGCTGATAGACATGCACGTCCACATCCCACCTTCAAGCCGCGAACTGATAAACATAATGTTTCTGGCCCACGGCGTGACAAGCATCCGCGAGACCGGCGACGCCGATGGCACTACTTTTGAGGGGCGGCGGCGCATCCAGGCCGGCTTGGTTCCAGGCCCCCGGGTTTTTGCCAGTGGCGCAGTGCTAGATGGCAACCCGCCCTTTTTGCCCACCTCGTGGGTTGTGCGCAATGCCAGCGAAGCGCAAGCTGCCGTTGCAGCCCTGGCAGCCCAAGGCGCCGACTTGATTAAGGTGCATCACAAGCTCTCGGCAGAGGCGCTGGCAGGCATCCGCCAAGCCGCGGCGGCCAAGGGGCTGCCGCTAGCCGGGCACATTCCAACTGCGGTATCCTTTGAGGCAGCCGGCATTGGGGATGTGCAACACCTGGATGGATTGGTGCCTTACCCACAGCCGCCAGAAACCCCGCTAGATTACCAAATAAAGTGGCGTGACCTGACCCCCGCCCAGATTGATGCCTATGTCAAGATTTCCGTCGAGCAAGGCCTGGCGCACACGCCTACCTTGGTTAGCGGCTTTGCCCTGACCCAGATGTCTGACCCTGCCTGGACAGATGCCCCAGCGGTGAAACTCTTGCCCCGGCATTATCGAGACGCCGTTTGGAGTAAAGAGAGCATGCCGCTTTTTAGCCGCTTTTCCGACGAGGTGCTGGCAATCATGAAACAAGCCGCAGCACGGAATCTTGAGGTGACCTATCACCTTCACCAGGCCAGGGTGCGCCTTCACCTGGGCACCGACACGGCAGGAATGCCATTCGTCGTTCCAGGGGCAAGCTTGCACAAGGAGCTAGAGTTGATGGTAGAGGCTGGCCTGAGCTTGCAAGACGCATGGCAAGCGGGCACACACGCTGCAGGCGAATCGTTGGGGGTGGCGCAGTTGGGAAGCGTGCAGCAAGGCGCGCCAGCCGATTTGCTGATTTTTGCCCAAGACCCCACTCTCAACCTGGCGGCTTTGTCTACGCTAAAGGGAGTGATCGCCCAGGGGCGGCTGTACACAACCGAATTCCTGGACCAGGCGCTTGCCCGCCATCGCCAGTGTTTTGAGCGGCCGCTCTATGATAGGCTGACGACGGCCTTTTTCCGCCTGATGCTCAAGCTGATGACATCAACGACACCAAAGAATTAAAAAGGAATATGCCATGCTAGACTTGTTGATACAAAACGGCCAAATCATTGACGGTTCTGGCGCGCCCCGCCGCCGCGCCGACGTGGCAGTGCAAGGCAACCGCATCGTGGAGGTGGGCCAGCTTGAAGCTGCGCCGGCCAGCACAGTCATTGACGCGGCAGGCTGCGCCGTCACTCCAGGTTTTGTGGATATGCACTCTCACGCCGATTTCACCCTGCCCATCCTGCCCACTGCCGACAGTATGGTGCGCCAGGGCATTACGACTGCTGTTGTGGGACAGTGCGGCGCTTCGTTAGCGCCCCTGCTGCCCGAAACTCGCCAGCAGGCCATTGCCTCGATGCAGAGTGAAGACGCTCCTTTGCCCTGGGACGAATGGGCTAGCTTTGGCAGCTATTTCGATTATCTGGCGCGCATCGGCATCTCTATGAACGTCGTGCCGCTGGTGGGGCACGGCACCATACGGGCTGCGGTGATGGGCTTTACGGCCAATGCGCCCAGCCAGGCGCAACTGGCCCGCATGCAGGCCGAGGTCAAGCGGGCGATGGACGAAGGGGCCATTGGCGTCAGCACCGGCCTGATTTACCCGCCCGGCTCGTATGCCAGCACCGAAGAACTGATCGCTTTCACCCAGCCGGCCGGCAAGCGCGGCGGCTATTACTTTAGCCACATCCGCGGCGAAGGCGATACGCTGTTGGAAGCCATTGCCGAAGCCATCCGCATCGGGCGAGAGACCGGCGCGGCGGTGCAGATCAGCCATTTCAAGGCCTACGAGCGGCGCAATTGGCACAAATCGCCTGCCGCCCTCGAGCTGATTGACCAGGCGCGAGCCGAAGGGCTAGATGTCACTACCGACCTGTATCCATACCTGGCAGCCAGCACCGGCCTCACCGCCACGCTGCCGCAGTGGGCCAGAGAAGGCGGTAAAGAGAGCACCCTCGAACGTCTGGCCGATGCTGAAACACGCCAACGGATGGCCGCCGAAATGCAGCTTCGCCCCCGCGAGTGGGACAGGGTGTTTATCAGCGCGTCGCCCAAAAACCGCGCTTACGAAGGACACAGCGTGGCCGAACTGGCCGCCGAGGCCGGCAAATCGCCCTATGATTGGGTCTTTGACGCGCTGTTGGAAACCGAGCTAGACGCCGGTATGGTAAGCTTTGGCATCTGCGAGGAGAACCGCCTGCAAGAACTGCGCTACCCCACCATGATGATCGGCACCGATGGAGAAGCCAGAGCCACCGAAGGGCCATTATCCAGGGGCAAACCCCACCCGCGCAGCTTTGGCACCTTTCCCCGCGTGTTGGGCCACTATGTCCGCGAACAACAGGTGCTTTCGCTCGAGCAGGCCATTTATAGGCTATGCGGCCTGCCGGCCCAAAAACTGCGCTGGTCAGACCGCGGGCTGCTGAGGCCAGACTACAAGGCCGACCTGGTCGTTTTTGATCCCGCCACTGTCGCCGACCGAGCCACTTACCAACAGCCGCAACAATACCCGGCGGGCATTCACCACGTCATCGTGAACGGCAAGCTGGTAGTTCACAACGACGACCACACCCTGGCGCGGCCGGGCGTCGTCATTACGGCATAGACGATTATGCTAGACATCATTGCGTTTGACGCTGACGATACGCTCTGGCACAACGAGCTTTACTATGTGCAAGCCCAAGACCGCTTTAAGCAAGTGCTGGCAGGTTATGGCGTTTGCGAACTGGCCGACCAAAGACTCGACGCGACCGAAACTAGCAACGTCAAAGTGTACGGCTATGGCATCAAGAGCTTTACGCTGTCCATGATCGAAACGGCCATCGCGCTGACCGGCGGCCGCATCACCGGCCAAGACATTCAAACAATCTTGGAACTGGGCAAACACATGCTCGATGCAGAAATCCACTTGTTCGATCAAGTCCAAGAAACCTTGGCCATGCTCGCACAACATTATCCCCTTATGCTCATCACCAAAGGTGATTTGTTTGAGCAAGAAAGGAAAATAGCGCGGTCGGGGCTGGTGGAATACTTGGACTATATCGAGATTATGGGCGAAAAAACGCCGACCAGCTATCAGGGGCTGCTTTGCAAGTACAACCTGGAGCCAGAGCGCTTTATGATGGTGGGAAATTCGCTGAGGTCAGACATAATGCCAGTCCTAGATATTGGCGGGCAAGCCGTTTACATTCCCTATCAACACACCTGGGCGCATGAAAATGTGGCCGACCGGCCGGCAGGCCAACAAGGTTATTACGAGCTTGAGCGCCTTGGGCAATTGCCAGAACTGATCGCCAGGTTGGAAGGATAGCGCGAATGGATCGCCAAGAATTATTAAGACTGTTCGACAAAGAACAGCGCATCGAGATTGAATACCCCAGCATTTACGACCTGGACACTTTGTTGGCGCATATCAGCCAAGGCTACCAGCCCACCTATCTCTTTTTTTGGGGGCATCGCCCGCCCCAAGATGGGCAAATTGGCAAGCACTGCCTGAGTCAGTGGTGGCCCGCCTCGTTTCAAATAGATGGAATCCTGTACCCTACCGCCGAGCATTACATGATGGCAGAAAAAGCCCGCTTGTTTGGCGATATAGTGATACTGGAGAAAATATTGCGCGCGTCCGGCCCGCCCCAAGTGAAAAAATTGGGGCGCAAGATTAGGCATTTTGACGACGCTGTTTGGCAGCGTCACCGTTTTGAGATTGTGGTGCGGGGCAACCAGGCCAAGTTTGGGCAAAACGCGGCCCTGGGCGCTTGGCTGGTAAGCACACAGCCTTGCGTGCTTGTGGAGGCCAGCCCGGTTGACCAGATATGGGGCATTGGCATGGCCAAAAGCGATCCGCGCGCCGGCAACCCGGCCGAATGGCAGGGGCTCAACCTGCTGGGCTTTGCGCTGATGAAGGTGCGGCAATTGCTGTGGGCAAACACGCCCAGCAGCAACCATTTGATGGGGAGGTGAAAAGGTGTCTGTTGACCGGTTAACCAATCGTCTATCTGCTTTGTTCATCGCCATCTTGGCGCTGCTATTGTTGGCCCTGGCTTGCGGTGGCCAGGCAACCCCGACGCAGTTAGCCCAACTTGCAACGCCCACACGTAAAGCTGAAACACTAACCATCCAAGTCGAAAGCACACCCACACCAAGCTCTACCCCGGCGCCAACGGTGACCGTGCCGGTTGTTACGGGTCAGTACCCAGAAGAAGCCATACTCCGCCTGCAAAAAGCGGGCCTTGAGGCGGAAAAGGTTGAAACGCCAGCCAGCAGTTGTAATCGCCTGGTCATGCGCCAGGAGCCGGCCATGGGCGAGTTGGTGCAAGCAGGCACAACTGTGCGCATCTTTTTCTGCAGCGGGCCAACGCCGACACCCCGGGCAACCTCCAGCCCTCTGCCCACCAGAACCCCCATGCCAACAGTGACGCCCTGGCCGGCGGGACTACTTTTTATCGAGGATTTTAGCGCCAAGAAGGCTTCTATCCAAAGAGGGTGGTCGGCCAAGAGCGACGAAACGGTGCAGTACGTCTGGTCGCCCAGTGGGTTGGCTGTTTCCGTCAACAAGGAAAATTGGATGGCCTGGAATATGCCTGACAAAACTTTTGACGACTTTGGCCTGGAAGTTGAAGCGCAAGCCCAGAGCAGTGGATACGGTGAATACGGCGTTGTGTTTCGCTCAGGCGATAATGATCGCTACTTTTTTGGCATAACTACAGAGGGCGAGTGTTTTTTGAAAAAGTTTGTTGATGGCGAATGGGCCAATGCCCCGCTGAGCAATGTGGCTTGGCGCTCTATCGCGCCGGGACAAGCTAAAAACCGGCTCGGCGTGCTTGCCAAGGCTTCCGAGATCTCACTTTACATCAATGGCTCTCTGGTAAGGACGATTGTTGACAAGTCAATCGCTGATGGCAAAGTGGGGATATTCGTCGGCGCAGGCTCAACCTATCCTGTTGTAGTGGTTTTCAACCGTTTGACGGTTTTGACGGTTGACAGGGCTATGGCAGATTGGAGCACTCCCTCAGCCGTCCAGATCCAACCTACCAAGCCGCCGGCGCCCCCCACCGGCACGGCCGCTCCTCGGGTACCGACCGCAAACTCGATCTCTAACTTCCGCATAGCCACTATTTCCGACAGCGCGATAGAGGTTACGGTAGATTACTGTTACACAGGTGATCACGGTGAAAAAGTTTTGATCAGTGCTGACACGACTGCGGTGGGGTCAAATGCCGCAACACCCTGGGCCTATGCAAAAAAGATTGGCATAGGGTGCGGCAGTGTGTCTTTCCAGGTAGTCTGCCCGGCGGGTGGCGTTTCGCCGTGCCGCCACGGCATCACGACAGACGCGATTTGGGTCAGGATGTACACAGATTGGTGGGGAAACGATTTTTGCCGCGAGATGTTTCTCTACACTAAAACCTGGACGACACAGTGAGCCAGCACTTTTTGAGCGCTGTCGTCTCACCCTCCCGCAGGTTCGAACGCTATTGGATGAGCAAATGCAACTCGATCTGGATGGCTAGCCCGCCCAGGCAGCTAAAATTCCGACCTGCGGGAGGGTAGGCTGAACAGTTACCAAAAATTTATATGGGATTGCCCGCCAGGGACAAACCTAAGTTGACGCTAAAACAAGCACCTGAAGCACCGCCTCATAGCTTGCGCGCATCATCTCTTGGATCCGCGGGCTGAGCTTGTTCCAACTCCGCTCCAATTTGTCCCTCACCCACTGTGTCCCCTCGTCAATGCCCATTTTACGCTGCACAAACGCCAGTTCCAAAAGGGAGGGAATCTGCTGAATGTGAGCCATCGCATCGGCGTTCGCAAGGCACTCGGCTTCCGCGCTCCTGCGCTCCCCGGGCACACTTCCGCGATGCGCGGCGATGCACTCTTTGACGGTCTCGATTTTTGCCTGCGGATACCCCAGACGTTTCAAGAGCTTTTCCGCCTCAATCGGGCCGTGCACGTGATGGTCTTGATAGAGCGCCTGGTCCTTGATGCTGGCATAGTCGTGCAGCAAGGCGGCAATTTCGACAATTTCTTGATCCGCTCCAAACAATTCGGCCAGGCGCTTGCCATTTTTAACCACTTGAGTGATGTGATGGGTCCAAATGCCATAGCCAAAGATGTTGGTATCTCGCGCGCAAGCCTCTCGCACTATAGTTGCAATTTCGTCAATCACGGGCATCTCTATTCACCAATGATCTTGACCAGGACCCGCTTTCTGCGGCGCCCATCAAACTCGCCATAAAAGATTTGCTCCCAGGGGCCAAAGTCAAGCCGTCCATCGGTGATCGCCACAACAACCTCTCGCCCCATAATCTGCCGCTTGAGATGCGCATCCCCATTATCTTCGCCGGTCTGATTATGGCGATATTTGCTAATTGGCTCGTGGGGGGCCAGGCTTTCTAGCCAGTCTTCATAGTCCTTCAATAGACCTTGTTCATTATCGTTAATAAACACGGAAGCAGTAATATGCATTGCATTCACCAGGCACAAACCTTCACGTACCCCGCTCTCACGCAAACACTCTTCAACCTGAGAGCTTATGTTGATGAACGCGCGGCGATTGGGAACGTTGAACCAGAGCTCTTTGCGATAACTTTTCATAACACAGCCTCCCACCACAACCAAATTTTGGCTCTCCCAACTCTAGCGGAGAAATACAATGTCGCCCAAACCTTTAAACCACAAAGGACACCAAGCATTGTTTGAACCTTCACATCCAGCGCACCAACCCAACCCCGGCCTTGCTCCAGTTCCAACGGACCAAGCTCGTCAACTATCAGCGCATCGCACGGGCAGGCCGCCGCCAAGATAGCCCCGCCCCAGGCCATCACCTCGGCATCGAAGCGATAGCGCGATGTGCGCAGCTCGGCGGGCCGGCCGTCAACTTTGGCCAGCGGCCAGCGTTCACCGCTGCGCACATCGAGCAAGTCAATCCCCGCCTTGCTGCCTCCATTGAATCGGGCCGGGCACACCACCCCGGCGCAGTCCACGTCAAGTTCGCGGGCCAGTCTTATCACCTGGAGGCAGGCGCTTGTTTGCCAACGCCCTGCGGGCCAGTAAAGACGACGATCTGGCCTTGCCGGCGCGGCTCAGGTTCATAGCGCAGAGTGTCCATCCACACCTTGGGGGAATAGCTAATTATTCCACGTGAATATTTCTTCCTGGCCCACCAATCGGGTGGGAATGCCACGGGTGATGAGCAGCAAAGAAATTTCACGCTGCAACAAATCAATCTCTTTATCCAACAGCGAAGCAACCGTAGGCGAGTTGAGCAAGTCTTGCTTTTCGTGCATGGCCACTTGCAGCGCAATGGCTACCAGACAACCCAATGCAATGGGCTGGGTGGGGATATTGTCCACCTCCATCAGATCGCCCACCGAACGCGCCAGGATAGCCAGGTAGCGCTCTAGCCTCTGCCGCACCTGCATGGCCGGCGAGGCTGCCAGCGATTGATCTTCTACCCAGGGCCAAGCCACCACATCGCCCGTCAGATAAGGCAGATCATGGTACAACTGCAAGATGCGAAAGCGCGCCTCTCCGGCGATGACAATGTGCATCCGTCCATCTTCCAGGCGCTCGGTGTCTGTGATGCGCGCCGAGGTTCCCACTCGATGCGGCACAGCGTCAGCGCCCACCTCGCGCCCCTCCTGAATCAACACCACGCCAAACGGTGTTTCCCGCTCGATGCACTGGTTAATCATTGTTCGATAGCGCGGCTCAAAGATGTGCAGCGGCAGCATTTGGCCGGGGAACAGCACCGTATTCAGTGGGAACAAGGGCAAACGCACAACCTTTTCCATTGCCACTACCTAATGCCCGCCGCCGCATTGGGATGCGACGGCCACAAAGTGAGGATAGGCTCTTAGCCTGCCTCACCAAAACGCTTCCACACCTTTTGCGCATACTTGCGTCCTTGGGCTGCAATAGCCTCTTCATCCAAAGTGAGCAGTTTGCGATTCTGCATCAGCACCCGCCCGGCCACAATGGTGGTGTGAACGTGAACGCCATCCATGCCAAAAATGACCTGCCAGGGGAAATTGTCTGCCGTGAGCGGTGTGTAGGGGCGATAATCCAACAAAATCATGTCGGCATACGCGCCTGGGGTCAGCTCGCCCAACGGCGCGGGCCAATACTCGGCGGCGATGCGCGCATTGTTGTCAAAGGCCATGCGGGCCACGGTGTCGCCGCTCATCACGCGGGGATCGCGCGAGTGCAGCTTGTGAACCAGATAAGCCATTTTCATTTCGGCAAAATGGTTATTTGAAAAGCCGTCATTGCCCAGTCCCACGCACACACCCTGGTCAAGCGCCTCTTGCACTGGAGCAACCCCCACAGCATTGTTTGAATTGCTGCGCGGCTGGTGAGTTAGCCTGGCGCCGGTCTCGGCCAAGATACGCAACTCGTCTTGGTCAAGGTGAACGCCATGCGCGCAAATTGTTTTGGGACCTAACAGCCCCAGCCGCTCAAAGCGCGGCACGACGCGCGTGCGATACTTGGCCATGCTGTCGTCTTGATCGGCGGCGTCTTCGGCCAGATGGGTATGAAAGCCCACTTGCAAGCCCTGCGCTTCGGCCACGCAATGCTCCAGCGTGCGATCGCTCAACGTCAGCGAGGCATGCAGGCCAAACGCTGCCGCCAAGAGATCATTGGGCTGGGCATCCGCTGAGGCGGACTGCAGGCGGTTGACCTTGTAGGCAAAGCGCACGTTTTCCGCAATGCCCGCCTTTGCGCCCAGGTCGCCATTGCGGTCGGTCACTTCATAGCACAGGCAAGCCCGCACACCTGCCTGCATGGCTGCCTCGGCAATAATATCCAGGCTGCCCTCGATGGCATTGGGGCTGGCGTGGTGATCGAACAGAGTAGTCGTGCCGTTGCGAATTGCATCGGCCAGGCACACCAGGGCCGACAGGCGAGTTCCCTCGTCGTCCAGCGCCCGATCGAGCTTCCACCATAGCCTTTCCAAAATTTGCACAAAATTGCCGGCCGGCTCGCCGGGAATGTACATGCCGCGAGCAAAAGCGCCGTAAAAATGCGTGTGCGCGCAAATATTGCCTGGCATCACCAGCAGCCCGCTGGCATCTAGTTTTTCGGCTTGCGGATACTTGGCCGCCAGTTCTTTTGCCGCGCCAACCGCAACAATCTTGTCACCCTCCACATAGACTGCGCCATCCTCAATGATTTTATCTTCTTCGTCTAATGTAATGACTGTGCCGTGAGAAATTAACATTGTCTGTGCTCCTTGTTGACTATTAAACTCTAGGGGTGTTTTATTCGCGAGCTTTAACCCGCACTACCACAAGGGTTACATCATCTTCAAATTCGACCCCGTCGGCAAATGCGCGCGCTGCATTGACCAACCCGGCGGCAATCTCTGCGGCGCTGCTGTGGTTCAACTGGCTCAACGCCTGCTGCAAGCGGCTAAAGCTAAACAAGCGGCGTCTGGCATCCATCGCCTCTACAATTCCATCGCTGCACAGCACAAGCACGTCACCCGGAGCAAGCCGCGCCTGCACTTCTTCAAATGAGGCGTACAGAGCCGCTCCCAACGGCAAGCCGCTCACATCCAAATATTCGCACTTGCCGTCATGCGCCAGCAGCGGCGCTACCATGCCCCCATTGCTGGCGCGCAGCAACCACCTTCCTTCGCCTGCCGGCTCAAGGATGGTATAAATTAGGGCGGCATTCATATTGGCGTTAATCATCTGCTCGTACAAAGCGGCATTGAGCGCCTGCAATAGTTCAGAGGCGCTATTAAACGCTGCGGCCTGGGCGCGCATCACCCCCAAGGCCACAGCCATAAACAAGGCCCCCGGCACACCCTTGCCCGATATATCGCCCACTGCCACCGCCGCCGCGCCATTAGGCAGGGTCAGGTAGCTATAAAAGTCGCCGCCCACCTCGCGCGCCGGCAGCGACATGCCATATACTTCCAGGCCGGGCCATTGAGGTTCTTGGGCAGGCAACAAACTGGTCTGAATAGTGCGCGCAATCTCCAGTTCGCGCTTTAACCGTTCTTGCTCGGCCAATTGCTCAACCAGGCGAGCATTTTGCACGGCCACAGCCACCTGGCTGGCCAAGGTATCGAGCAAGCGCACTTCATCAGGGTGAATGGGCCGGTCAGATACGCGGTCGGCGCCCAGCAACCCCACCGGTTTGTCTTGAACGCGCAGCGGCACCAGCGCAAACGCGCGCGTCCCTAGCTCGCTTACCATCCAACCTAGCGGCCCACTGCTCTCAAGAGTGGCATCCTCAATCAAGCGGCTGCGCCCAGAGAGCAAGACATCGGCGAACAAGCCGCCTTTTTGCACATCTAGCGGGATCTCTAGCAAAGCCAATAGTTCTAGCTGGGCCGGATCTCCCCCTACCCCATGCAGCTTGGTCAATACTTGGCGAGCTTGATCCACAATCATCATCAACGCCCGGTCAAATCCCAGGGTCGTCGTCACCTGCTGCAGCACCAGGTTGACCAGACCATTCATATCCAGCTCGGCGCTGATTGCCCGCCCCAGCGCGTGCAATGTAGCCAGTTCACCCACCTGACGGGCAATGGTCTGATACGAGCGGCTGTTTTCCAACGCAATGGCGGCTTGGTGGCTCAACGTTTCCAAGAATTCGACCTCAGCCCGGTTATACCATGTGCCAGAGCGCTTGGCTCCAGCCGCATACAGGCCCACCAGCTTGGAACTGACAACAAGCGGCGCCACAATCTCCAGATGCACATCTCGCAGTGGAGCCAGGTTGGGGTCTGGGGGCACATCAGGCGGATTGACAAACACGGGGGCGTCAACTGTCAGCATCTCTTTCGCTAAGGTGTGAGCGCCTTGTCCATCAACCAACAAATCGCCCTTTGGAGTGATAAAACGTCCTTCGGCCTCATTCCACATCCACAGGCCGGCCTGTTCCAGGTTTAGCCGCGCCGGCACAGTTTCAACCATCAAGGCCGTCAACTGGTGAATATCCAGCGTCATGGCCAGCGTCTTGCTCCATTCAGCCAGCAAAGCAGGCAAGTTTAATTTCTGCCGATAAAACAAGCCATCAATCATGGTCTGGATGCGCGCGCGGGCCGGGGTAAAGACAGCCGCAGCGCCCAATGTAGACAAAAATATAACCGTTGAATCATTTGGCTGGCCGCTGAGGGCCACAACTAGACGCCCCAGTCCGGTGGCCAGCAGCAAATACACTCCCACCAACACTGCCGATAACGCGCCATACACCAAACTGCGATGGATGACAGCATCAATATCCATCAAACGATAACGCAAAATGGCAAAGGCCAGCGCCAGCGGCACGGCTATCATGAAAAGCCAGAAAAACGCGCCTTGCAAAATGCCCAGCCGCAAGCCGCCAACCACCAAGGGCACAATAAACCCCACCAGCCATGGGCCAAAACCCACCATTGCGCCCCAGGCCAGCCATCGCATCTGAGCACGCTCTACCGGCGTTTGGGCCAGCCTGAAACTGCGAACCAGGTTCAATGCTGCCCACACTGCCAGCACCCCGCCTACCACATAACGCACCGACTCGGCCGGTCCCGCCATCATCGCAAAGATGAGCGGCTTGCCCAACAGCAAAACAACCCCAACAGATACAATCGGGTTAATTAGGTGAACCACCCACAACAGCCACGGGAAACGCTGTAACCAAGGGTGAGGCCGGGGAAAAACCAATGAAAAATGCAGACCCAGACTGATCACAAACCAAAACGAGATAAACTCGACCGAGTGTAGTAAAGGATTAAATGTCAGCAGCCAGGTCATGCTGGCCTCGTGCACGGGGTCATCTGAAAAATTTAGAACCAACGCCCAGAAAAGAAGAAAAATCACCCGCGCAGCCTGGTCGTGCGGCCTACGCCATGCCACAAATGCCCCTACCAGCAAAAAAACCAAGGCAAACGGCAATGTCAATGCAATCCGGCTGAGCACATCCATCGGAGTAATGCGGACCAGTGGCAGTTCAACGTCCATCAGCGCTTCGCCGCGCCGCACCGTATAGGCCACCCATTGCCCCTCGCGGCTGTCGCGCAGCAAAGACAGGCTGCGCTCCAGGTTGGGCTTGGCCCATTCTTCAAGTGTATAGCCGCGAATATGAACCAGCACATCGCCTAGCTCAAGTTGGCTCGTTTCGGCAGGCACATTGAGATGGGTCACCACCAGGCCGGTGGCGCTTGTCAGTCCACCCACCTGGTCGGTGGGCAGCCCAAGCAACCCCCACCACAGACAGCCCAGGACAATCAAATCAAACACGGTCAGCGCCGCCACCAACCCACGAATCAACCCAACATTTTTCATAGTTCTATAACCTGAATGAGCATGTGCCAGACGCCCGCGCGACCCATATCACATCGTTGTCGAATTCGGGCCATAGGAGTATTTGTGGTACTTTATTGTATCACAAGCCGCCAAAACTCCCAACAGAGCCGGCGCAAACCGCCGAGAAAACCCCAAATCCTTCCATGCCCGGCATACGGTCAATTTGCTCTTTCCACCATTCCGTTATATTATTTACAGGTTTGAGCTTTCTATACCATAACCAAATTGCACAGTGGGAGACCAGGATGATTGCATTTTATGTCACATCCATCGAGACCTTTTCTGGCAAGACGGCCATGTGTTTGGGATTGGCCAAGCGCTTTCAGGCCGACAAGTACAAAGTGGGTTATTTCAAGCCCCTGGGCACTCTGCCCCATGATGTGGGCGATGGGCGCTATTGCGACGAAGACGCCATGTTTGCAGCCCAGGCATTGAATCTGAATGAGCCACTCAACACTCTCTCACCGGTTTGCCTGACCCCTCAGCTATTCGAGTCACAACTGGCAGGCCCGGCGCTAGACCTGATGACCACCATCATCAAAGCGTATACCGAGATCAAGGCCGACAAAGATGTCGTCATTTTGGAAGGCGGCGCCAGCCTGCGCGAAGGCTATGCGGTTGGGTTGCCCACGCCCACGGTGGCGCGCATGCTTGGCGCGATGGTGCTGTGCGTGGTCAAGTACCATAATCCCATCACACTCATTGACGACGCACTGACAGCCGACGGCCGGCTGGGTGACCAGTTGCTGGGCATTGTCATCAACGGCGTGCCGGCCGACGGCCTGCGCTTTGCGCGCGAGGTGGGCCTGCCCTACCTGGAAAAGCGGCGCATTCCTGTTTTTGGTATCTTGCCCGAAGAAAACAGCTTGCAAGCCACCAGCGTTGGCGAAATTGCCACTGCCTGCCAGGGCACGTTCCTTTGCGGCGCGGATAAAGCTGAAGAGATGGTGGAAAACCTGGTGGTAGGCGCGATGGGCGCGGATCAGGCCAAAGCGCGCTTGCAAGATATTCCCAGCAAGGCCGTCATCACCGGCGGCGACCGCACAGACATTATTATCGCAGCGCTTGAAACCTCGGCCAAGGTCATTATCCTCACCGGCAATTTGCAACCCGGCCCCATTATCATCAAGCAAGCCACAGAAATGGGCATTCCCATTGTGCAAAGCAATTATCACACCATGCGCGTCGTTGGATTGATCGAGCGATTCTTTGGCAAGAGCCGGGTGGCCCAGCCTGAAAAGCTGGCCCGCTTTGAAGCCATGCTGGCCGAGCATTTTGACTTTGCGCGCTTTTACGACAAGTTGGGGCTAGAACGCAAATAGGCACATTGCCCGTTTTTTAGCCACAAGGAGTGAATCATGCCACGCACCATCAACATCGCTGCTATTCAAATGGCGGCCCAACCCGCTCCCGTTCCGCAGCGTCTGGAACGGGCAGAAAAGCTGGTGACCCAGGCCGCCGGCCAGGGGGCGCAACTGGCGGTTTTGCCCGAACTGTTCAATAGCGGCTATGAATATTCTGACCAGAATTACGTGTTGGCCGAACGGATGGAGGGGCAGACGGCGACGTGGATGAAAGAATCCGCCGCCCGCCACCAGCTTTACCTGGCCGGCTCTTTCCTGCTGCTAGACGAAGAAGACATCTATAACACCTTGCTGCTGGTTGCGCCCGATGGCCGCGCGTGGCGCTATGATAAAAACTATCCCTGGATGTGGGAGCGGGCCTATTTCCGCCCAGGCCATGCCATTACGATCGCCGATACCCCGCTGGGCAAGCTAGGGCTGATGATTTGCATGGATCAGGGACGGGCTGAACTGTGGGCGCGCTATGCCGGCAAAGTTGACGCAATGGTGATCTCTAGTTGCCCACCGACCATGCAAGACCTGACCCTCATTTTTCCTGATGGCAAACGCGTAAAGAGCAAAGACTTGAACCCCCTCCAGCGGCAAATATATCTTGCCGGCGGAGAAATCTTTGGCCGTTATCTCCGCCGCCAATCGGCATGGCTGGGCGTGCCGGTAGTGAATACAACAGGAACAGGTCATTTCTCTTCGGGCATACCGCTGCCGCATCTGTCGCTGGCAATGTATGGTGTGACACGCCCCGATCTGTGGCCATATCTCCCGCGCGCCGGCGCAGCGCGCATCGAAACAGCTTACTTTAACGAAACATACGTGGCAGACGCGAGCGGGCGCGTCTTGGCCCAGGTGCCTCCAGAAACAGAGCATTACGCGCTGGCTCAGGTTACTTTGGCCGAGGCGTTGCCTCGGCCACGCACTGCGCAACCTGATTTTGGGTTGCCCGCTTCAGTGTACCAATTCGACGATTTCGCCAATAGTGTGCTGGCTCCAGTTTATCGGCGTCAAGCGCGCCGGGTTCATGGCCCGCAGATGGCCCCCGTCAGCCATCAGACCAGGCTTTGGCTAGGCGCAGTGACGGTAGCGGGCCTGGCAGGCTACTTGCTTGGTAAAACCATTGGCCGCAAGAAAAAGTTTTTATAGTGATGGTGCCCAAAGCCCCCTGCGGGTAGAAGGCTTGGACTTGCCTATACCATAAAAATTGGTAACTACTCAGCCGGCACCCTTCGACTACGCGCCGCGCATCCTGAGCGAAGTGAAACGCAGTCGAAGGAGCGCGGCGCTCCGCTCAGGATGCTGAGTAGTTACAAAAATTGAAAATCAAATAACCCGCTACTCACTCACCTACCCTCAAGCGTGAAAGAGTAGCCGGGCAATCAAACTAAGGAGAAAAATTATGTCAGAAATAGAATTTGTGCATGCGCGTGAAGTTCTCGACAGTCGCGGCAACCCGACTGTTGAAGTTGAAGTTTTACTGGAAGATGGCGCCTGGGGGCGGGCCGCCGTGCCCTCTGGCGCATCCACCGGCGCGCACGAAGCGGTGGAATTGCGCGATGACGACAAAAGCCGCTACAACGGCAAAGGCGTGCTCAAAGCCGTGGAAAACGTCAACGCCAAGATTGCCGACGAGGTGTTTGGCCTGGATGCCACCGATCAAGTCAGCATTGACCAATTGCTCATCGAGATGGACGGCACACCCAACAAGGCCAACCTGGGCGCCAACGCCACTTTGGGCGTCAGCCTGGCAATAGCCAAGGCGGCAGCCAATAGTCTAGAGATTCCGCTGTACCGCTACATTGGCGGCGTCGAAGCCCGTATATTGCCCGTGCCGATGATGAACATCCTCAACGGCGGCAAGCACGCCGACAACTCGACCGACCTGCAGGAATTTATGATCTTGCCTGTGGGCGCCCCCACCTTTGCCGAGGCGCTGCGCTGGGGGGCCGAAGTCTATGCCGCGCTTAAAAAAGTGCTCAAGAAAAAAGGCTACAACACCAACGTCGGCGACGAGGGCGGTTTTGCGCCCAGCCTGGGCAGCAATGCTGAAGCGGTAGAGGTCATTGTAGACGCCATCGGTGCGGCCGGCTACAAACCCGGCGAGCAAATTTTTATCGGCCTCGACCCGGCCTCGACCGAGTTTTTTGTAGACGGGGTCACTTACAAACTGGACAAAGAGCCGGCCGAGCGCCGCCACCTGTCGGGCGAGCAGATGGTTGACTTTTATGCCGATTGGGTAGAAAAGTACCCCATCATCTCTATTGAAGATGGCCTGGCCGAAGACGATTGGAAGAGTTGGAAGCTCATGGCCAAAAAAATGGGCGACAAGATCCAATTGATGGGCGATGATCTGTTCGTCACCAACACTACCCGCCTGGCGCGCGGCATCAAAGAGGGCTGCGCCAATTCGATCTTGATCAAGCTGAACCAAATCGGCACGCTGACCGAAACCATCAACGCCGTGCGCATGGCCCAACGCGCCGGCTGGACGGCGGTGGTCAGCCACCGTTCAGGCGAGACTGAAGACTCGACCATCGCCGATCTGGTGGTGGCTATGAACGCCGGGCAAATCAAAACCGGCGCGCCCTGCCGCAGCGATCGCATCGCCAAATACAATCAACTGCTGCGCATAGAGGAAGAGTTGGGCGAATCGGGCCAATACGCTGGATTCAGCGCCTTTCCACGATTAGAGCGTTAACCCCAGACCTACCCAGCTACCCTCCCGCAGGTCACCTGCCTGCCGCCAGATAGACAGACAGACAGGCAAACCTGCGGGAGGGTAATTGGCCCAAAATGCTCAAGAAACTTTATTGCTCCCACGGTGTTTAGGACTAGGGATGGACTAGGGATTAGACAACTTTCCATATTTCGGCAGTATTGTGGCAAGTCGTTCAATTTCCAATCCTTAGCAACGTAGGGCGGGCTTGTCTCGCCCCCAAAAACACAAGGGAGAAAATTTGATGATAAAAATAGTCACCGATAGCACCAGCGATTTGCCCTCTACGGTCGCCCAACAACACGGCATAGAGATTGTGCCACTGTACATTCATTTTGACGAACAAACCTTTAAAGATAGACTGGACCTTGACATTGACCGCTTTTTCACAATGCTCACCGAGGCGCCCAAGCTGCCCACCACCTCACAGCCATCGGCGGGCGATTTTCTAGAGGTCTACAAGCGCCTGACCGCCGACGGCAGCGCCGTCATCTCGATCCATCTATCCTCCAAACTCAGCGGCACCTATGCTTCGGCCTGCGCCGCGCGCGACATGCTGCCCGACGCAGACATCCACGTAGTAGACACCTTGTTCATTTCAATCAACCTGGGATGGATGGTGCTCAAAGCTGCGCGCATGGCCGCCGCCGGCAAATCAGTGGACGAAATATTGGAACGCGTAACAGCGATGAAGGATCACAGTTGCCTCTACCTCACCGTGGACACGCTGGAATATTTGCACAAAGGCGGGCGGATTGGCGGCGCGCAGGCATTGATGGGCACTGTGTTACAAATGAAACCCATCCTCGTGGTGCAAAATGGGCAGGTGGAAGCTTTTGAACGTATCCGCACGCGCGCCAAAGCCATTGCCCGCATGAAACAAGTTGTTTTAGATAGCGTGGCAGGCGCCAGCCAGGTGCGCGTGGGCGTACTGCATACCAGGATACCCCAAGAAGCCCAGGCGCTGCACGACGAGCTCGCTACACAGGTTGGCAACCTGGTCGAAGCCGCCATCACTGAGGTTGGCCCGGTGATTGCCACCCATGTAGGACCAGGCGCGTTGGGGTTGGTGTTTTGCGCAGAGTAAGGGCCTATCCTAAAATCCCGCTTTGTCAATGCGAAAAAGCGATTTTAGGATAGACATTAAGGAATACTATATGCCGCTCACAAAAATCGTTTGCACCCTGGGGCCGGCCACCGATTCGCCCGATGCGCTGACCGCCATGATCCGCGCCGGGATGAATGTGGCCAGGATCAATTTTTCGCACGGCAACCACGCCGATCACGCCCGCCGCATTGTCCTGGTGCGCAAACTGGCCGCGCGTGAGGCTGCCATCGTCGCCATCATGGGCGATTTGCAAGGCCCCAAACTGCGCGTGGGTGATATTGCCGGGGGGGGTGTTCGCATCGCCGATGGCGACCCGCTCACCCTGACGACCCGCCCGGTAGCCGGCGACGCCCACGAGGTTCACTTGCCCCACCCCGACCTGGTGGCCGATGTGCAGCCTGGCGAGCGTCTGCTGCTGGACGATGGGCAATTAGAGCTGCGCGTGGAATCTAAAACCGAGGCCGAGCTGGTATGCCGTGTGGTAGTGGGGGGGCAGCTTGGATCGCACAAGGGCATCAGCGCGCCCGATGCCTGCCTGTCGCTCTCTTCGCTCACCGCCAAAGACCGTGAAGACGTGCCCTTTGCCGTTCAGCAAGACCTAGATTACCTGGCGCTCTCTTTTGTGCGCAGCGCCAACGACGTGATCCAACTGCGCGCCTTGCTCAACGAACTGGGCGCGGCCATTCCCATTGTCGCCAAAATTGAGAAACGCCAGGCGCTGGAAGCATTTGAAGAAATCCTGGCTGCCAGCGACGCCATCATGGTGGCGCGCGGGGACCTGGGTGTAGAAACCCCTGCCGCCGAAGTCCCCATCCATCAAAAGCAAATTATTCGGGCGTGCAACCGCGCCGGCACGCCCGTCATCACGGCCACCCAGATGCTGCAAACGATGATAGAAAAGCCTCGCCCCACACGCGCCGAGGCTTCAGATGTGGCCAACGCCATTCTAGACGGCACCGACGCCGTCATGCTCTCTGGCGAAACCTCGGTGGGCAAGTATCCAGTTGAGGCGGTGCAAATGATGGCGCGCATTGCCGAAAACACCGAGGCGCATATTGCCTGCGAGCCACACCTGCAAGACATTCGCGCCAAGACAGCCGGCGAACCCACCGAGGCTATTGCCCAGGCGACGGTGGAAATTGCCACCGAGCTGCGCGCCAAGGCCATTGTCACCTCGACCATGTCGGGCTATTCGGCCCGCATGGTGGCGCGCTACCGGCCATGTCTGCCCATATTGGCAACCACGCCCAGCCCCGTCATACAACGCCAGCTCGCCCTGGTGTGGGGAGTCCGTTCGTGGTTGGTGCAGCCCTATCACGACACAGATGAAATGATTGCCCTGGCCGAACAAGCCGTCACACAATCCAGGTTGGCCCAGGTGGGCGATTTGGTCGTGCTGACCAGTGGCATCCCCATCGGCGCTCAGGGCAAGACCAACTTTTTAAAGATTCACATTGTAGAATGAAATTTTCAAAACAACCGGCGGCGCAAAGTGCGCCGCCTTGGCCCAAAGCAAAATCTTACTATTTCAATTATGGCTGGGGCGTAACAGCTCGCTGAGGTGTAATGCGCCCGGGCAACAGCTATGCTAGGAAGGCAGCTTGAAAAACTGCATAAAGCGCATCATCATGCCCATATCACCCTTGACGCTGAGCTTGCCTCCCATAAACGCCTTGACTGGGTCCATCTGGCCTTGTGCAATGGCCAAATAATCTTCTGCGTTAGCCGTAATGGTTGCGGCAGGATTCTCGATTTGTCCTTGCTCTACAGTACATTTGCCATCGGCAATGTTCACGATCCACATCCCACCACCTTCGCCGCTGAGATTAAACTGAATGCGCGTATTGACGCCGCTTGCCTTTTCGGGGCGGAAAGCGCCAGGCAGCGCGGCCATCAGATCTTGAATGGTAAAAGACATTGTAATTCTCCTCTCGTTGGAAGATATTTGAGATTGGCCTAGTATAGTTTCCGTCTCAAAACCCATAGGCAGGTATCCCCATACCTGCCGCTACCGTATGGGGATACGGTAGCTATGCAGGTTTTGAGACAAACACTAGTATAAACTGTTTGCCCGAAAAGTCAAAATGGCGGTTGTACGCATTCTAAATATTGGTATAATGTAGGTTAGAATCACCGGCCAACAAAGCATTTCTTTGGAGCAGCGTATTGATCGAATTTAGAAAGCGCACATCCCCCCGGGTTTGGTTTATGGTAATTGCCATTGCCGTGGTGATTTTTCTGGTATGGCAATTCATTTCCTTTCAGCTTGCGCTGAACAGGCTGCCGCGCGGTTGGACTATTTCAGGCGTGCCAGTGGCGGGGCTTGCCCACGATGCCGCCATCCAGCGGGCGCAAGACACCCTCACCCAGCAGCCCATACGGCTCAAATATCGCGAGGAAATCATTCTCTTGCAGCCTGTAGACATAGACGTAAGCGTCAACCCGACTGCGACCATGGAAACCATCGCCAACGTTCGCAGCGCCACCGGCAATGCGCAGGGCTTTTTAACGTTCATTGTCCAGCAAGTACCCCCGCCCCAAGATATTCCAGCCGCCGTCACCTGGTCGGATGAAAAATTGCGCACCTATCTGGCGCAGGTAGCCGATCAATACGACCTGCATCCCCAAGAGCCGACTCCCATCCTCAACGAGCTGCGCATGGCCGCCGGGCGCGCAGGTTATGAGATGGACATTTCCGCCTCGGTCCCCAACGTGGTCAATGCAATCAAGTCGGCCAACGAACGCGAAGCAACGCTAACCATCAAAGCGGTTTCACCTCCTTTGCCCAAGCCAGGCGCGCTCGATGCGCTTGTGCAGAAAAGCTTGGGCGATTTCCAGGGTATCGCTGGCATCTATATCAAAGACATGTCTACCGGCCAGGAATACGAACGAAACGGAGAGGTGGCCTTTTCCGGCTTGGGCATTCTAAAAATCGCGGTCATGATTCAAGCCTATCATCGGCACATCAACCTGCCAGAAGATGAATTGCGGCTCATTGAGCAAATGATGGCCGGCGAGCAAGGCAATGGCGCCGCCAACACGCTGTTGCAAAAAGCAGGCGACAACGACGCCGACATGGGGGTAACCCGGCTGACGGCGATGATGAAATTTTTGGGATTGGTCAATACCTTTATGGCCACTCCATACGACCAAAACGTCACGCCGATTGCGGTTGTTACACCGGCCAACTCGCGGCTAGATATCAGCACCATCCCCGACCCCAAGCTGCAAACCACCCCGCGCGATGTGGCTTTGCTTTTGGAAATGATTTATGATTGCAGCCAGGATGGTGGCACATTCAAGGTGGCTTTTCCAAACAGCTTTACGATGGACGAATGCAGCCAGATGCTAGACTTTATGACGCGCGATACACTGGTTGATTCTTCAGGCGCGCCGGCCTACCTGAGCGGCGGGCTGCCCTCAGGGACGCGCTTATCTCACAAGCACAGTTGGAGCGACAGGGTGTATGCCGATGCCGGCATTGTCACTGCCAACGGACGCGGTTATGTGCTGGTAGTGTTCTTGTACGTCTCTGCAGGCGGTGACTGGCAGCAAGTAAACCCCCTATTCAAAAACATCTCGCTGGCGGCCTATAACTTTTTTACTGCAAATCCATAGCACAGCCCGCCTCAGATTTTTCACCTATTTGCCACAGTCTTGCCACATAGTTGTGATACAATAAGTCCAGTTAATAAGAATTTCCTTTTTCACCACAAAGGGCACAAAGGCACACAAAGGAAAAAGGAAACTTGGTGTCCTTTGTGTACTTGGTGGTTAACTTGACTGAAAAAGGTAACTCGGCCTACCCTTACTGGGTTGCCGAACTTGTTCGGCGTGAGTATGCCTCAACAACTCAACAGGTTGAGGATTCCGGCCGACTGACCCAAAAGCTTAACCCGCGGGAGGGTGATCAGTTATGAAAAAAAAAGTCCCTTGCTTTAGCCAGTTTTTGAGCGGATCATCGAATGAGCAAAATCCTGGTTGTAGATGACGAACAATCCATAGTAGATGTGCTGGCCTATAACCTTACCAAAGCCGGGCACCAAGCTGTCATCGCGCGCGACGGCGATCAGGCTTTGCGCCTGGCCCGCGCCGAACAGCCCGATCTGATGATTCTTGATTTAATGCTGCCCGGCATTGACGGGCTGGAGGTCTGCCGCCAAATCCGCCGAGACAATGAGCTGCCCATCATCATCCTCACCGCCAAAGATGAAGAAATTGACCGGGTGGTCGGGCTGGAATTGGGCGCGGACGATTATGTCGTCAAACCTTTCAGCGTCCGCGAGCTGATGGCCCGCGTCAAATCGGTGCTGCGCCGCGCGCACGCAGAGCAAAAAACGCCAGACTCAGCCCCTGCGTTACAGGTGGGCGGCCTGCGGCTAGATATTGCTCGCCGCGAAGCAGCGTGGCAGTCTACAACGTTCGAACTGACGGCCATCCAGTTCGAGTTGCTGCGTGTGCTGATGCTGCACCCGGGCCAGGTGTTTTCGCGCGATGAACTGCTCAACCAGGTATGGGGCTATGACTACTATGGCGACACGCGCACCGTAGATTCGGCCGTCAAGCGCCTGCGGGCGCGGCTGCGCCAGGCAGCGCCAGACCGCGATCTGATCGTCACCGTGCGCGACGTGGGCTACAAGCTGGGCGACGATGTTTAAAGGCCTGACCACCCGCCTTGTTCTGAGCCAACTGCTCGTCATTGCCATAGCGATGGCATTGTTGAGCTTTGTGCTGCTCTCGCTGGTGCAAGGCTACTTTATGCAGGCAACGCAGCAAAGCCTGATCATCCAGGCGCGGCTCGTGGCGCAAACGCTGGCCGCTTCTCCGAGCATTTCGCTGACAAACGTTTCCCAAGCCATTTTGCCCTCTGCCTCAAACGCCCTCCAACAGCAACAAACCGGCCAGCTTTCGGTAGAGGTTCGAAATACGGGTTCCGAACCATCTACCCTGAACAACGCTACCATCAGCCTGAGCGCCGCGCTAGACACGCACATTCGCGTGGTGGATGTGGACGGGATTGTGCAGGCCGACAGCGCCGGGCTTGAGCAGGGGAATGACCTGAGCGGCATCTTGGCCGTTGCCGCTGCACTGCAAGGCCACGAGCAAGCGCAAATGCAGGGTAGCTGGCTGTATGTGGCCGTGCCGATGCGCCAGGAAACCCGCATCGTCGGCGCGGTCTACCTGGGCCAGGCGCTGCGCGACGTGAGCGCCGTGCTGGCCGACCTGCGCGCCAGGCTATTAATCTCTGCTGCCGTGGCGATGGTGTTTTCGGCGTTGGTGGGGTTGCTGCTGGCGCGCGCCATCGCGCGCCCCGTCCGCCAACTCACCCAGGCGGCCAACCGCCTGGCCGGCGGCGATTTTGACTCGCCGCTCGATATAAGGTCGAACGACGAACTGGGAGAGCTGGCCGGCGCTTTTCGCTCGATGAGCAGCGATATGAAGGCAATGCTCCAGGCGCGCACCTACCTGGTGACTAACGTCGGCCACGAGCTTCGCACGCCGCTCACAGCGGTCAAGGGGCTGGTCGAAACGCTGCGCGACGGCGCGGTGGACGATCTGCAAGTGCGCGAAAAGTTTTTGGCTTCCATTGAAGATGAAACCGACCGGCTCATCCGCTTGGTCAATGACCTGCTGGTGCTTTCGCGCGCAGACGCGCGCGCGCTTTCGCTGCGCCGCAAGCCGTTCGACATCGCCGCCCTGGCCCACTCGTGCGCCGAGCAACTGGCGGCTCAAGCCGCTGCCCAAAACATGTCCATTTTGGTGAATGGGCCAGAGAGCCAGGTTCAGGCCGACCCCGACCGAATCCGCCAGGTCATCATCAATCTGCTCGATAACGCCATCCGCTTTTCGCCACCGGGCCAAGCAGTGACCGTGACCGTGACGCCCTCAGCGAGCGATGTGACCATCTCGGTGCAAGATTGCGGCCCCGGCATCCCCGCCGCCGAGCAGGCGCGCGTGTTCGAGCGGTTCTACCGGGGCGATAAATCTCGCGCTCGTGACGCGCATGGCGCAGACGGCGGCGCGGGGCTAGGCCTCTCTATCGCCCAGGCGCTGGTGCAAGCGCACGGCGGGCACATTACGCTGGTCAGCCAGCCCAAACAAGGCACGGTTGTCCAGTTCACCCTACCGCGCGAATAGCCTCAACCTGTCCTCTTTTTGCCACAAGCCTGACACAAATCTTTGTTAGTCTGATAGTCAATAGACCCTATCGGAAACAAGCCAACGTATCCCTATACGTTGGCGGACTGGCATAGGGATGCCCGTCCTGCTATTTCCGATAATGTTAATAGCCTGGCAGTGGCATGGTCAGGCTCAAATTCAGATAGGAGAAGAATGGGCAAAATGCGAACTTGGCAACTTGTGCTGGTCATGTTGTTGGCCGCTTGCACTTGGGCATCTATGCCGACTTCTCTCACCCCATCCACGCTAACGCCTGCCGACTCTATCGCTGTTCAACCGGCTATGACAACAGAACCTACCCAAGAGATTTATATCAAGGCAAGCCTGACGCCCGGCAAAGAAGAATACAGAGCCGGAGAGGAGATGGCTATCGAGTTCAGGCTGACGAATACAAGCCAGGAAAAGATCTTTATCAGCATTTTCGACCAAGATTCTTGGGCCGGCTATTGCGTGTTTCTCTTGCCAGATGAAAGAATAAATGCCCCCTTTCCCAAGCCCACCTATCTGCCTTACATTGAGCTGGCGGACCACAAAGAGTTGATCGCCTCGCAAATAGTCAGATTAGACCCAGGCGAGAGTTACGTCTACGCTTATCGCGGTTTCCTGAACAAGGCCCTAGGCCAGGCCAGCCTCGTTTGGGATTACGAGCTGTATTGGGGCAAGACGCCGAAAGAGGTTGCTCAAAGAAAACAGCGGATCACCACTGACAGAGCGCCCATAGTAATCAAGCCGGCCCTTTCTGAAGAGATGTTCAACAAAGCCTTATCCGAGGTGGCCCCTCTCGGCGACCGTTACAAGTGGTGGGAACTGCAAAGAGACCCCAATCCTTACAAACGGGCTGCAGCCGCAAAAATGTTGCTCAATGAAATGTGGAAGCAGTCTATTGACCCGCGTTATTTTGATTTTCCAGAGGATGAACTGCGCACGAGCCTCTGGCAGCTTGCAACAAGTGATGAAAACGCGCTTGTGCGAGTAATGTCGGCCTGGGCCTGGCTCCGCTGGTCAGTGGGCACGTCGTATCAAGGGAGCCAAGAGATAATTGCGTCGCTTGTGCAACAACTGCGCCAGGCAGAGCTCTTTACCAGAGAGACAGCCATAACAGTCTGTGGAGATATCGCGGCTATGGAAAATTTCTTTGAGCATCCTGCAAACGGGGAATTTTTCCTCGATGCGCTTTTGTCTCAAATAGAGCAGGAAAACCGTCCAGAAATCAAGCGAAAAATGCTCTACATTCTTTTTCAACTCCTCTCTTTTGACCGGCCGGGGGCGGCAAAAAACCAAGAGCGGATTGTAGATGCGCTGAACTGGGGCCTGCACACAGGCGACAACGACCTGTGCATGCAAATTCTGTCTCATCACAGCCAGTGGCTAACCACTCCACGCTCCAGACCTTATCTCGTGGAATTGCTTCGCCACGATGGAGGAAACAATAGCGGCGATATCAGACAGGCGGCTGAGGGACTTTTGGCCCTACCAGAGACCCCCAGATAAGAGAAAAGTGATTAGAATGAAAAATTGGCGACTTGTGCTGCTAGTTACGCTGTTGGCCGCTTGCGTTGTAGACGCCGACCCAACAAAGCCTGCGTTACCGACGGCCACGACAACTACCGAAGGCACAATCGCACCCAGCGCGCCTGTGCCGTCCATTACACCACCAGCTAGCGCGCCAGTGCTTCCAACAGAGCCTGCACCTCAAAGCGACAGTTTCTTATCTGGGATTCAAAACAGCTTGCCCAACGACTGGACGCTCACAGTCATAACCGAAACAGGCAAAATGGGGCATCCCCACGGACTGGAAGAGCCTGTTTTCAGGATTGATTTCACGGATCAAACCCGCACTTTTATTACCTCTGCAACAGAATTACATCCATACTTGCGGCTCTATTTTTACAGAATAAATGACAAGGAAAAAATCTTGGGGATAATCCAACAAGAGAGCATTTATTCGTGGGATATTCCCACCTATTTTGCGGAAACGAAAGAATACATCATTGTGACATCACCGCTTTATATTAATCACGGAATATATACCGAGGAAGCAATAGCATTATTCACCCCTCTAGAACAGGCGCTCAAGGATTATTTTGCAGCTTGTACACCAACACCAATGCAGCACACCAGCTCGATGGGGGTTGTGGAAAGTGACTGGCACATCCAACAAATTCCTGTCGCCTTTCAAGGGGAATGGAGGCTGCAAAACCCCGATGGCAGTCCATTGCCAGACGATTACAAAAATCTGGTGTTCCGCCTGGCCCAGTTGCCGACCGACTGCCGCATTTTGCGTGTTGAAAATGGCACACTAAAAGAAGCCGGAACAATGTGGTTCGCTTCACTCGAAGGCGCAACGCTCAAGGTGGATTTTGTAGGTCAATTCCATTTGACTATGGGGCTTGAAATTCAGCAGAAGAATGGCCAGATTCAAGGAACTTTTAATCACGCTGGATCGGGCGCAGCTTTTTACAGCGGCGCAGTAACCCTCATACCTTACAATCGGTGAAAATTAATTGACATATAGGAGGATCAAAATGAAAAACATTAAGGAAAACACAAACTCTGTCTTGATAATTGTGGTGTGCGTGCTGGCTATAGCAACGCTGTGGTCATCTCGCCCAGCAGGTTTGCCGGAGGTAGCCAGGGCGCAGGCGAGTTCTGCGCTTGAAACGACGGGCACCATCCACACCACTGGCAGCGCCGTCATCCGCGTCCAACCAGACAAGGCTACCATCCGGATAGGGGTGCAGACCTTTGCGTATTCACCGCGCGAATCGCAAGCGCAAAATGCCCGGCGCATTGAAAATGTGCTCAAGGCGATTCGCGGCCAGGGCATAGCGGCGAAAGACATTGCCACCGATTATTTCGACATCCGCCCCGAATATGATTACAAGGCTCTCGGCAAAAGCACGGTTGTGGGCTATTGGACAGACAACACCGTCCTGGTCACGCTGCGCGAGGTAGGCAAATTGAGCGATGTGGTGGCCGCCGCGCTAGAGGCCGGTGCGACAACGGTAGATGACGTGAGCTTTACCACCACGCGAACGCGCGAGCTGCGCGACCAGGCGCGCGCCTTGGCCGCCAAAGCGGCATTGGAAAAAGCTCAGGGACTGGCTGGGGCAGTCAATTTGAAGGTTGGCGATGTGACCAACATTCAAGAAAACTCGTGGTCGTATTACTGGGGAATGTGGAACAGTTCGGGACGCTGGTCTAACCAGTGGGCCAACGTTCAGCAGAACGTGATGCAAGCTGCCCCGTCATCCGAAGCGCCGCAGCCCGAAGACGGCGAATTCAGCCTGGGGCAGATCATTGTGCAGGCGCAGGTGGACCTGACGGTAGAAATTGGCAAATAAACCTCACCCACCCCTACCCCCTCCCTCTCCCATATTGGGAGAGGGAGGGGAACGGCTGAACGCTACTCAAAGCACTCGCCGCAGGTCCGCCACATCCAGGTTGCCGCCGGTGATCACAACAGCCGTTGGCCCAGTGTGTGGCGCAATGACGCCTGAAAGCAACGCCGCCACGCCCACCGCGCCAGAACCTTCGACAATCAGGTGGTGGTGTTCAACCATCCAGGCCATTGCTCGCGCAATCTCGGCCTCTTCAACCAGCACAATATCGTCGGCCAGGCGCGCCAGTTCTAGCGTGATGGCCCCGGCTTCCACCTCACCGGCCAAGCCTTCTGCCAGCGTGGGCAATTGAGGCAAGCGCGTGCCCTTGAGGTAATTGTAAATGGCGGGTGTGGCCCGGCTGCTCACGCCGATGA
>JBGSMF010000498.1:0-3068 GCA_041740315.1 Thermoflexales bacterium
CGCCGTGCTGGCCGACGGCCCCCGCCACGGCCACGGCCAGCTCGCGCGTGCCGGGCATGATAAAGGGCACGCGGGGAATATCGCCAATAAAGGCCGCTTCGGTCGAGACGGGCAAAAAGGGTGTTTCGGTCAGCGCCAGTAGGGTGGCCCACGGCGCGTGAGTGTGAATGACGGCGTTCAGGTCGGGGCGCGCCCGCAGAATCTCGGTGTGCATCCACCGCTCGCTAGAAGGTGAGGCGGCGTCTTGTTCCATCGGCTCGCCGTCCATGTTGATGCGCACCATCACATCGGGGCGCAGGTTACCTTTGAACAGGCCGCTGGGCGTGATCCAAAGCTGCTCTGGGTACGCGCTGGCGCGCGCGCTCAGGTTGCCCCCCGTGGCGGTGATGAGGTTCTTTTCAAACATCTCTTGGATGGTTTGCACCAGCTCATCTCGCTCGTCGCCCGCGGCGAGTGCGCGCGGCGTTGGCGCAATCGGCGTGGCCTGAGGCGCGGGGGCAGGGGCGGGGACAAGCTGGGCAAGATCGCCCGGATTGCCCACCTGCTCGCGGATGTGCGTATAGAGGCGGATGATGTCTTTTTGAATCTTTTGCATGGCCATCGCCTTGCTGGTGTCGCCGGCAAATTTTAGCTTGCCTGTCATGGCGGCGGTGGTGCCATTGATTTTGCCCGTCATCATGCCGTCAAAAATCTCGGCTTTCATCTTTAGGGTGAGGTCGGCTTGGGCAGGCGGCGCGCCCATGCCGGCTTGCATGAGGCCATTGTCAAAGACCATGAAAAATTCAAGGCCGGCGTCGGTCAGCACGTAATGCATGGTCAATTTGCGGTTGGCGGCAAAGGCGAGCAGGCTTGCGTCTTGCTCGCACGCGGCAAGGCACTGGCGCAAAATTGTTTCTAGCACAGCTTGGGAATTTTTTGCCCCTTGGTCGAGTGTGCTGCATGCTGATGGAACTGTCGAGGGATTTATGTCACGCTGCACAGGCATTGCAAGAGATTTTCCTTTCTGGGTGGAATCGGTTGATGCCATAGCTTTAACTGCGGGGTTAGGTTTGGGGCCAAACAGCCCACGCAAGCCAGAAAGCAGCTTGCTCTTTTCGGGGGCGGGCGGCTCTGGGTGCGGCTTGGCATGCAAGTCGCTGACGGCCGGGCCACTGCCGCTGCGCAAGCGGGCCAGCATTTCTGGCAGGGGGGCGCAGCGCGGCGCGCTCCAACTGAAACTGTTAAAAGCCTCTGGATTGAGCAAAAAGCGCGGGCGCTGGCCGGCCAGAATACGCTCCAACTCGTCGGCGATGATTTCGCCCTGGTGGCTGGCTACCTCGTGAGTGTTGCCGCCCAGGTGAGGCACGGCGATGACATTGGGCGCGGTAAGCAGCGCGTCATTTGGGCCGGGCGGCTCGATGGAAAAGACATCCAGCGCAGCGCCGCCCAACTGCCCAGAGTGCAGAGCGGCTGCCAGGGCGGCCTCGTCGGCCAGGGCAGCGCGGGCGGTGTTGATGAGAAACGCTCCCTGCTTCATCAACGCAAATTGCTGGGCGCCCAGCAGCCCGGCTGTTTCTGGTGTGGCGGGCGCGTGCAGGCTGACAAAATCGCTTTCGCGCAGCAGCGTTTCCAACGGGGTCCATTGTGCCCCGGCCAGTGTGGCTTGCTGGGGAGTAATGTAGGGATCGTACGCCAGCACCCGCGCGCCAAAAGGCAGCAAGCGGCGGATGACGCCCCGCCCCACCGCGCCCATGCCAATCAGTCCCACCGTCTTGCGCCACAACTCTAGGCCCTGAAATCCACTGTAGGCCGCGCCCATGCGCGCCATGTCGCCGGCTTCGGCATCGGGCTGGCGCAAGAACTGCGCGGCGGCTTGCAGCTTGCGCGCCAGCATCAACATCAGCGCCAGGGTCAGATCGGCTACGGCGTCGGCGTTGCGTCCGGGTGTGTTGAGCACCGGCACGTCAAACGCGGTGCAGGCCGCCACGTCAATATTAACAGCGCTGCCCCGGCAGCTTGCCAGCAGGCGCAGGTCTGGCAAACGGGCCAGCGCGCTTGCATCTACCACATCTATCTCGGTGATAAAAATGTGCACGCCTTGCAATGCCTCTACCAGATCCTCTCCGCTGAGCACTCGATAGTCCTGGCGGTAGCTGGCATAGTCTACCTGCCCAATGCGGCGCAGGCGGGCCAGTGAAGATTCATCCATTTGAGCGGTGACGAGGATACGCGGACGGAAGCTGGGCTGGCGGCGCGGCGCTTGGGCCGGTTGGCCGGCAGTCAGGGCTTGGAGCATGACGTTGGCCGCCACAGCATCGGCGTCTTGGTGAGCAGCGCGGAATTGCAGCCAACTTTCATAGAGTTCGCGGTAGGTCTGTGTTGGGTCTCTTTGCGGGGATAGGTGTTTGGGCTGAGTAACTAACGCGCGGCTGCCCTCGGCCAGGCTGCCAAAAACGCCCGCGCCAACGCCGGCGCAAATGGCGGCGCCCAGCGCAGAGGCTTGAATCGTCGAGGCCAGCCGCACGGGCTGTCCCAATACATCGGCTACAAGCTGCGGCCAGAAGACATTGCGCGAAATGCCGCCCATCAGCGTGTATTCGGGCTGCCTCCCGCCAGCCAGGTCAGTCATCTGCCGGGCATTAGCCCGCACGGCATAGGCCAGCCCTTCTAAAATGGAGCGCGCCAGGTGGCGGCGGCGGGCGGGGTCACTGCTGCCGACCATGTGTGAGAGCGCCAGGTGACCCAGCGGCAAGTTCAGGTTGCTGCCATCAAATATTTGCCCGCCAAAGGTAGACATCAGCCCGGCCGCGCCAGGGATAGATTGGGCCGCCTCGGCATCGAGCATGGCAATGGGATTGGGCGCGTCTGGATATAAAATGTGGGCGATCCACTCTAGCGCCTCGCCCATCATGCCAGCGTTGCTTTCCAGCACATACTGGCTGTCAATGACGTGATGGCCGGTCCACAGATGCGCCTGAGGGTCAACCAGCGGGCGACCGATCACCAGTTGCAGCGGGGCCGAGGTGTCGGCAACAATGCCCAATTGGCCTGCCTGGGTGACGCCGGCGCCCAACAAAGCGCACTGGGTA
>JBGSMF010000499.1:0-3786 GCA_041740315.1 Thermoflexales bacterium
CCAGCCGGCACGAGGAAGGGTGATGAATGTCTACCAGTTCGCAAAGCGGGTGTTGCCATTTCAGGCCGCAATGGTCAGAGTTGAAATAGTGCTGTCTCGCAGAATGATCTATTGTCCCCGCTGCCAAAAGAAGCGACTGCACCACCGAGATAGTCACAACGCCTATCGGGATTGGTTCCATTGTCGCGCCTGTGGCAATGTTTATGTCGAATCGCGTGAAGAGAGACACAAACGTTTAAGAGTATTGGCCTGCCGGCATTAGCCAGCAGATTGCCAAAGAAGCACAACGCGACAAGCGGGCAAGTGAGCAATGACTTGCCCGCCTGTTCTTATGGAGGCTGCAAATGTGAAAGAGTCTTGGGAAATGCAACGCGACAAATTCAACTTGGCCGAATTGCCCGACAAGCAACTGGGCAGGTTATACCAGGATTGGGAGTTTATGTACGAGTACGGTATTCCACACCTTGACGATGAAACGCTGGCCGCGTATGCCCTTCTTGCGCGAGATGTGTTAGGAAGGCGGGGCTCGGAAGAGGCAAGCGAGTTTGCGCGCTTTGCGCGGATACGGCTGGCGTGCACGGCCAGGGGGTGGGGACTCGCTTCAGTCGAAAGCGCCTACAAGGTCGGCAAAGACTATCTTGATTTTCACTATCTGATAGTTCAACGCGCACTGGCAAATGGCTATCCAGTCCCGCCGGAAGTCCTGGCCGATTACATTGACCTGACGCCAAAATCGCCAACTGCAAATCAAGCCAAAGTCCTGCCTGCCGCTCCACTGCTTGCCGATGGCAAGCCGCGCGCGCCGCTGCCGGATGCGCTCGTAGCCAAACTCAAGCCACGCCACGAGCTGATTTACCAGGTCCCTCCCGACAATCCGCGCCACCCATTCTATAGCGACGGTAGCCTGATTATCTACGGCAATAGCCGTCCTGTGGACAGCAGTTGGCCGGATTATTGGATAGCCCGCTGGCTTTCAAGCCCACCGGACACAATGCCCTCGATTCTCTTGTGGGAGGGCAAGATGAACCTGGACATCGTTCGGGCCGACACGCCGCGAGCGTGCGCTGACGTGCTCTGCGCACACCTGGCCGCGTGGGGGCACACTGTAGAGATTGTTTTGGCTGATAACCCACAATTGTCGGATGGTCGCCCTCGCGCACCGCTGCCACTAACCTTGTACCAACGCCTGCGGGCAACGCACGCGCTCCAATTTCATCCCGACGCTGAACACCCTTGTTATCACGACGACGTATTGACGCTGATGGGCGCTCGCTACCTTCTCAATGAGTGGAACTGGGTGATGCACTACCTGGATGCCGAATCGGGACCGCTCCCGATTGATCTCTGGCGCGACGAAAATGGCCTTCGGTTGATTGGCGCTTCCACGCCAGAAGGCTGCCTGGCCGAGTTTCAAGCGCACCTGGCCGCGTGGGGCCGTCCAGTCCAGGTGGCACTGGAAACGCCCGCTGCGCTCGACGCAAAACCATCAGATGAGCCGCGCAGGCGGCCAGGTGCCGGGCGCAAATCGAGACAAAAGAAAGAACATCAACTCGTGCTGATATAGACAGGAGGCGACACAATGAACAAAGTTCGTATTGCTGCGCTCGCGCAACTGCGCGAGTGGTTAGCTCAACAGCCGGTCATCCTGGACACCGAAACGACCGGCCTGGACGATATGGTCCAGGTGTGTGACGTGGCCGTGATTGACATGAAAGGCAATGTGCTGCTGGATACCCTGGTGCGGCCCACCGTTCCCATTCCCGCCGAGGCCAGGGCGGTGCATGGCATCACCGACGAAGCGGTATCTGGCGCGCCGGCGTTTGCTGATTTGCTGCCCGCGCTGAAGGGCGTGCTGACCGGCCAAACCGTCATCACGTATAACGCCGAGTACGACTTGCGCCTGCTGCGCCAGTCGGCGGCGGCAAATGGATTGGATTGGGATAGTGAGGCGCCGGCATCCTGGCGTTGTGCCATGAAACTTTTCTCCCGCTACAAAACTGAATGGGTGGCAGCCCGGCAATCTTACCGCTGGCACAAGCTGTGCGATGCGGCCAGGCAATGTGGTGTGTCTCTCTACGGTCTGCGCTTGCATCGTGCCCTGGCCGATGTGGAGACTACCCGGCGCGTGCTGCTGGCGATGATTGGGGAGATAGAGAGTGGAAATGGAGATAAAGACCGGGGAGCGGGCAATGGGTGAGCCACAACAGATTACAACCGTTCGGCTGGCTCACGGTGAAGGCTTGGCGAACGGGATTACTTTTTCTAACGCTTGGAGCACTTTGGGCGAGACCTGGAGCGTGCTGGGAGTCGTTCCGGGGTGGGCGCGCGGGCGCGTCTTTGTGTGCCCAACGTGCCTGGCCCCGGCAGTTGCCACTGATGTGTACAAGGGCGGGCGTGGCGATGTGCCGTGCGTCGAATGTGTGGCAGGGCATATCATTGAGCGGAACGGATCAGAGGTGACCGCTATTCTGGCAATCGTCAAGCAAGTCATCAACGCAAGGGCAACCAGCCCGTGGCCGACCGGCCAGAATATCTATGTTACATCAGACCTGTGGCTGACGCCAGGAGACGGCATTCTCTGTCTGTGTCGAACTCAATACTCGCCTCAACCAGTGGGATTGTTGTGCAAGCCGAATGGCGCGCTGCGCTGGCGCCCGCTGTCCGACACCGAAATCCGCCAGGCAATCGAAAAACTCAAGAGAAACCGCGCCTAGCCGTTGCTTTGAAAGGATAAAACACCATGTATCAATTGACCCTGTTTGGAGACTTGCAGCAAGACGCTCCCGCGCCTTCATTGAAGATGCTGCGGGAGAGACCCGGAGACCGCGTGTTGGACACGGCCACTGCGGCCACGTCACTGGACTTGCTCAGCGCCGTGCTCGGCGACCCGGATGCGGCGCTGCGCGTGCTGTCCAAGTTCTCGACGCTGCTTGACCTGTTACGCGCGTCGCCGATGGAGTTGCAGCAGGTGAAAGGCGTCGGGCGGCGGGGCGCGGCGCGCATCAAGGCCGCCTTTGAGCTGGGCCGGCGTTTGATGACAGGCTCGCCCGATGATCGCCCGCAAATCAAAAGCCCAGCTGACGCCGCCCCCTTTTTCCAGAGTCGAATGGCAAACCTGGATGCCGAGGAAATGCATGTGATGGTTCTGGATACCCGCAATCGAGTCCACGGCATTCACACGGTTTACAAGGGCAGCCTCAACACAACGATGGTGAGGGTGGGCGAATTGTTCCGCGAAGCTATTCGGTGCAATGGCGCGGCCATCATTGTCGCGCACTCGCACCCATCTGGGGACCCCAGCCCCTCGAGTGAAGATGTCAGCGTTAATCAACAAATATTTCAAGCTGGCAAGCTGATAGACATAGAGTTGTTGGATCATCTCATCATTGGAGGAGCGGGGACAGGCAGATGGGTCAGCCTGAAAGAACGCGGCCTGGGGTTTAGCGGATGATGGATAGAGATGGGAGATAGAGATAGAGGCTCTCTATCTGAAATCTCTATCTCCATCTGAGAGGAGGGCTTATGTTAGCAACACGCATACGGAATGCATCAACGTCGGTGATCGTCTGCGGCTACGGCATAGCCTCAATGACCATCACTGACAAGGAAGGCGAGGAACACGAAAAGCTCGTCGTCATCTGGCTAGAGCTCGCGCCCGGCCATCCCAAAGTGTTGGGCGCGATCTGGGCAAGCCTGGTCTTGGGCGAACCCCTCACGTTGATTCGGCCTGAAGAGAGCAATATGGTCGTGTATGGCCTGCACCGCAAATACAAAAAGCTGACCGCC
>JBGSMF010000500.1:0-34798 GCA_041740315.1 Thermoflexales bacterium
TCGGCACCTCGATGTCGGCTCATCGCATCCTGGGGCTGGATAAGGTCCCAAGGGTTGGGCTGTTCGCCCATTAAAGCGGTACGTGAGCTGGGTTCAGACCGTCGTGAGACAGGTCGGTCTCTATCCGCTGTGGGCGCAGGGGATTTGCGGGGGGCTGCCCCTAGTACGAGAGGACCGGGGTGGACAGACCTCTGGTGTGCCAGTTGTCGTGCCAACGGCATTGCTGGGTAGCTACGTCTGGCAGAGATAACCGCTGAATGCATCTAAGTGGGAAACTTGCCCCAAGATTAGATCCCCCACCGGGAAACCGGGTAAGACCGCCGGCAGACCACCGGTTTAATAGGCCGCAGGTGTAAGACAGTAATGTTCAGCCAAGCGGATGCTAATGGTCGAGGGCTTGATGTGATGCGGGGAATTTAAAGTCCTCAATGTAGCGTTCTATTCAGTTTTTAGGGTATCTGTAAGTTGCAAATATTGCTTGATATTTGACAAAAGTCTCTTGGTGATTTGTGCGGCAGGGGTACGCCCGGTCCCATCCCGAACCCGGAAGCTAAGCCTGTCAGCGCCGATGGTACTTGGGGGGCAACCCCCTGGGAGAGTAGGTCATCGCCAAGAGATTTTTGTTTAACGGGAGTATAGGAATTTCTTTTTTGGTCTTGTTGTTGTCAGCTTGCGCAAGGCCATAGTGCAACTAAAATCCCGAAGCTGGGATAACTGGGAAAAGTGACGTGATTACTAGCCGCGCCAACCCAAAGGTTAGGCAATTGCGCGCGCTGCGCCAGCGCAAAGAGCGCGAGGCCACCGGCTTGTTTGTTGTGGAAGGCATTGCGCATGTGGCCGCCGCGATTGAGGCCGGGGCGCAGGTGGGTTGTGTGTGCTGGTCGCCCGAGTTGCTCACCAGTTCGTTTGCGCGCGAATTGATTGAGCGCGAATCGGGGCGCGGCCTGCCATGCTACTCAGTTGCCACTGATATTTTCGAATCTCTCAGCGAGAAGGATAACCCCGCCGGCATCATGGCTGTTGTCCGCCAGGCAAGCGCACAACTGGACGATTTGGAACCGCGTAGTTTTGCTTTTGGGGTTGCGCTGGTATCACCACAAGACCCCGGTAATATTGGCTCGATCTTGCGCACAATTGACGCTGTAGGCGCGAGTGGCTTGATCTTGCTGGATGGTGGCGCAGATGTGTATCATCCTAACGCTGTGCGAGCCAGCATGGGGACGCTGTTTTGCAAGCAGGTTGCATCGGCGACGTTTGACAGCTTTGCAAAATGGGCAAGGCAGCATAGTTACCACGTTATCGGAACATCGGCCAAGGCCGGCCACGATTACCGCGCGGCACAGTATTCGCTTCCATTGATCTTGCTGATGGGCAATGAGCAAAAGGGGTTATCGGCAGAGCAGTTGGCTGTTTGTAGCCAGACGGTGCGCATGCCCATGTTGGGCCACGTCAGTTCGCTGAACCTGGCTGTGGCGGCAGGGGTGATGTTGTACGAGGCGCTTGATGGTTGCACGCTTGTCTAAATCATGCTAGAATAGCCGCACGATGGGGCGTGGCCAAGTGGTAAGGCGGCAGACTTTGGATCTGTTTACCGGGGGTTCGAATCCCTCCGCCCCAGTACAGCCCGGCGCAATTTGCCGGGCTGTTTGTTTTATGGTATAGGAAAGTATAAAACTTTCTACCCACAGGGGGCCTTTGGCTCCACCACTGCGAAAGCTTTGCTGTCTTGCTTTAGTCATGATGTGATATTATAATTACTGTAATGAACGAATGGAAACTGCGGTTGGGTAAATTTTCTGGCGCGCTCTTGGCCTGGGGTGTTGTGACCATCGGGTTAAATATTGCTGGCCTGGTATTGAGAAATAGTTGGGTTGGCGGTTTGGGACTGGTGGCTTTGTTGATCTTGGCTGCGGCGGCGGTGCTGGTTGCCCGAGGGCGGGAGCAGGCTGGGCAACGCGAGCAGCATTTGGCGCAGCAGGTGGAGACGGGTACGGCCACACTGGAAAAACAGGCCGCGCGCTTGAAGGCATTGCACGAGATGGCCTATTGCCTGGGAAGCACTTTGCGCCTGGATGAGGTGCTGCTGCAGGGCGCAGAGCATATCCGCAGGGTGCTGGAAGTGGATGCCGTTCATATTCGCCTGCTAGGGGAGGAAGGACGTTCTTTGAACCTGGAGACGGCGGTAGGCATGCCGGTTTCATTCCTGGCGGAAGAAGCCTCTGTGAGGTTGGGCGAGTGCGTGTGCGGACAAGTGGCTCATTCGGCTCAGCCCATGCTGGTGACCGACCTGGAAAGTGACCCGCGCGTGACACGGTTGACGTGCAAAAAGCATGGCTATTGCTCTGTGGCGAGCGTGCCGTTGCGCTCGCAGAACCGCGGGTTGGGTGTGCTGACGGTGCAGAGCCGGCGGCAGAACCTGGGCGACCCGGCCGATATGGAGTTGTTGACGGCAGTGGGGAATCAGCTAGGGATTGCTATTGAAAATGCGCAGTTGTACGGCGAGATGGAAAAGCGGGTTCAACAGTTGACCCGCGGGGTAGAGCACATGGTCATTGTGCAGGAGCGTGAACGCATCAGCCGAGAGATCCACGATGGGCTGGCCCAGGCCCTGGCTCTTTTGAACCTGCGGGTGGGGATGGCGCAGAGTTTGCTGGTAGCCGGGCAGGTAGATCAGGTGCGCAAAGAGTTGGGCGAAGCGGCCCAGGTGATTGACGCGGCCAACCGGGATGTGCGCGAGGCTATTACGGCTTTGCGCCTGACTTCGCCCAAAGGGGCCGACTTTGTGCCAATGCTGAGAGAGTTTGTGCTAGACTTTGGCGTGCGCAATGATATCCAAACCGAGTTCACGGCGGTAGATGGCACCGGCATGGTTGTGCTTGCGCCGCTAGTCGAGGTGCAGCTTATGCGCATCATCCAGGAGGCGCTGATCAATGTCCGCAAGCATGCGCGCGCCCAGATTGCCTGGGTGACGGTAGATAATTATCGCCAACGCCTGCGTGTGACGATTCAGGATAATGGGCAGGGCTTTGATATGGATGCTGTGTTGCGGGGGCAGAACCGCAAGAACTTTGGCTTGACTACCATGCGAGAACGGGTTGAAGCGATTAATGGCACTTTGGATATCTTGACCCAGTTGGGCGCTGGCACGCGGATTGCGGTGGTGGTTCCCAAAGATTTGGAAAAGGAAAACTGATATGCCGCCTATGCGTATTTTATTGGTAGATGACCATATTCTGTTCCGTAAGGGGCTGGCCAGTTTGCTGAACAGCCAGGCCGATTTTGAGGTGGTGGGTGAGGCCGGCGATGGCATAGAAGGACTGGATAAAGCCAAGACGCTCAAGCCTGATTTGATTTTGATGGATGTGACCATGCCTCGCTGCAGCGGGCCAGAGGCCACCCGGCTGATTGTGCAGCAAATCCATGGCATCCAGATTGTGATGCTGACGGTTTCAGATGACGACGTGGATTTGTTTTCGGCTATTCGAGCGGGGGCAATGGGCTATTTGCTCAAAAGCATCAAGCCAGATGAACTATTCAACCATTTGCGTGGGCTGGCACAGGGCGAAGCGCCTATCAGCCGCTTGATGGCGACCAAGCTGCTGCGCGAGTTTGCGCGCAGCAGCAGCGAGCCGCCATCGCCGGTGGTGCAAACCTCCACCGCCATTACCGAGCGCGAGCAAGAGGTGCTGAACCTGATTGCGCGTGGCCTGACGAACCGCGAGATTGGAGAAAAGCTGCATATTGCCGAGAACACGGTCAAGAATCATGTGCGCAGCATCTTGGACAAGCTGCATCTGGCTAACCGCGCTCAGGCGGCGGCTTTTGCGGTGCAGGTTCAAATGAAACAAGGAGAGGATTGATTGGTGACAATCTGCCTGTTCTAAGGTTGACACTCCACACGTCACAAGAATACTAAAACAGTGTACCCTTGTTTGCAAGAGTTGAGATAACATTCTAATGTTTTGAAGTAAGGAGGCAAGTTGTCTGGAGAGATTAGTGCAGCAAGCGACCCCCCCCCTGAGGCCCAGGAAAAGCGCCCCAAGCGCGGGCCGCGTGGTCGGGTTGTGCTTTTTGGCACTTGGTGCAAGGGCTGCGGGTTGTGTGTGGCGTTCTGCCCGGCGGGAGTGCTGGCGCTGGACGGCGAGGGGCACCCCTATGTGGTGGCGGCTGAGAAATGCACCGCCTGTCACTGGTGCGACACGCATTGCCCGGATTTTGCGCTGATTGTCAAGCCGGTAGAAGAAAAGGCTGAGGGCGGAGGTGAGCGGTGACAGTTAGATTGATGCAGGGCAACGAGGCAATTAGCTGGGGGGCGCTGGCGGCTGGCTGCCGCTTTTTTGGCGGTTATCCTATTACACCTTCCACCGAGATTGCCGAAATGATGTCGCGCGAGCTGCCCAAGGTGGGGGGCAAGTTCATTCAGATGGAGGATGAGATTGCAAGCCTGGCCGCCGTGATTGGCGCATCGGTAGGCGGGCTAAAGGCCATGACGGCTACCTCGGGGCCGGGCTTTTCGTTGATGCAGGAGCACATTGGCTATGCGGCTGTGGCCGAAGTGCCCTGCGTTATTGTAAATGTGCAACGCCAGGGGCCGAGCACCGGGCAGCCCACCGGGCCATCGCAGGGCGATGTGATGCAGGCCAGGTGGGGCACTCATGGCGACCATCCCATCATTGTACTTTCCCCCTCGTCGGTGCGCGAGGCTTTTGATTTGACGGTCAAGGCTTTTAATTTCTCTGAAAAATATCGCACGCCGGTCATTTTGTTAACAGAAGAAACTATCGGCCACATGCGTGAGAAGGTAGACCTGCCTGATTTTGAGACTTTGGAGCGCGTGGAGCGGGTAACCACCAGTGTGCCGCCTGAATGGTACAAGCCCTATGCCGAAACCCCATCCGATGTGCCGCCCATGGCCAACTTTGGCGAGGGCTACCGCTATCATATCACCGGCTTGCTGCACGATCCGGCGGGTTTTCCTACCCAACGCCTGGATGAGATTGACCCGTGGATCGCGCGGGTGCATCGCAAGATCGAGCGAAACCTGAGCGACATTTTGCTGTACGACGATAGTAGCCTGGGTTCGGCGCGGGTGGTGATTGTGGCTTATGGGGCGGTGGCGCGCTCGGCGGCCCAGGCGGTTAAATTGGCGCGCGCGCGACGGCAGAAGGTGAGCATGGTCAAATTGCAAACCCTCTGGCCTTTCCCAGAGGCGCTCATTGATCGTGTGGCCCGAACCGCCAAGCGCATTATTGTGCCAGAGATGAACCTGGGGCAGTTGGCTTTGGAGGTTGAGCGCGTGGCGGGCCGCCAGAAGGTGGTGCGAGTGAACAAGGCCAATGGCGAAATGGTGACGCCTCAAATGATAATGGCTGCGTTGGAGACCTAGAGGGTTATGGTGATATGAATCGAGAAGAACATTCTGCTTACGAGTATTTGCGCCAGACCAAAAAATTCCCCAATGTTTGGTGCTCGGGCTGTGGAATTGGCATTGTCATGGGCTCGTTGATTCGAGCGATTGACCGGGTGGGCCTGGCCAAAGATGATGTGGCAATCGTATCGGGCATCGGCTGCACGGGCCGCATGCCGGTTTATATGGATTTCAATACCATGCATACCACGCATGGCCGGGCATTGGCGTTTGCCACCGGCCTCAAGTTGGCCAAACCCAAGTTGGAGGTGATTGTAGTCATGGGCGATGGGGATGCGCTGGCTATTGGCGGCAATCACTTTATCCACGCCGCCCGGCGCAACATTGGCCTGACAGCCGTTATTGTGAACAATTCCATCTATGGCATGACGGGCGGGCAATATAGCCCGACCACGCCGGTGGGCCTGCGCGCCATGACTGCGCCGTATGGAAATATCGAGCAAAGTTTCCCCATTGTCGAGCTTTCCAAGGCGGCTGGGGCATCTTATGTGGCTCGCAGCACGGTGTACCATGCGGTCGAGCTTGACAAGTATATCGAGCAGGCCATTCGCACGCCGGGTTTTGCCGTGGTGGAAGCCGTCAGTTATTGCCATACAACCTTGGGGCGAATTAACAAGCTGGGCACGGCGGTAGAGATGATGCGCGCTTTGAAAGAGAGCAGCCTGACCCAAGCGGCGGCTGAAAAGTTGCCACCAGAAGAACTGCAGGGCAAGATTGTGCGGGGAGTGTTTCATAACGACCAGGAAAAACCAGAATACACCCAGTTGTACGAGGCGGTCATTGAGCAGGCGCGGGGCGTGAAACCACCTAATGGGACTCAGACCTCGATCAAAGGAGGGGCATAAGCAATGAGCGAGCGTTATGAAATCCGCTTGGCAGGCGAGGGAGGGCAGGGCATGATTTTGGCCGGATTGATCTTGGCCGAGGCGGCTGCCATTTATGCGGGCAAAAATGCCATCCAAACACAGAGTTATGGGCCAGAGGCGCGCGGCGGGGCAAGCAAGTCTGAGGTGGTGATCAGCGATGGCGAGATTGATTACCCCAAGGTCATGGAAGCCGATGTGCTGGTGGCAATGAGCCAAGAGGCTTGCGACAAGTACTTTTACGATGTGAAGAAAGAGGGCTTGCTGATTGTAGATACCGACAAGGTGGGACGCGTGCCTACCAACCGGGCTGTGCGGGTGTCCATTACGCGGCTGGCAATAGAAACCACCGGTAAATCAATTGTAGCCAATGTGGTGGCATTAGGCTTGCTGGTGGGTCTCACGGGGATAGTTTCCTCTGAATCTGTTGAGAAAGCTGTGCTGGCGCGCGCTCCTAAAGGCACCGAAGAGATAAATAGGCAGGCGCTTTTGGCGGGGTTGAAAGAAGCTGCCAAGATCAGCCCGCGCTAAGGATTGGAAATTAGATAACTTGCCCACAGTGACGCCGAAATACGGGCAAAACGAGCTATAGATGAGCAAGTTATCTAATCCCTAGTCCTAAGCCAGTTTTCCGCATGCAAGCCGCTGGCTGCGGCAATGACTATAGGAAGTATGTGTTGATGATGGGGGGCAACAAGGTGTTTGCCCCCTGATTCATTTTTGAACCAGGAGGATGCAATGAGCCAGGAGCAGTTGCTCTATCTTTCACGCGCCGATGTGGAAAGCGTGGCGCTAGATATGCCAACGATCATTGAGCTATTGGAGGCAGCGTTTAAAGAAAAAGGCCACGGGCGAGTAGAAATGCCGCCCAAGCCGGGCATTCACCCCGCCCCAGATGCGTTCATTCACGCCATGCCGGCCTATATCCCTGCGCTGAAATCGGCCGGCATCAAGTGGGTGAGCGGCTTTCCAGAAAACTATAAGCGCGGCCTGCCCTATATTTCTGGCCTGCTTGTCTTGAACGATGCGGAGACAGGTTTGCCGTGTGCCGTGATGGATTGCACGTGGATCACGGCCTATCGCACCGGGGCAGCTTCGGCGCTATCGGCCAAGTACCTGGCCCGCAAGCAAAGCGAGGTGGTGGGCATTTTGGCCTGCGGGGTGCAGGGACGCACCAATTTGCTGGCGTTGGCGGCCCTGTTCCCGGTGAAGCGGGTGTATGCCTATGACATTTTCCCAGAGACGCAGCGGCGCTATGTTGACGAGATGTCAGACAAGTTGAGCGTGCAAGTGGTTGGCGTGGATGAGCCAAAGCAAGCCGTGGTTGAAAGCGACCTGGTGGTGAGCTCTGGGCCAATCCTCAAACATCCCACGCCGACCATCCAGCCAGGTTGGCTTGGGCCGGGGGCGTTTGCCAGCGCGGTAGATTTTGATAGCTATTGGACCCCAGAAGCCCTGGCGCAGTTTGACAAGCTGGCCACAGACGACCACGCGCAGTTTCAATATTACAAAAGCGTAGGTTACTTTCAGGCCACACCCGATCCCTACGCCGACTTGGGTGAGATTGTGGCTGGCCTCAGGCCGGGGCGCGAACGCGACGACGAGCGGACGATGGGAATGAACCTGGGGCTGGCGATGGACGATATGGCTGTAGCGCCAGAGATTTATCGCCGCGCCAAGGAGGGTGGGATTGGGACGTGGTTGCCATTGTAGAACGGCGAAGGACAAGGCACAGTAGATTTGTGATCGTTGGTTCGTGGTCGTTCGTCAAGCACTGAGGAGAGAAAAAATGAAGTTTCCTGCTGTGGCAGATGTCGTCGTCATCGGCGGTGGGGTGATGGGCGCAAGCGCGGCCTATCACCTGGCGCTGAGGGGCTGCAAGAATGTGATCTTGCTGGAGCGCAACGGCTTTTTTGGCATGGAGGCCACCGGCAAGTGCGCCGGGGGCATTCGCTACCAGTTCGACACCGAGATCAATATCAGGCTATCATTAATCAGCTTGCCCATGCTCGATCGCTTTGAGCAAGAACTGGGGCAGGCGATTGACATACGCAAGTGCGGCTATTTGTTCGTGCTGACGCGCGAGCAAGATGTAGCCGAATTCAAGCGGCAGGTGGCGCTGCAAAACAACTTGGGGGCGCGAACGCAGTGGTTGGATGGCGACGAGGTGCGCCGCAGGCTGCCACTGATGAATTATGCCGATGCAATCGGGGCGACTTTTGGGCCGGAGGATGGCCTGGCTGACCCTAACGGGGTGGTGCAAGGGTATATTGCCGGGGCGCGCCGATTGGGTGCCAAGTGCTTTACCGATGCCGAGGTGACCGGGGTTTGCACCGGGGGCGGCAAGGTGCGCGCTGTAGAGACGGCGCTGGGCACTGTTGAGACCCCTATCATTGTGAATGCTGCCGGGCCGTGGGCCGGATTGGTGGGCAAAATGGCCGGTGTAGATCTGCCGGTTGCGCCGGTGCGGCGGCAGATTGCTGTCACAACCGCCATGGCCGGCTTGCCGCCGGATTTCCCCTTTGTCATCGAATTTGCGCGCAGTTTGTATTTTCATCGCGAAGGGGCGGGCATCTTGACCGGCATGTCGAATGTCAACGAGCCAGTGAGCTTTAACCAGAACGTGGACAGCGAATGGGAGCTGGTTCATTTTGAGGCGGCTTGCAAGCGCCTGCCGCTGCTCGAGCAGGCCGGCGTCGCCAGCCGCTGGGCCGGGCTGTATGAGAATACGCCCGACGCGCACCCCATCTTGGGCGCAGTGGATAAAGTGGCAGGGCTTTACTGCATCACGGGTTTTTCTGGTCATGGCTTTATGCACGGGCCTGCCTGCGGCCTGCTGCTGGCCGAAGAGATTCTAGACGGCAAGACGAGCACGCTGGATATCTCTAGCTTGCGTTTGAGCCGCTTTCAAATGGGGCAAACAACGCGAGAGTACAATGTGGTTTGAGTCAATTTGCACTGTGTGTGTTACACTGTGTGTTGACACAGCTTGTCGTGGATGCTAAAATCAACCTATCAACATAATCGCTCAGGCCCGCCCACCGCGCTGCAGATGATGGATGAGGGAACGTTCTCTGAAAACCCAGGGGGTGAGAGATGTTTAGCTTGCAAAATATAATCATAAACCACTTTGTGAACGAGCTTAGAGAAGCCTACCAGGAAATGTATAGCGCGATGGATGCAGAGTATGGCAATATCATCGCCTGGGTGGGCCAACTGGCGTTGGAAAATATTGCCAATTCTGATGCGCTGTATCACAATGTAGAACACACCATCCTGGTTACCTTGGTGGGGCAGTCTATTCTAAAGGGCAAGCACTTGTGCCAGGGCGGCGTGACGCCCAGAGATTGGCTGTTGGTTACCATTGCCTTGTTGTGCCACGATATTGGTTACGTTAGGGGAATATGCCAGGCTGACAAGGGCGACACAATTGCTACCGGCATTGGCAACGAGGTGGTAGAGGTTCCCCCGTCGGGCACCAATGCCATGCTACAGCCTTTTCATGTGGACCGCAGCAAGTTGTTTGTGCGCGAACGCTTTGATGGGCAGTTGCTGGTAAGCATTGACGCGGAGGCAATTGTCTCTTATATTGAGATGACTCGTTTTCCCGTGCCTGAGGGCGAATCTCATAAAGATACCAAAGGCTATGGGGGCTTGGTGCGGGCGGCCGATTTTATTGGGCAACTGGGCGACCCGCGCTATTTGCGCAAGATTCCGGCGCTGTTTTACGAATTTGAGGAAACCGGAATGAATGAGCAGACCGGCTACAAAAACCCTGAGCACATGCGCAGGGGGTATGCTGATTTTTACTGGAATGTGGTCAGCCAGCACATCCAGGAGGCTCTGCACTACCTGCGCGTGACCCAAGAAGGCCGATTTTGGATTGCCAACCTGCATGCGCACGTGTTTGATTCGGAGCACCACGAGACTTTGCTATGAGCGCAGGGTGGGCGCTAGGCGCAAGAAGCGCTATCTTGTGCGGCTATTCCTCTGAATAATATTTTCTATCGCCTGCAAGCCGGCGCGCAAAGTTTCGCCCAAGAATAGCCCCGGCACGCGCGCCCGCCATTCGGGTTGTTCGTTGAAAATGCGCCCGCCATAGGCAACAATTGGCTGGCCCGTTTCGATTGCTGTGGGCAGCCACTTGCCCAAGTCGGTCAGCGCCTGGGCAGATTCTTTAAGCATGGCAGCCAGCACAATCATTTGTGGTTTGATGTCTTGCGCCAGCTTGGCCAGGCTGGGCAGGGGGACGGTTTGCCCCAGATAAGCCACCGGCCAGCGCCGCCGGCGCAGCAGGGCAGATAGAATGAGCAAGCCGCCTTCGTGCAATTCACCCGGCGCGCACGCCAGCGCAACCGGCGCAAGCGGGTAGGCGGGGGCGCTGCTGATGGCCCAGGTTTGCAGCCGATGGCGCAGGTAATTGGTGGCCAGGTGTTCGGTGGCGACGCCAATGTGATTATCCATCCATGCCTGGCCAACCTCGGCCATGGTGGGGCCAATCACATCCAGGATGAGGTCATCCAGGCTGTGCACCAGTAATGCTTCACCCAAGATGTGGTCGGCGCCGGTGAGGTTGTGGGCAACAAGCGCCTGGAAAAGCTGCTTGTGAAATAGTTGCAAGGCCGTCGGGTCGCTTGCCGAACGTTCGGCGTGGGTGGGTTGATCGGATTGTGCAAGAGTTTCTTTGTTGCGGCGCAGCAAGGCTTGAATGGCCTTGGAAGCGCGCATGCCGCCATCAATATGCGTTTTGACCCAACGCAGGCAATCTACATCATCCTCCGAATACAGGCGATGCCCGCCAGAAGTGCGCCCCGATTCTGGAAAGCCATAGCGCCGCTCCCACGCGCGCAGTGTGGCAATGGCAATGCCCGTCATGCGCGCTACCGCGCCAATGTTGTAAATGGGCTCTTTGTGTTCTGCAATTTGATTCATCTAGACTCCTCGTGTTTACCGTAGGGATAGGCAGACTCTCCCAGGCAAGCCTGTGGGTGGGGCAGTTCGCGCATCCCTATGCGCGAACCGGCATAGACGCTGCGGGCTGGTGAACAGGCATGGCGAATTTTTCAAATCCACCCGAGTTTGCCAGCGCAGCAATCTCTTGCTTGTCATCAAAAATGCGCTCTACCTGGCCGTCTACCATCTGAATGATTCGATCTGCGTACTGGCACATGCGCAGGTCGTGCGTCACCATAATGCCGGCGCGATTTTGCTCGTGGACCAGGCCGGCAAAGGTTTCTACCACCTGATAGGCGCGCTCGGTATCGAGGCTGGCGGTTGGCTCGTCGGCCAGCACGACGCTGGGATTGTGAATGAGGGCGCGCGCAATCGCCACCCGTTGTTGTTGCCCACCCGAAAGCTGGCGAGGCAGGCTGTTCAGGCGTTCGCCCAAGCCCAGCCGCACTAACAACTCTTTGGCGCGAGCCTGGCCTGATTTATCTAGTTTGCCATTCAGCCGCAGCAACAGTTCGACGTTTTCCAGCGCGGTGAGATAAGGGACAAGGTTGTTGGCTTGAAATGTAAAGCCAATCTTTTCTCGGCGAAAGCGCGTGCGCTGCGCTTCGCTCAGTTTGCCCAGGTCAAGGCCATCAATGAGGATATCGCCCGCGCTTGGAGAAAGCAGACCCGCCAGCATGGCCATGAGGGTGGTTTTGCCCGAGCCGCTCGGCCCTACCAGCGCCACCAGTTCGCCCGCATTAATATTGATGGATACGCTGTCAACCGCTTTGATAGCTCCGTTTCCATTCCCGTACAATTTGGTAACCGATTTTGTTTCCAGTGCCGTTCCCATTTCAACTCTCCCTATATCCAATCCAGATTAGTAGCAATTTCTTTTTTATCCACAAAGGACACAAAGGCGCACAAAAGTTATTACGCCGCCAGGCCAAGCGCCGTCAGTGGTTCAATCTTGAGCGAATGCCTGATAGAAACCATCCCCCCGATTGGCCCCATCAAAATGAGAGCTACAATCACAATGGATGAAGATAATGGTGAAAAGATGATTGGCACCACCGAGGGGATCGCCAGCGAGAGCGCCAGGGTGACGGTAGTGCCGATGAGCACGCCCAGCAGAGTAGTGGCGACGATTTGCGCCGCTGCCGCCACGGCAATCACGCGGTTATCTGTGCCGATGGCTTTGAGCATGCCAATTTGGGCAATTTTTTGCAAGGTCTGAATTTGAAAGAACCCGCCAATCACCAGCACGCTGATGACAAAGACAAAATACTGTTGGGTATTCAGCGTATTTTGCTGGGCGCTATAGCCTGGCGTTGATTCGTAGGCGGTCTTTAGGTCTACTGCTTCAATATCTTGTACTTGCGCCTGCAAGCGCGCGGCCATCGGTTCAAGCTGGGCGGGGTTGTTTAGTTTGACGGCAACGACGTTGGAAGCTAGTTCGCTGCCCGCCCCGCCGGCTATGGCCTGTGGCTTGACTTTATCAAAGGTCTCGTAAGGAACAACAACTGAGGGCTGCAACGAGTATTTCTGGCTATCGCTGATGCCGGCCACGCGCAGCGTATAGAGTTCTTCTTCTGTGCCCTGAATGGACTTGAGCGTTAGCTCGTCGCCCACGCGCAGCCCAGATTGCATGGCTACATTGCTATCAATGATGGCCTCGTTGGCGCGCTTGTTTCGCAGTTGGCCGCCGCTTGTTATCGGCGGTTCGCCTGGTTTGCCCGGCTCTACACCGATCAGCGCAACTTTGAGCGGTTCTTGCGCCTCATCCAAAATGATCGAGACATTACTAAAGCTGAGCGCCCCAACTTGCTGCACGCCTTCAACCCGCCGGATATCGTTATATGTGGGCCGGTCAATGCGGCTGGTTGCAATGAGCAGGTCAACGTTGGATTTGTAAACAAGCAGGTCGGCATCCAGCTTTTGGATATATTCACGGTTGCCTGAACCTAGCCCTTCGGCCAATGCGGCTGTGAAAAGCACCAGAGCCGTTATGAGGGCAATGACCAAACTTACCAGTACAAATCTGCCTTTATTGCGCCACATTTCTTTTAGAGCCAAGTAAATCGCCATATTTTCCTCCGAATATCCTCTATACAAATCATCCAAATCATCTTACAATGGAAATTATACCATAGCGTCCATATTTTGTCAAGGTTTTTATCAATAAAATCTATTCAAAATGTTGACAAAGTGACTGTTTTGGTGTATAATCCATATCGAAATATGAAAAACTGGTTATGTGAAAGTGAGAATGTGAAACGAGGAGGAATGTGATGCGCACCATCATTACTGGCGGGACGGGTTTGATTGGGCGGGCGCTGGCAGCCCGCCTGGTGGCAGACGGATACGAGGTGACTATGCTGAGCCGCAACCCAGCCAGGCAGACCAGGTTGCCTTTTGGCGTCCAAGTGGAACATTGGGATGGCAAGACGGCACAAGGCTGGGGCGGCCTGGCTGATGGCGCGGATGCCATCATCAACCTGGCCGGTGAGAGCATTGCGGCGGGTCGCTGGACGGCTGAACAAAAGCGCCGCCTGGTTGAAAGCCGCGTGAATGCCGGCAGGGCAGTGGTTGAGGCGATCAAGCTGGCCGCCGCTAACGCCAAGCCGGGGGTGTTGATCCAATCTTCGGCGGTGGGTTATTATGGGCCGCATGGAGATGAGGAACTGGCCGAAGACGCGCCTGCCGGCAGCGATTTTTTGGCGCGCCAGGTGGCCGTGCCGTGGGAAGAATCTACCGCGGCCGTAGAGGCATTGGGAGTGCGACGGGTGTTGGTTCGCACCGGAGTGGTGTTGAGCGCCGAGGGGGGCGCTTTGCCGAGAATGTTGTTGCCCTTTCGGTTTTTTATTGGCGGGCCGCTGGGCAACGGTAGGCAGTGGTTCCCCTGGATTCACCTGGCAGACGAGGTGGCGGCCATTCACTTTTTGATAAAGAACCGGCAGGCAAGCGGCGCATTCAACCTGACCGCGCCCAACCCGCTGACGAATGCGGCCTTTGGCCGTGTGCTGGGCAAGGTGATGGGGCGTCCGGCGTTTATGCCTACGCCAGGTTTTGCGCTGAGGCTGCTCTTTGGTGAAATGTCCACCGTCTTGCTCGATGGTCAGCGCGCCATACCGCGCCGCTTGCTAGAGGCGGGCTTTCAGTTCAAGTTTACTGACGCCGAACCGGCGCTGCGCGACATTTTGATTCACTGAACAAGTGAGGAGGTTGGAATGAAAATCGGAATTATTGGCAGCGGCATGGTCGGCGCGACAGCCGCCTATGCTATGGTGATGCGCGGCGTGGGCCGCGAGATTGTGCTAGTAGACAAAAACGCGGCACGCGCCCAGGCCGAAGCCGACGATATTTTGCACGCCGTGCCGTTCGCTCACCAATTACAAATTTCGGCGGGCGGCTATGGGGACCTGGCCGGCAGCCGCGTGGTAGTGATTACGGCCGGTGTGGGCCAAAAGGCCGGCGAAACGCGCCTGCAACTGCTAGAACGCAACGCGGCGATTTTCCAGGACATTGTGTCGAATGTGTTGGCGCACGCGCCAGAGGCGGTGCTGGTGGTGGCAACAAATCCGGTGGACGTGATGACACACCTGGCCGCCCGCTATGCCGCCGGGTTTGGCCTGCCTGAAACACACATTATTGGCTCTGGCACTATGCTGGATACGGCTCGCTTTCGCGCGCTGCTGGGGCGGCACCTGGGGGTTGATTCGCAGCACGTTCACGGCTATGTGGTGGGCGAGCACGGCGATTCGGAAGTGCTGACCTGGTCTCTGGTGACGGTGGGGGGCATACCGCTAGAAGAGTTTTGCCAACTGCAAAAGATTACGCTCGATGAGGCCGCGCGCAAAGAGATTGACTATGCCGTGCGCAACGCCGCCTATTCGATCATTGCCGGCAAGGGCGCAACCTATTATGGCATTGGCAGCGCGCTGGCGCGGATTGTAGATGTGATTTTGCGCGACCAGCGAGCCATCCTCACCGTCTCTTCGCCGGTGGTGGAGGTGGCTGGGTTGTGTGATGTGACGGTTTCGCTGCCGCACCTGGTGGGCGGCGTGGGCATCTTGGCCGATTTGCCGCTGCCGCTGACGGCAGAGGAAGAAGCGGCGCTGCGCGCCAGCGCCGACGTGGTTTGCCAGGCGATTCAGGAGTTTGATTCAAAAAAGTTGATTGGTTGATAAATTCACCACAGAGGCACGGAGAGCACAGAGATTTTTAAAATGAGGGAGGAAACGATGGTCGAGCGAATTGCTCTTGGTTCTAGCGATATTCAAATCAGCCCGTTGGGAATTGGCACGTGGCAGTGGGGCGATAATATGTTTTGGGGTTACGAAAAGAGCGGTTACAATGCCCAAGATGTGCAGGCGGCTTTTACGACTAGCGTGCAAGCTGGCATCAACTTTTTTGACACAGCCGAAGTCTATGGCTTGGGACGCTCTGAGACGCTGCTGGGGCAATTTGTCCGGCAGGCAGGCCAGCCGCTTGTGGTAGCTACCAAGTTCATGCCGTTCCCCTGGCGCTTGGGCAAGGGGCGCATGCATCATGCGCTGCGCCACAGCCTAAAGCGGCTGGGGCTGGACAAGGTGGATCTGTATCAGATTCACTGGCCTCTGCCGCCACGGCCTATCGAGTATTGGGTAGAGGCGGTGGCCGAGTTGGCCCAGGTTGGCCTGACCCGCGCTGTGGGTGTTTCCAACTATAGCGCGGACCAAATGCGCCGCGCGCACGGCGTGTTAGCCAAGCGCGGCCTGGCGCTGGCTTCCAACCAGGTGAAATTTAACCTGCTGAACCGCGCGCCCGAACGCAGCGGCCTGCTGCAAGCCTGCCGCGAGCTAAACATCACGTTGATTGCCTACAGCCCGCTGGCCCAGGGCTTGCTCTCGGGCAAATATAACCCGCAGAATCCGCCGCAGGACTTTCGCAATCGCAGCTATGCCCAACTGCTGGGCAAAATCCAACCGCTGATTGCCCTACTGAAAGATATTGGGCAGGCGCACGGCGGCAAGACGCCTCCCCAGGTAGCGTTGAACTGGGTGATATGCAAGGGGGCGGTGCCCATTCCGGGCGCTAAAAATGCCAGGCAGGCTCAAGATAACGTCGGTGCGCTGGGATGGCGATTGACGGAAGGCGAACTGGCCGCGCTGGATGCCGCCAGCGACAAGCTGTGATTTGCAAGGTGAGATGACATGGTGAAAACATGTGGCCTCGGGCAGGCGATATGTCGAGTTGTGTGTAAATTTGTTCTACCCGCAGTTAAACTGCAGGTGAACTGGCAAATTACACAAAATTTGCGATACAGCCCTCGGGCAAGATTGATGACGGTAACAATATTGATGATATGGCTTGTAACCTCGTGTGTAGGCTGCAACCCGCAAGGGGATTTATCTTCCAACATAACACGAGCGGCGTTCAATTTGACCCAGATGGCGCTTTTGATTCCTACACCATCCCCAACTAGCACACCACCCCCGACGGTGGTAGAACCTGGCCTGGCTTATGGCACTCCCTGCAAGCCGCCCTGCTGGCGGGGACTAATTCCTGGCAAGTCCACAGGCCAAGAGGCTGCGCAGGTTATGGAACAACTGCGTGCTAGTGGGTGGGCTGATCACATTGCTGGAAGTGGCGAAGGGATGTACAGTGTTTCCCCTTCTCGATTTACGGAAAGAGGCACTATACTTGTAATAATTGATCACGACCTTGTTGTAGCGATTCAGGGCGATATAACATTGTTTTACTATCCACTTGGGTCTCTGATCAAGCAGTTTGGTCCCCCAGAAGGCATTCATCCAACAAATGACAACTGTTCTTCTTGTCAAGATTGGAGACCACCCAATCCGCCTGATGCAATTGTGAATTACACAATGGTAGATCTGATATATCCCACCCAGGGTTTGTGGTTCTCAGTAAGGGTGCCACTGGGCGGGAGTGGATGTCTTTGCCCTGAAATGCCAGTGCATAGTTTCTGCTATTCTTCTCCGGTGCCTATGTCTCAGGCGCTAAACAACAACCATCTAGTAAAGGACACATGTTGGTATGTTATGGACGGCGTCACAGAAAAAGACATAATAGAATGGCACGGGTTTGGAGGTGGATATTAGGCTTGGTTTGCTGACTGAAATCAGAAGGCAACTGTTGTTGCCACACAGAGTTGCCTGGATGCAATGCTGTCTAGTCGCTGGATTGACAAACGCCGACGGCGTGGCGTATACTTGCAACAATCTCATTAGTTGAACATTGAGCCTGTTTTTCGCGCCCCGTAGGCTTGCATGGGGATGCGCGAACTGCGAAATCCAGGCTGAGGACGCGTAATTGTGCAAAATTTGATACTCGTCACCGGCGCAACGGGCTATATCGGCGGGCGGCTGGTTTCGCGCTTGTTAGAGGCGGGCCACTGCGTGCGGGTGTTGACGCGCGACCCAGAGCGCTTGCAAGGCCGTTCCTGGCAGAGCCAGGTGGAGGTGGTGCGCGCGGATGTTTTGGATGCCGGCACGCTTTCGGCAGCCATGCAGGGCATCACTTCGGCGTATTACCTGGTCCACATTATGAACGCGCCCGATTTTCGCCAGCGCAATATCACCGCTGCCCGCAATTTTGGCCGGGCGGCCCAGGCGGCCGGCGTGCAGCGCATCATCTACCTAAGCAATCTGGGCAAGGCCGAGGCAGATCGCTCGGGGCGGCTGCTTTCGCGCCAAGAGACCGGCCAGGTGTTGCGCGAATCGGGCGTGCCGCTCACCGAGTTCCGCGCCACCTTTATCTTGGGCTGCGGCAGCATGTTTTTCGAGATGATTCGCTATGGCACCGAGCGCGTACCGGTGATGATTGCGCCGCGTTGGGTCTATACCCGTGTGCAGCCCATTTCTGTTTTTGACGTGGTGAATTATCTGGCGGCGGCGCTCCAATCGCCCGAAAGCGCCGGGCAGATGATTGAAATCGGCGGGCCAGAGGTGCTGAGCTATGGCGAGATGGTGATGGAATATGCCCATGCGCGTGGCCTGCGGCACGCGCTGCTGCCTATCCCGGCGTTTGCTTCAGGCCTGTCATCGCAGTGGGTGCATTGGGCCACGCCCATCCCGGCCAAGACGGCCTATTCGCTCATCGAGGGGCTGCACGGCGACGTGGTGGCGCAAGATGGCGCAGCCAGGCGACTGTTCCCGCACATTCAGCCGCTCAAGTACGCCAGGGTCATTCGGGCTTCGCTGGCGCGTGTAGACGCGGGGCTGGTGGATAGCTCTTGGAGCGACGCGCTGGCCACCAGCCTGGGCGATGCGCAGCCGGTGACGTTCAAGTGGAGCGCGGGCATGTTCATCGAGCGGCGGCGGCGCGTGGTGAATGCTTTGCCAGAGCAAGTGTATGGCGTATATGCCTCGCTGGGCGGCGAGCGCGGCTGGTTGTTTGCCACGAGGCTGTGGCACATGCGCGGGCTGATTGACCGTTTTTTTGGCGGGGTGGGCATTGGCCGTGGGCGGCGCAACCCAGACGAGGTCCACGTGGGCGACGCGGTGGATTTTTGGCGCGTGGAAAAGGTAGAGCCTGGGCGCTTGCTGCGCCTGCGGGCCGAGATGAGGATGTTTGGCCCGGGCTGGCTGGAATTTGAAGGGCGGCCCCAGGCCGATGGAACGACGGACTTGAGCGTGACGGCCTTTTATGCGCCCAGGGGGTTGATGGGCTATTTGTACTGGTATTCGTTGGCGCCGTTTCACGCGGTGATCTTTTCTGGCCTGATTGACGCCATCAAGCGGCAGGCTGAAAGAAAAAATAGTATACAGGAGAGCCGAAAAAACTAGTGTTTTTTGGTAACTACTTTGGTCACAGAGCTACGCTGAGTAAACGCAGAGTCTCACAGAGATTTTTGTTTCTAATTCTCTGCGTTTCTCCGTGTGTTCTTTGTGAATCTCTGTGTAACGGCTGAGTAGTAACGTTTTGGTAGATAACGGTAGGAGGGCGAGATGATTCGTAACCAGTGGTATGCGATATTAGAGTCGAATGAAGTTACGCCGGGCCAGGTGGTGGGCGTGACCCGCATGGGTGAAAAGCTGGCGCTGTGGCGCAATTCGCGCGGCGAGCTGGCCTGCATGGCCGACCTGTGCCCGCACCGCGGCGTGGCGCTCAGCGCGGGTAAGGTGCTGCATGACAATGTGCAATGCCCGTTCCACGGCTTTGAGTTTGACGCTTCGGGACGCTGCGCTGTCATCCCGGCCAATGGCAAAGACGCGCCGGCGCCCAAGGCTTTTCAGGTAAAACAAGTCTATCCTGCGCGCGAGGCCAACGACTTTATCTATATCTGGTGGGGCGAGCCGCGCAATGACCTGCCCCCGCTGCCGTTCTTTGATTCGGTAGACCACAGGGCGTTTTCGTGGCTGACGCTGCGCGATCATTGGGCCACTCATTATTCGCGCGCCATCGAGAACCAACTTGATGTGGTGCATTTGCCCTTTATTCATTATAATACCATTGGCCGAGGCAATCGCACGTTGGTTAACGGGCCATTGACTCGCCTGGAGCGTCAGGCCGATGGCAGTGAGTTGATCAATGTATGGGTCAATAATCAGGTGGATGCCGGACAAACACCGCTCAAGCCCAGCGAGCTGCCAGATCCGGCCCGCCGTCCCTTTGTTCAATTTCTCTTTCCAAACCTGTGGCATAACTGGATCAGCGACGATATGCGGATTGTGCTGGCGTTTGTTCCGATTGACGAAGAGAATACCATGATGTACATCCGCAATTATCAGCGAATGGTTCGAGCGCCCGTGCTGCGCCGCTTGTTCGATTTGATGAGCTTGTGGGGCAGCTTTATCATTGAACGCCAAGACCGGCGGGTAGTGATTACGCAGCGGCCCAAACGCTCTGATCTCAAGATAGGCGAGAAATTAATCCAGGGCGATGGCCCTGTTATCGAGTATCGCCGCCGGAGGAGCGAATTGATTGGGGCGGCCGGTTGATGGTGCAGACCTGTAGGCGGGTATCCCTATACCCGCCGCTTGAGGTTGAAATGAATTGGATGGGATGGTAGGGAATAGAATGCAAAAGAGTCGTTTATTGACCGTGTTTGTGATTGTGTTTGTGGATTTGTTGGGTTTTAGCCTGATCTTGCCCTTGTTGCCCTATTATGCCGAAACCTTTGGGGCAAGCCCAATGGTGACCGGGTTTTTGGTGGCCTCGTATGCGGCGGCGCAACTGGTGGGCGCGCCAATCTTGGGGCGCTTGTCCGATCGTTACGGGCGGCGGCCGGTGCTGTTAGCCAGCATCGCCGGCACTTTTATTGGCTTTTTGCTGCTTGGGTTCGCCAACTCGCTGTGGATGTTGTTTGCGGCGCGCGTTATAGATGGCCTGACCGGCGGCAATATTTCGGTGGCACAAGCCTACATCACCGATGTGACCGATAGAAAAGACCGCGCCAAGGGTCTGGGCATCATCGGCGCGGCGTTTGGTTTGGGTTTTATCATCGGCCCGGTCGTCGGCGGCACGCTTAGCCATTGGGGCTATGCCGTTCCGGCGTTTGCGGCCGCGGCGATTTCCTTTTTGAACCTGGTAGCGGTCTATCTCTTTTTGCCCGAATCGCTGACCCCGGAAAAGCGCGCCGCCATCGTCGCTCAGCCCAGGGCCACCCTCAGCTTGCCGGCTTTGTGGGAGGCGCTCCACCGTCCACTGGTGGGACCGCTGCTGCACACGCGGCTATTTTACGCGCTGGCCTTTTCAATGTTTCAGACTATCTTTGCTCTGTATGCTCAATATCGCCTCAAGCTCAATGCGCAATCCACCGGTTACGTGCTGGCTTATGTGGGGGTGTTATCGGTGCTGGTGCAGGGTGTGGCGGTGGGTTGGCTGACGGCGCGCTTTGTTGAAAGCCGCCTGATTTTTGGCGCGGTGGCATTGATGATGGTTTCACTGCTGGCGTGGGCCTTTACACCCAATGTGCCGGTATTGCTGGTAGTGCTTGCGCCGCTGGCGCTGGCGGGAGGCGTGTTGAACACCGTCATCAACAGCGCCATCACCAAGTCGGTCTGCCCCGAAGAAGTGGGCGGCGCGTTAGGTTTGGCTGCATCACTGGAAAGTTTCACGCGCGTCATCGCGCCCTCGGCCGGCGGCGCGCTGCTGCAAAATTTGGGCGCATGGGCGCCGGGCGTGGCAAGCGCGCTGATTATGGCCTGGGTGACGTTTTTTGTCTGGCGGCGGATGATCCTTCATCCCGATTCGGCGGTGCTGCCGTGCGATGATAACTAATTTCTGTCTCAAAACCCATAGGCAGGTATCCCTACACCTGCACTTGCGCCAAGCGCCAGCGCAGGTGCAAGTGTACCTGCCGCTACCGTATGGGGATACGGTAGCTATGCAGGTTTTGAGACAAACACTAACTAGGGGGTCGGCGCAGCCGGCCCAAAGCCTGCAAGTATTATGCGCAAAGGATTGTATACAAGGAGCTTGTTATGAAAGACATACTACGACAAATTTTTGTAGCCTTGACCATTATTGCCACCATCGTGATCAATAGTTTGGCTAACGCCCTGCCCATCAACGGGCTGAACACCGGGCAAATCTCTGACCGCTTCCAGGTTTATTTCGTCCCGGCGGGTTATGTGTTTTCTATCTGGGGATTGATTTACCTGGGACTGATTGCGTTTGCCATCTTTCAGGCGCTGCCTTCCGAACGCGAAAATCCCCGCTTGCGCGCCACTGGCTGGTGGATTTGCCTGGGCGGGCTGGCCAACATCGCCTGGATCTTTTTGTGGCACTATGAGCAATTTCCACCGACGCTGGTCGCCATGCTGGTTCTGCTCGCCACGCTGATCGTTACATATCTGCGCCTGGGCATTGGCCGCGTGGCTGTTCCAGCCGCCGAGACATGGGCGGCGCGCCTGCCCTTTAGCGTTTACCTGGGCTGGATTACGGTTGCGACCATCGCCAATATCACATCGGTTCTCGACTATCTGAAATGGGACAGGTTCGGGCTTGCTCCAGAAATTTGGATGGTGATTGTGCTGGCGGCCGTGCTGGCGATTGCGACGCTGATGAATTTCACCCGGCGCGACGTGGCCTATACGCTGGTCATCTTGTGGGCGCTGGCTGGGATTGCAGTCAAACATGCCGCGGTCGCCGCCATGGCCATCCCAACCTGGATCACCTTTGGGTTGGTGGCGTTGGCTCTGGCCGCTGCGTTGTTCCTGCGCCGCCCCCGGCAGAGATTGGGATCAGCATGATGTAGTGGCGGGGCGCGGCGGGTTGGCTTTTGGCGACGAGCGCATCGTCTCTAACTGGATCAATTGAACGCATGATACGGAGGTCAGTATGAATTTTGGGATGATACTAAAAATGATCGCGGCCCTGGCGACCGCCGCAACCGGGTTGCTGGCATTTGTAAAACCCGCCGCCACTTGTGGATTCATCGGCTTGAACGCCAATGGCGCGCGCGGCGTTTCGGAAATTCGGGCGATCTTTGGCGGATTGCTCATCGGGCTGGGAATTGCCCCGTTTTTCCTGGGCGCAGCCGCTTATCACATGCTCGGTATTGGCTACCTGGCCATTGCCGTGGCGCGCGCGTTTTCGATATTGTTCGACAAGTCGTATGCGCAGTCGAACATTATCAGCCTGGTCATTGAAATTGTGCTTGGCGCAGTTCTCGTTATATAGGTAGGTAGACTATGCCAATTCACATTGTCACCGACAGCACGTGCGACCTTCCACAAGAGTTGATTGTGCAATACGGCATCAGCGTGGTCCCGCTCTACATCAACATTGGCGGCAACAGTTACAAGGATGGCGTCGAGATGTCGCGCCAGCAGTTTTACGAGGGCTTGCCTGGTTTTAACCCATTCCCCACCACCTCTGCGCCTTCGCCGGGCATGTTTGCAGAGACATACAAACGTTTGGCCGCCCAAGGCGCGACCGAGATTTTATCTATTCACATCTCGCCTACCCTCAGCGCCACCGTCAATGCGGCGCGCTTGGGCGCGCAAGCTGTGCCAGATATCAAGGTCAACGCGTTTGACTCGCGCCAGCTGAGCTTGGGGACGGGACGGCTGGCGCTGCTCGCTGCCGAGCTGGCCTCGGCCGGCTGCGCGATGGACGAGATTGTGGCCGCGCTAAAAGACCAAATTTTGCGCACGCACGTTTGGGCAGTGTTGAACACGTTGGAATTTATCCACCGTAGCGGGCGGGTGGGGTGGTTGGTGTATGGCCTGGGCAGCCTGCTCAGCCTCAAGCCCATCCTCAAGATGCACAACGGCCAATCGTCTACCGAGCGCGTGCGCACGCACAAGCGGGGCATCGAGCGCATCATCACCTTGCTGCGCGAGGTGGGGCCGTTGGAGCGCCTGGATGTTATGCACATTCGCGCCCAGGCCGAGGCCGAAATACTGCGGCAGCGGGCGCAAGATTTGCATCCGCCAGACAGCCCGCCGCTGATTGCCGAGATCAACCCGGTGATTGGCGCGCATATCGGGCCGGGCAGTTTGGGCTTTGTGTGCGTGGCTCAGAAAAGATGAACAGGATAAAAATGAGAGGATGGTGAAAAATATGGACTTTTCAATCTATCTTGCCTTGGGTATCGTCATTCTTGGATTGATGACCCTGCTCTGGCTGGTCAGCCTGGCGCTAAAGAATTCGAGCATCGTGGATATTTTTTGGGGCACAGGCTTTGTCATAACCACCTGGGCTGCGTTCCTGCTCACGCCGGAGGGTTTTATGGGACGCAAATGGCTACTTTGCGCCCTCGTGACGATTTGGGGGCTGCGTTTGTCGCTCCACCTTCTGACGCGCAATTGGGGCAAGCCCGAAGATTTTCGCTATCAAGTGTGGCGCAAAGAAGCCGGCCCGGCCTGGTGGTGGCGCAGCTTCTTCAAGGTTTTTCTCCTGCAAGGTATCATTCTATGGATTGTTGCGGCGCCCTTGCTGGCCGCGCAAATCAACGCCCAGCCGAATCGTCTTACCTGGCTCGACTATCTTGCGGTGGTGATTTGGTTGATCGGGTTTTTCTTTGAAGCCGTGGGTGATTGGCAGTTGGCGCGCTTTAGGGCCAACCCGGCCAATAAAGGCAAGGTCTTGGATAGCGGCGTCTGGCGCTACACGCGCCATCCCAATTACTTTGGCGATGCGACGCAGTGGTGGTCGTATTACGTGGTGGCATTGGCGGCCGGCGGTTGGTGGACGATTTTTAGCCCCATCCTCATGACGACCTTGCTGATGCGTGTATCGGGCGTGACGCTGCTTGAAAAAACCTTGAAGGAAGAGAGACCGGGATACAAAGAGTACGTCGAAACAACCAGCGAGTTTATTCCCTGGTTTCCGCGCAAGAAATACTAGATCCTATCGGAAATAGCAGGACGGGCATCCCCGCGCTCTACACGTTCGTTGCCCTGCAAACCAGCGGCGGCGATTGGAAGCGCTTTTGGTATGGGAAGCGATCAAGTTGAAGGGGTGCGTTTGTGATAAAATTGTAACTACCCGGCCATAACTTATCGGCAAGGTCAGCCGGGGTTGGCCTTGTGGCATGGCTGGACCGCTTGATGACGGAGTGAAAAAATGGATGAAGCAAAAGTTGAATTAGAGCTGGCCCCTGATTTTAGCCTGACCGACACCCAGGGCAAGACGGTGCGCCTGTCAGACTATCGCGGGCGCAAGTACGTGGTGTTGGTTTTCAACCGCGGCTTTGTTTGACCTTTCTGCCGCCGGCACCTGGCGCAGTTGCGCCAAGATTATGCCAAGTTTACAGAGCGCGGGGCCGAGATTTTGGTCATTGGCCCAGATGGCCCGCGGGCGTTCCAGCGAACGTGGGAAAAAGAAGCTTTTCCCTTTGTGGGCCTGGCCGACCCCCAACATACGGTTGCAAACTTGTACAAGCAAGAGGTCAACCTGCTCAAGCTGGGGCGCATGCCGGCTTTGGTGGTGGCTAACAAAGAGGGCTATATTTGCTACACTCACTATGCCAACTCGATGAGCGATATTCCGTCGAATGACGAGATTTTGTTTTTGTTGGACAAGCTCAACGAACGATGACGGTGACCCACTGCTTCCCGGGGCGTGTTGCGCTTTTCGGTTCAGGTGAAACCTCGGCCACAGGCGGGCGCGTGTTCGAGGCGTTGGCGCGCGAGTTGGCGATGCCGTTGCAAGTGGCCGTGCTGGAAACGCCCGCCGGTTTCGAGCCGAACTCGGCCCAGGTGGCCGGGCGGGTGGCCGAGTTTATGAGCCTGCGCTTGCAAAATTATCGCCCACACTTCAAGCTCATCCCCGCCCGCAAAAAAGGCACTCGCTACAGCCCGGATGACCCAGACATTGTTAGCCCTCTTTTGGGGGCTAACATGATTTTTGTCGGCCCTGGCAGCCCCACCTACGCCGTGCGCCAGTTGGAAGCCAGCCTGGCCTGGCACACGCTGCTGGCGCGCCATCGCATGGGTGCGGCGGTTGTGTTGGCAAGCGCCGCGGCCATTGCAGCCAGCGCCCACAGCTTGCCCGTTTATGAAATTTACAAAGTCGGCGCAGACCCTCACTGGCAGCGCGGGCTAGATTTGTTTGGGGCCTACGGGCTTGATTTGGTGTTTATCCCGCATTGGAACAACAACGATGGCGGGATTGATCTGGATACCAGCCGCTGTTTCATGGGCCAAGAGCGCTTTGCCCAGTTGCTTGAACTGCTCCCCCCACAGACGATGGTGGTGGGCATTGATGAGCATACGGCGCTGGTGTTTGACTTGCAAACCCTCACTTGCCAGGTAATGGGCGTGGGCGGCGTAACTTTGCGCGAGCGGCGTTTTGTCCATGCTCAGTCTTTTTCGATTCACGAATTGGGCGCGTTTCATATCCCCCAGCCCGAGTTTGACATTCCTACCGCTGTGTGGCAACAAGCGCGGCAGGCCCAGACCGTCTTGTGGCAAAAAGATACCCCCGCCGGCCCACCCAACGAGGTGCTGGCATTGGTGCAGCAGCGGCAACAGGCGCGCGGACGCCGCGACTGGGCCGCTGCCGATGAATTGCGCCGGCAGGCGCTCTTGCTCGGCTGGCAAGTTTCTGATACCCCCGATGGGCCAGTGGTGGAACCGGCTGGCCTGGCCTAATTTCCCCGCCCGCAGGTTATTTTCACTCTATCTGTGGGTTTTGTTCATCCAGACAAACTGCGGGAATTTACCCCGGTCTGCCAAGATTCGGTTATAATTATCAAAGATGAAAACAGGCTGGTGCACCGAGTTGGGGCAGGGAGATAGTTATGTATACCTGGATCAAGCGGGTGCTTGCTCCCCCGGTTTTTGAAGATGAAGAACAGACGCGCATTGCCCGTTCGCTCAATACCATTTTGTTAGCCACCGTTGCATTTGCGGTTGTATACGGCATTGGGGCGCCGTTTTTGTTCCGCGACCCTGTATCTATCGCGATAAGCGCCGCTTTGGTGCTGCCGCTGTGGCTGGGGGCGCTGTGGTTGATGCGCCGGGGGCAGGTGCGCCTGGCTGCCTGGCTGTTTTTGAGCGTGCTATGGGCGGCATTGACTTTTGTAACTATGTGGCGCGGAGCGAATCGTGCTTCTGCTCTGGGCGCCTATGTTACCATCATCTTCACAGCCGGCCTGTTGCTGGGCGAGCGCGGCGGATTGAGTTTTGTGGTGTTGAGTACCCTGTCTAGCCTGGGCATGTTCTACGCCGAAACTAGCGGTATTTTGGTTACCCCAAGTGTGCTTACCCCGTTCGACGCATGGGCAAGTTTGATGACTCACCTCACCTTGGCGACGATGGTGTTGTATCTTGTTGTCCGCAACATTAACGACGCCTTTGCCCTTGCCAAAAGCCGAGAGCGCGCCTTGGCCGAACGGGCGGCTGAGCTGGCGCAGATGAACCGGCAGCTTGAGCAAGAGATCGGCGAGCGCCTGTCTGCCGAACAGGCAGAAAAACAGGCCGAAGACGAACTGCGCCATGCCCGCCAACGCCAGCGGCTTCATTTTGAGCAGACACCGCTGGGGATGCTTGAGTGGGATTTGGATTTTCGGGTGGTAGACTGGAACCCCGCCGCCGAGGCTATTTTTGGGTTTTCAAAGAGCGAGGTCCTGGGGCAACATGCCTCGCTGATAGTGCCGAACAGTGCGCGAGAGCATGTGTACCAGGTGTGGAACAACCTGCTTGCCAAGCGGCGCGATGTGAGAAGCATTAACGAAAATGTGCGCCGAGATGGCCGCGTCATATTGTGCGAGTGGTACAATACCTTGCTTGTTGACGATGCCGGCAATATAATTGGGGCAGCTTCGCTGGTTCAAGATGTTACCCAGCGCAAACAGGCCGAGGACGCGCTGCGCGAGAGCGAACTCAAATTCCGCAGCTTTGTCGAACAGTCTGTCGAAGGCTTTTTTTTGCTGAATGAGCAAGGCGTTGTCATCGAGTGGAATCCAGCTTTAGAGAACATGACCGGCGTGAAGCGTGAGGAGGTGTTGGGCCAATTCGTATGGGATGTCCAGTTCCTCCTTGCCCTGGATGATCTCAATACGCCTGCTACCTACGAACGCGCCAAATCAGCCATATTGAACATACTCCGAACTGGCCAGGTTCCCCAGCCAGACCGCCTTATGGAAGCAGTTTATCGGCGGCGTGATGGATCGCAGAGAGTTATCCAACAAATTGTGTTCCCAATCAAAGTCGAGAGCGGCTTTTGGGCCGGCGTAACTGCGCGCGACATTACCGAACGCAAGCGCATGGAAGAGGCGTTGCACCGGCAGTTGCAGGAATCAACCGCGCTCCATGCCATTGCGGCGGCCGGGGCGGCGGCCATCGGCGAAAGCGAGCTAATCGAGCAAGCTACCCAGATTATCGGCGAGCTGCTTTATTCGGATAATTTTGGGGTGATGCTCTTGAACCAGGCTGCGGGAATATTGGTTCCACATCCTTCGTATCGCACGTCTCAAGTGGGTGAATGGGTAAAGGTCAAAGTAGGGCAGGGCGTCACGGGCACGGTGGCCCAGACCGGCCGCCTCTGGCGCGTCTCAGACGTGAACGAGTGCCCAGAGTATATACAGGCCGACACACGGACTCGCTCTGAATTGTGTGTGCCCCTCAAGCTGGGCGAGAGCGTCATCGGTGTTATCAACATCGAGAGCGTCAAAACTGGGGCCTTTAGCGAATCGGACGAAAGGTTGCTGATGACGGTTGCGCAGCAATTGACCACGGCTATTGGAAAGGTGCGCTTGTTTGAGGCCGAACGGCGGCGCCGGCAAGAGGCTGAAACCCTGCAAGAGATCATCACGACCTTGACTTCTACCCTTGAACTCGACCAGGTGTTATCTAGCCTCTTGGTCAGCTTGGAGCGAGTCATCGCTTACGACAGTGCCTGTGTGTTTTTAATTGAGCAGGACCGGGTCAAAGCAGTTGCCGCGCGAGGCTTTCCATCACCTGAGCAGGTGATTGGCCGCGATTTTCCCTCTGACAATGTCTTGTTTCAGGAGATTCTTGATACTGCCCGTCCTCTGATTTTGCAAGATGCCTTGGCCGACCCACGCTTCCAGCGCTGGGGGGGCGCAGAGTATGTGCGCGGCTGGCTGGGCGTGCCGATGATGGTGCGCGGCCAGGTCATTGGCAGATTGACCCTGGATAGCCAGATAGTTGGCGCTTATGGCGCAGCCGAAGCGACCCTGGCGCAAGCCTTTGCCAACCAGGCTGCCATTGCCATAGAGAATGCGCGGCTGTTCGAGGCCGAACGCGCCGCTCGCCAGCGGGCCGAAACCTTGCACGCGGCCACTCAGGCTCTGAGCGCCACATTGGATTTGCAAGAGGTCTTTGAGTTGATCTTGAGCGAACTGCAAAAGGTGGTGCCTTATGATAGCGCTTCGGTTCAACAACTTGTTGGTGAACAATTGAAAATCATTGGTGGCCGCGGGTTCCCCAATCCTGAAGAAATCATTGGGCTGGTTTTTGACCCCAATTCAGATGACAATCCCAATCGAGAGGTGATACGCACGCGCGCTCCCCTGATTGTGGGTGACGTGGCGCCTTATTACGGCAATTTTCACCGCGAGCCTCATGCCCAGGCCAAAATTCGTTCCTGGCTGGGGGTGCCGCTGATTTTTCAAGATCGCCTGCTTGGCATGATCACGCTGGATAAAAAGGAACCAGTTTTTTATACCGAGGCGCACGTCCGGCTGGCTTTGGCCTTTGCTGCCCAGGCTGCCAGCGCGCTCGAAAACGCCATGCTGTACACCAAAACCCAGGAGCATGCCAGCGAATTGTCTAACACTTTGGTCCAGTTGCAAGAATTAGACCGTCTCAAAAGCGAGTTCATTCAAAACGTATCGCACGAGTTGCGCACACCCTTGTCCATCGTCTTGGGCTATGCCGAAATGCTATGCAGCGGCGAGTTGGGCGAATTGCGGCTCGACCAGCAAGAACCGGTGGCTATCATTGCCCGCCGGGGGCGCATGCTCAAAAAGATGGTCGAAGATCTCACGGCTATTTTGGAAGCCGAGGTAGGCGGATTGGAGCAAAAGCCGGTTGATTTGGGCGACCTGGTGACGGCACTGCTGGCCGATTTTCAAGCGATGGCCGAAAAGGCCAAACTTGCTTTGCTGGCAGACATTGAGCCAGATTTGCCGCCGGCGCTGGGCGACCCGACCCATTTGCGTCGGGTGATAGACAACTTGATGAGCAATGCGCTCAAGTTCACTCCAGCGGGCGGCACTGTAAAGGTACGCCTGTGGCACACAAACACCGAATTGATGATCGAGGTGGCTGATACGGGCATTGGTATCCCTCAGGACAAGCTGGAAAAAATCTTTGAACGTTTCTATCAAGTAGATGGCAGCATGAGCCGTCCGTATGGTGGCGTGGGGTTGGGATTGGCGCTGGTCAAGGAAATTGTCGAGGCGCACGGCGGCCAGGTGAGTGTGCAAAGCCAGCTAGGCCAGGGCACGACGTTTCGGGTAACTTTGCCGGGTTAACAGGCCTTGCAAGCTTATCACGCTGCCAGAGGCGCGTAACCGCATTTGGCTTGGCAAAAACTTGGTGTATAATCATAATCATAATCATCATCATAGTGCTTGGCGGCCTGTCTGCCGCCAGGTAGACAGACAGGCAACCATTTTTCTGATCCGCGAATCTCGCGAATAAACACGAATGTAAAAAAAATTAGGGCGGACTCGTGCGCAAAGCGTTCGTGGATAAAAATCTTTTCAGAGTAATATATACATTGAGTGCTGAGGCGCGCTGGCGATGCCGAACTGGATAGGAATATGGCGCTCCCCTTATATAGAGCTTCCCGTCCGTCAGCCTGAGGGGTGGCTGGTTCTGGCTTTGTATATCCTGGGGGGCCTGGCGCTGATTATGGGCCAGCGGCGCACCTTTGCCCATTTAGGCGGGCGGCGTTGGATTGTTTTCTTTCTCTTGTTGGGCCTGGCCGTCTGGCTCAACAACTTTTTGCCATATCCTGTTTCAACTTATTCCCCTATGCCTGATCAACCCCAAGAAACGCCGGCGATGTTTGTTCCACTGCTGGGCCTGGCGCCTGTTTTGCTGGCGGGCATCTGGCTGGGGATTGGCCCGGCTATGGTGGTGGGGGCAGTGGCCGGGCTTGTCCGCGCCGCTTTTGTGACAGCTTGGGCCACCCAAATAGCAGAGCCAATGGTCTTTGGCGTGCTGGCGGGCTTTTTGGCGCGCCAAGAGTATCGCGGCCGCTTGTTTGCCCTCCTGCGCCAGCCGCTGGCGGCCGGCCTGATTGGGGCGTGCGCCAGTTGGTTGTTTGTCTTGCCGTCGCTTTATCTCTATGCCCAGGGCGCGGCCCTGTATGCGCTAGATTATAGCTGGTCTCTGTTTCTGGCTGCATTTTTGCCCACTTTGCTGACCGGCTTGTTGGCTGGCTCGATATGCCAGGGCTTGTATTTATCTTTTCCGAGCTTGCGCCCGGTGCGCAGCGCGCTGACTCCGCCGCCTTTTGCGCGGGGACTGGCCCACCGCTTGTTGTTCATTTTTGTGCCGGGCATTTTTTGGGTGATTGGCTTGTTGCTCTATGCGGTCACGGCCACCGCGCTCCAAGCTGCCACCCGCCAGGCTATTGCCCAAATGTCACGCGATGCGGCCAGTTCTACGGGCAATGTGGCTTATTTTTTCCAAACCGGCCAGAGCCTGATGGATTCCTTTGCCGCCGACTAGCGCCTGCGCAGCAGCGACGAGGCCGTTCGCCAGCAGCGCCTGGTCGAAAGCGTCAGGGCCGGCGCGTTTTTTGATCAATTGCTCTTGTTTGACCGAAACGAGCAAAACCTGGCCGCTTATCCTGCCGATGTGGCGGCCGACTTGACGGCGGAAGAAAAAGAACTGCTGGCGCGCGTCCTGGCTTCGGGCGCGCCCCAGTTCAGCCAGGTTCACAGGCGCGCAGATAATGTTCCCATTATCTCTTTTGTGGTTCAGGTGCCTCTGCCGCCAACCGAGGGAGCTGAAACCGGTGAGGAACGCTTTGGCGCATTGTTGGGCCGGGCCCGCCTGGATGTTAACCCCATTATGAGCAGCGTGCAAACCGGCTTGCAACAGACGCTGGGCAGTGGCGAAGGTTTTTTGGTGGACGAACAGGGGCGGATTGTCGTTCATCCTCGCCCAGAATATCTGCTGACAAATTGGACGCTTGATCCCAGTTTGCCGGCCTTGACCGAGCAGGGCGCAGAACGGTCTTTTGTGTATTATGCGCCCGATAGCACGCGCCGCTTGCTGTTTGTGCGGCCGGTTGAGGGGCAGGCCTGGACGGCCGTCGTCGAATTGCCCTACTCGGCAGTGTTGGAATTGGCGGCCCAGATTTCAACCCCGCTATTGGTTTTGCTGCTCGTCGTGGCTATTGTGGCAGCCGGCTTTTTGGTCATTGCCAGCAGGTGGTTGGCCCGCCCATTGGTCACTTTGGAAAAAGCCGCCCACCAGATTACCCAAGGCAAGCTAGATGCCCCCATACGCGTTAGCGGCGAAGATGAGATAGGACGCCTGGGACAATCGTTTGAGCAGATGCGCTTGCGCTTAAAAGAGCAACTGGACAACCTGTTGTTGCTGCTGCGCGTCAGCCAGGCTGTGGCTGCCTCTAGCCTCGATTTGCAGCGTGGGACAGAGCCGATTTTGAGCAGTGCGTTGCAGGCCAGCAAAGCGCAGAGTTGCCGGCTGGTGGCTCTTTCTGACCAAGGCGCTTTGGATCATGTCATCAGCGTGGGCGATGTGGCAGACGATTCGCTTACTCCCCTCGACCGTTTCCTGGCCGAGCAAGCCGGGCAGCTCGATTCGCCGTGGCTGGTTGAAAATGTGGCGCGGATGCGTGGGGGGATCAACCCAAGTATGCTCTGGCCCAATGTGCGGAGCCTGGCTGCTTTCCCGGTCAGGCGGCAGGCCAGGACATTGGGAGTGTTGTGGCTGGCCTATCACGGGCCGCATTCATTCAACCCGTCAGAAATCAATCTGCTGTCTACACTGGCCGGGCAGGCAGCGGTGGTAATTGAAAATGCTCGCTTGCTCCTGGCGGCCGAGGATGGGCGCCAGCGACTTTTGGCTATTTTGAACAGCACCAGTGACGCGGTGATCGTTACCGATCCGCAAGACCGGGTGATGTTCTTGAACCCGGCCGCCGAGACCGCTTTTGGGATCAAGTCGACCGCGGCCAGCGGCCTAAAGTTGGGCCACGCCATTCAAGAGCCTACCGTAATCCAGTTGCTGACCACGATTCAATCCACAGAGCCTGTGCAGACCGGCGAGGTGCCCCTGCCCGATGGTCGGACGCTCTATGGCAGCGCCTCGGCCATTGTGGTGAACGACCCGCAGAAAACAGAAGGGCACGTGGTTGGCCGGGTGGCTGTGATGCGCGATGTGACGCACTTTAAGGAATTGGATGTGATGAAATCGCAGTTTGTGGCGACCGTCAGCCATGACTTGCGCAGCCCTCTCACGTACATGCGCGGCTACACCACCATGCTGCCCATGGTCGGCTCGATGAATGAAAAGCAATTGGAATACATTGACAAAATCTCGGCTGGCATCCAGCAAATGACAGAGTTGATTGACGACCTGCTTGACCTGGGGCGGATCGAGGCGGGAGTGGGCTTGCAACGCCAGGCGTGCGTGTTGGGTGATGTGGTTTCAGAAGTGGTGGAAGACTTGCGCGGCCAGGCCGTGACGCGGATGTTGGAGCTAAAAGCAGATATCCGCTCGCGCCGCATGGTGCTGGCCGACCCGGCGCTGCTCAAGCGCGCTATCACCAATTTGCTGGATAATGCGTTCAAGTACACCCCATCGGGTGGGGCGGTGAAGGTGACGCTGGAAGAGATGGCAGATTCGTTAATCTTGTGCGTCAAAGATAGCGGCATTGGCATTGCGCCGGCGGATCAGGTGCGCTTGTTCGAGCGTTTTTATCGGGTCAAGCGGCGTGACACGCTGGATATTAAAGGCTCTGGGCTGGGGCTGGCCATCGTCAAATCAATTGCCGAATGGCACGGCGGCCGTGTGTGGGTAGACAGCCAGTTGGGGATGGGATCAGTGTTTTACATGGCCATTCCCGTTGTAGAGGCCGCCAGCGAGCCGGCCTGAACCGCTTGGTTCGGTTTGCAAAAAACCACTGCTTGTGGTAAACTACCGCCCGTTACGCAGACGGCGGCGGCGTTCCTCGTTCGCTACCGTGCTCGATCCGTCGAGCAAGTCTCGCGTCTTTCCGCTCCCGGCTTGGACCGGGGGTAATCCCGTGGAAAGGAGGTGTTACGCGAGTATGCGCGATTACGAGTTGACTTTAATTGCCCGTCCAGAGTTAGACGAGACGGCCCTGGCTGCGCTCATAGATAAGGTTGGTGGTTTCATTACCGGCAGCGGCGGCCAGGCGATCCAAACTGAAAAGTGGGGACGGCGGCAAATGGCATACCCGATCAAAAAGATCGGCGAAGGCCAATATGTGTTTATGCGCGTCCAACTGCCAACGCAGGCTCCGCGTGAACTGGAACGTCAGCTCCAGTTGACCGAGGATGTCCTGCGTTATCTGTTGGTGCGCGAAGGCGAGTACTAGTGCCTGCTTTCCGGCTTTGTTTGGTTGGGTTGAGGAGAAGATGGGATGAGAGGCCTTAACAAGGTGATGATTATTGGCCAGTTGGGGCGAGACCCAGAAATGCGCTATACTCCCAGCGGCCGTCCGGTGACGTCTTTTAGCGTGGCCACCACACGCTCATGGACATCTGGCGACGGCGACCGCCGCGAGGAGACCGAATGGTTCAACGTGGTTGCCTGGGGCAACCTGGCAGAGATTTGCAAACAATATCTGCGCAAGGGCCAGTCGGTTTACGTGGAGGGGCGTTTGCAAACGCGTGGTTGGGACGATCAGGAAGGCAAAAAACACTTTCGCACCGAGTTGGTGGCAAACGAGATGATTATCCTGAGTGACCGGCGCGCCGAACCATCGGACGAGGGGATGGTTTCAGAAGCGCCGCCCGAGGAAGACGAGTTTCCATTTTGACAATTGCATAGAGAGCAAAGGGGTGATTTGCCGCCCAGGGCGCCAGCCAGCTAGGCGCGCCCGGGGTTGCTCTTTGTTTTAGGAGGATAGTTGTGGCAGGTTATAATAACGACTTGGTTGACGACGAAGAAGAATCGGGAGGCCCGGCTCGCCG
>JBGSMF010000501.1:0-22366 GCA_041740315.1 Thermoflexales bacterium
GGCGCGCATCTCTGGCGTGCGAGGCGCGCTGGCCACGCTCATTACTGTGCCAGAAGAATGGGAGCGCGCCGTCGAGGCGGCGCTTGGCCCAGAGGTGCAATCGCTGGTGGCCGATACGTGGGCTGCCGTGCTTGCAGCGCGCGAGCGCGCCGGCAGCGCCGGGCGCGTCACACTGATCCCGCTGGATCTGCTAGAAGAAAGCGCCCGCCGCCGCCAGGCCGATGCCCCCCAGCCCAATTTTGTGCAACGCTTGCTGGCGCGGTTCAGGCATTATGTTTTGCGCGATGCGCAGCGCAAAGCGGCGGCCTTGCCTTCTTCTACCTTGCGCCTTGCCGACGTGGTTGAAGCTGAAGCGGCTGTGCGCCCGGCCATTCAGGCGCTGTTGAGCCGCACGCTGTTGGTAGCCGACCTGGATACCGGGCGCGCCATTGCTCCCTCGCTGAAAGCAGGCGAGCAGCTTGTCACGCGCGAAGGCGATGTGCTGAACGAGCGAGGCGGCGTATCGCTGGGGCAGGCCGAAAGCGGCAGCGGGCTGTTGGCGCGCGAGCGCGAATGGCGCGAGCTGCCTGCCCAATTGGCCGTGGCCCAAAAGCGCACCGCCGGAATTGAGGCGCAGCTTGACCACGAAGCCGCCCACCAGCTTGGGCTGGTGAACCAGCAAGCAGCGCTGGCGCAAGCGGCAGACGAATTGAACCAGCAAGCGCGCGCGCGTTCATCAGAACACGACGCGCTGGCGCGCGCCGCCGAGCGGCTGGAAGGGCAGATCAAGTGGGAAAATTCGCGCATCGAGCAAGCTGAGAACGAGCTTGAATCGCTGCAAGCCAAAGACGCCGCGCTGGAGGCCGATCTCCAATCGCTGGCTGATGGACAGGCTGCTGCCGAGCGCGAGCGGGAGGCTTGTGATGCGCAACTGGCCGCTTTGCCGTTGGAAGAGTTGACGGCGCAACTGGCCGCGCTGCAAACCGCCGCCGCCGTGGCCCAACAAACCGCGCGCGGCCAACAAGCGGCGCTGACGGGCGAGCAAAACGCGCTGACGCAGCTTGAAGCCCAACTGGCCGCCCGCGCCGGGCGAGCCGCGCAATTGGCCCGCGAAAGATTTGACCTGAGCGCGCAAATTGAAAGCCTGCGCGTCAAAGACAACCAGGCCGGCGGCGAGTTGGGCGAGATCGAAGCGCGCATCCACCCCGCCGAAGCTCAGTTGGACCAGTTGGAGCTTGTGCACACCTCCACCGACGCCCAAGAAAGCGCCGCCCGCGCCAACATTCGCGATTACGAAGCGCGCCACAACGCCGCGCTGCTCGAGGTCTCGCGCCGCGAGGATGAGCTGAATGCGTTGCGCGAGCGTATTGACGAGGACCTGGGGCTGGTAGAGTTGGAAATGTCCGAAGACGTCTCTGGCCCGGTCCCTTTGCCGCTGCGCCCGATTGTGGAAGAGTTGCCGCTGATCACCGAGCTGCCTGAAGGGCTGGAAGAGTCCATCCGCCGGCGCAAGGCGTCACTGCACCGCCTGGGGCCGATCAACCCCGAGGCGCAAACGGAATACCAGGAAACGCTAGAGCGCCATACTTTCCTCACCACCCAGTGCGGCGACCTGGAACAGGCTATCCAATCGCTGCACCAGGTGATTGCCGAGCTGGACGAATTGATGCGCAAGAGCTTTTTGGAAACCTTTGAAGCGATTGCCGCCGAGTTCAAAGGCACCTTTAGTCAATTGTTCGGCGGCGGCTCGGCCAAGATTGTGTTGACCGAACCCGAAAACCTCACCACCACCGGCATAGACATTGTGGCTCGCCCGCCCGGCAAGCGCCAGCAAGGCTTGGCGCTGCTTTCCGGCGGCGAACGCTCGCTGACGGCGGCGGCGCTGCTCTTTGCCATCCTCAAAGTTCGCCCTACCCCTTTCTGCGTGCTAGATGAAGTGGACGCCGCGCTGGACGAAGCTAACGTGGTGCGCTTTCGTGACCTACTGAAAGAAATGTCGCGCAACTCGCAGTTTGTCCTCATCACGCACAATCGCGGCACCATCGAGGTGGCCGATACCATCTACGGCGTGACCATGGGCGCCGACCACGCCAGCCGCGTGCTGTCGTATCGCTTGGATGGCAAGGACATGCGGGAAAGTCCGGTCGTTACCTAGCACTCTATCCTCCCGCAGGTTATGCCGACGCCAAGCGTCGGGCGCCTGCGGGAGGGTCATAACTGCGATGAAAACCAAACCCAACTTGTCTACCGGCCTGTTGGCGCTGCAACTGAGCGCAACCATAGCGGGCCTGGGCCTGTTGTTGTTGGCTTATCTGGGCCAAACGACGCTGGGCCAGTTTCGGCAAAGGGGCGTTCTGGCTAACGCAAACGTCATTGCCAAGCTGCCCGGCAGCAGCCAGATCAGCCCCTATTGTGTCAAGGTGGGCTTTTTCACCGGCTCAGTCTTGGCCGGCGGCGAGTTGTTCATGCCCACCATTTGCGATTTTGTCTCTGGGTCGCTGTGGAATTCTTTGAACAAAGAAGACAAGGTCGAGGCGCTGTATTTGCCCGATGACCCGGACAAGGCGATTTTAAAGGCCTCGCTCGATCCAGCCAATCTTGCGCCTGTCCACAAGTATGAAACCGGGCTGCTTGTCTTGATCGTTGCCGCAATGGCAGCGGCGGCCCGCTTCTGGCTGGCGAGGATTAGGCATGGCAGAGGATGCGCAGACGGTCAAAAATAACCCTCCCGCAGGTTTAAGAACCTGCGGGAGGGTCACGGAGGAGCCTATGAGAAAACTATTTGTGCTCTGTTTTGCTGTGTTTGTGCTGGCGGCGCTGGGCTGCCAGGGGTCTACGTCAGCCCGCACACCGGCGGCGGCTGTGACACCCTTGGCAAGGCCGACCGTATTTCGGACTTCTGTCCCCACAAACACCCGTGTTGTCGTTATCACCAAGCCGCCTATCCCTATGCAGGCGACCACCCCCACCCGCAAGCCATCGCTAACGCCTCCTCCTACTTCCACCGAAGCGGCAGGCACTCTCAAGTGCGCGCCAAGCGGTGCATTCACAAAATGCGCCGACAATGTGCTGGCGATGGATTTTGAATACCCGGCGGCCTGGGGAGAAATTGACGCGGTGCTCAGGCAAGGCGACACGGGCCATGCCTATGACTATTCTTTCAGCGCGCGGGGGCAATGGACGATGCTTGAGGCAGGCGGCCGGAGCCATGATTTTTCCGAGGGCCGTGGCGCTTTTATCACTGACTTTATGGGGTTCGGCGCCAGACTGCCCCAAGAGGTGTGCGCGCGTTTTGGCGCTGCTATTTGCAACCCAGTGCAGCCTGGTGTGATTTTGATGATGGCTTTTCCAAAAGCCGGCTTTCTCTGCAATCCCGGCCCTGGCTTGTTTTACTTCCCGGTCGCCATCGTGGCCGTCAACTTGCCACGCAATCCCCAAATCAATGGTTTTGTCTTTGCGTCAAATTTTCTTTCCAGCCAATCAGAGAGCGGGTTGATGGGCATTCTGGATGTTTCAGATATGGGCGCGCAAAAGTGCGACGACGCCAGCCAGCAGCAATTTGACGCCAGGGTCAAAGAAATTGTTGCCAATATCGAGGCGGGCACAGTAGATAGCGAGACGAGCGAGAATATTGCCGCATTGATGCGCCTGGCCGAATCAATCCGCTTTAGGTAGAAAGGTTACATCAGCTATCCTTGCGAAGGTTTCAAAACCTTTGCAAAGATGGTAAGTTGATAATAGACATTATCGGAAATAGCAGGACTGGCATCCCCATGCCAGTCCGCCAACGTATGGGGATACGTTGGCTATGTTATTTCCGATAAACTCTAATGGAAAGGTTACTGTCCAATGGTCAGGGTTGCGCTTGCCATTACCTATCACGATCCGCACGGGCACATGCACGATCAAATCGCGCGAGTGCTGCCGCAGCTCGCTGGCCTGTTTGGAGGAATAGCGGTCAGCGCCAGCCCGGCCGCGCCGCAGGCCTCGCTCGATTGTTTCGCCGGCGTGGGCGCGCTGGTGGAGCGCCAGGCCCAAACTGCCCCCAGGCCAAAAATCGGCCTGGCTCGCCGGAATGCAGTGCGGCTGGCGCTTGAATTTGATTGCCCGTTTGTCATGTATTGCGATGGCGACACAAGCTTGCATTGGGCCGAACGTTATCCGCAAGAGTTGGCCCATGTGGTTGCGCGCATCCATGAATGTGATTTCACCCTGCTGGGACGCACGCAGCGCGCCTTTGAAACGTTGCCTCGCTGCCAGCACGACACCGAAGTGATGGTCAACCAGGTTTTTCAACGGGTCAGCGGGCATGCCTGGCACATCACCTCTGCCGCGCGGGGGTTATCGCGCCGGGCGGCCCAGGCTATCTTGGAAGGCTGCCCCGATGAGAGTTTTAGCACGGATGCCTCGTGGCCGTTGTTCATCCTTCAGCGCAGAGATTTTTCGATGGGCTACATTGAGGTAGAGGGGCAAGAATTTGAGACCGCCGACCGCCACCAGGCTGAGGTGGCACGGGCGGGCGGGCTTGACCTGTGGCGCGCTCAACTCGATGCCGACCCGCGACAGTGGGCGCATCGGCTGGATATGGCCCGCATAGAGATTGAGGCAATGATCCCTTTCACCAGTGCCAGCCCAAGGGGATAGGCGAACCTTGCGAAATTACTGGCCGGCCTTGGCCATGGCCTGGTTATACAATGCCAGGATATTTTCGGCGTGCAAGCGCTGCACCAGGCCGTTGAGCGCAATGCGACTCTTGCCGCACGATTCAATCGTGATTTCGGCCAGTTCCTCGCGTGTCTTGCCGGCGGCAATGGCTTTGGCTACGCGCGCTTGGATGGCTTCCAAATACTTGATATTGCTGCTCAACGCCTCGCTGATTTCACCCCGCAAAATCATCTCGCCGTGTCCTTCGATGATCAGTTCCAAGTTCATGGCCTTGATCTTGCGCAGTGACTCGATCAGAATGAGGGGGTCTCCATCAACAATGTGCGGTGCTGGCATGACAGCATCTGAGGCGAACAAAATCCGCTCGTCTTTGACATGGGTGACGATGAGATCGTTTGAATGTCCTGGCATGTGCAAGAGTTGCAGGGTCTTGCCACCCAGGCGCAGCGTCATGTCGCCGTCCTCAAAGACCATTGTAGGCAGCCGCAGTTTCAAGCCGCCCAAGTCGGGGGTTTGCGCTTTGGCTTTATCCAGGCCGGCTTGGCCGCGTTCAATCAGCAACTGGCGGCAGCGGGCGTGCGCCACCACCTCGGCAGCGGGAAACAGGCAAGCGCCGTAAACATGATCGGCGTGATAATGGCTGAGGATAATGTACCTGGCGCCGTTGGGGCTGCGCCGCGCCACAAAATCGGCGATCTCGCGGGCCTCGCTGGGAAAGGGCATCGTGTCAATCACAATGGCCCCTTCGGCAGTCAAGATCACCCCCGCCGTCACCTGGGCGTATAGAGAACTGGTAAATACGTAAATGTCTTCCGAGATGCGGTCGTAATACATTTTCTTTCTTGCTCACTTGTCAGGTGTGGACTGTAGCATACCACAAAACCTGCCTAGCCGTCAAGCACAAGTTGGGGATGCTATTCTGCTTGAAACTGGAGACATCTAATTTGGGTGTGACCAAACTTGGTCGAATTTGCTCATTACCGGATTGCCGAACTTGTTCGGCGTGAGTACGCCTCAACAAGTTGAGGATTCCGGCCAACTGATTTTGGTCACACCCACCTAATTTGCGTTGTGGCGCAGCAGTGATACAATGAAAAGGTTTCAATCCGTAACCCATTCGCGTGGAGGCGACCTTGATGAACGATGTTCCCTTGATAGAGATACATGGCCTGGTCAAGCACTATGGCGATAAAGCTGCCGTCAACAATGTGAGCTTGCAAGTGCACGGCGGCGAGATTTTTGGCTTTCTTGGCCCCAACGGCGCTGGCAAGACCACCACCATCAAAATGATTGTTGGTCTATTGCAGCCCACTTCGGGCACGGTCAAAGTGGCCGGCTATGATGTGCAAACGCAACCCTTGCAAGCCAAGGCCGCCAGTGGTTATGTGCCCGATGAGCCGAACTTGTACCTCAAACTCTCGGCGCGCGAGTTGTTGCGCTTTGTGGGCGATCTGTATGAGATGGATCGCAGCCAGGCAGACCGGCGCATTGAGGAACTGTTGAGGTTGTTCAACTTGGCCGAGACGGGCGACGATTTGATTGACTCGTACAGCCACGGTATGCGCCAAAAGACCTCGCTGGCCGCCGCGCTAATGCACGATCCCAAAGTATTGGTGCTCGATGAGCCGACGGTTGGGCTAGACCCCAAGTCGGCCAGGCTGATCAAAGACATGCTGCGGCAGATGGCCGAGCGTGGCGCGGCCTTGTTTCTTTCTACTCACATCTTGGAAATAGCCGAGCGCATGTGCGACCGTATTGGCATCATCAACAAAGGCGAACTGGTGGCGGTGGGCACCATGAGCGAGCTGCGCGCTTTGGGCCAGGGTGAAACCAGCCTGGAAGACATCTTTTTAGGCTTGACCGGCGGAACCGAATACGCCGAAATAACCGAGGTGCTCAAGTAATGACCCTGGCAAATATTCATCCAGAACATCGCCTGTGGCATTATGTATGGAAGCTGTTGCGCTTGCGCTGGCAGATTTTCTTTAGCGGTTTTCGCCACGCCAGCTTGCGCCGCAAGATTGGCTATATCGTTTTTGTGTTGTTTATGGCGGGCTTGCTGGTGGGCGCGTTTGTGGGCAGTTGGTTCTTGCTGGGTTTTTTGCGTTCGCCGAAACTGGCCCAATTTGTTGACCCTGCCCCATTTTTGTCCAGCATGCCCATTCTGATTGTTTCAGCGGCTTTTCTGGGCATCTTGCTGACCAGTTTTGGCGTGCTGCTGCAAGCGCTTTACCTGGCCGGCGATATGGACTTTTTGCTCAGCGCGCCGGTGCCCATTCGGGCCGTGTTTATCTCCAAGCTGCTCCAAGCTATTCTCCCCAACTTTGGCCTGATTTGCTTATTTGGCTTGCCGGTGCTGCTTGGGCTAGGCGCGTCGGGCGGATATTCGGCGCTGTATTATCCCTTGGTGGTGATTGTTTTGAGCGCGTTGGCGCTGGCGGCGGCGGGCCTATCTAGCTTGCTGGTCATGGCGGTGGTGCGCATCTTTCCCGCTCGGCGCGTGGCAGAGGTGCTGGGCTTTGTTGGCGCAATTGTTTCTGTGCTTTGCTCGCAGTCGGGCCAATTGACGGGGCAATCGGACATCTCTCAAGCCCAAGCCGGCCAGGCCCTCCAATCGCTAGCGCGCTTTAATACACCGTGGTCGCCCCTGGCGTGGGCCGGGCGCGGGCTGGTTGATGTTGGAGAAGGGCGCTGGTTGAGCGCTTTGGTCTGGCTGCTCCTCACACTGGGGTTGTGCAGCGCTGTTTTTGTGCTGGCCCTCAATACGGCCCAGCGGCTCTATTATACTGGCTGGGCCAGCGTGCAAGTAGGCGGGCGCAAAAAGAAATCTGCGCCATCTGCTCGCAAGCTCCCGGCCTTGGGGCAGGCCACATGGATCGAACGCTTTGTGCCGGCCCCGGTGCGCGGGCTAATTACGAAGGATTTTCTTGTCTTGCGGCGCGACCTGCGCAACATGTCTCAATTGATCACCCCCTTGATCTTTGGCGTGATCTATGCTTTTATGTTGGTGCGGAACGGCGGTGAAGCGCCCGCCGGCCGCGGCGAAGCGCCAGAACAATTCATGCAGGCCTTGCAAAGCGCGCTGGTGTATGGCAATGTGGCTATTTCGCTCTTTGTGGGTTGGTCGCTGTTGATGCGCTTGGCAATGATGGGCTTTTCACAAGAGGGCAAGCAGTACTGGCTGCTCAAGACCGCGCCCATTGGCGCTGGCCGACTCTTGGTCGCCAAGTTCTTGGTGGCGTATTTGCCTACTCTGGTTTTGGGTTGGGGTTTTTTGCTGGTCATCTCGCTGGTGCAAGGAGCCAGCCTTTCTACCTTATTGTTTGGCATGCCGGTGGTGGCGCTGTGTACGGCGGGCGCGGCCGGCGTGAACCTGGCGTTTGGCGTGGCGAGCGTTAACCTAGATTGGCAAGACCCGCGCCACATGATGCGCGGCACGATGGGCTGCGTCGCCTCGCTGGCGAGTTTTGCCTACATGGGTGTTGCGGCGCTCTTGTTCTTTGGCCCCCCTATTGGAGCGGTGTTGCTGGGCGCGCCAGAGGCGCTGGGGCAAATTGCGGGGCTGGCCTTGGGCGGAGTTTTGGGGCTGGTTTGCGCTATTCTTCCGCCGTGGCTGGTGCGTGGCCGGGTAGCAAAGATAGGAGAAGCGTAGCCGGGGCAAAACGCAAAAAATTCGGGTCGGCATGGCCGACCCGCCTAGTTTTTGCCAGCCTGCGCCAACTTTGCCTTGACCCGTTCGGCTTCCACATGGTCTCCCAATCGCTCAAAAATCTCGATCGCTTGTTCAAGCCGTGTGTGGGCCTGGGCCGGGTCGCCAAGGCTGGTGTGCAATTCGGCCAGCGCAACGAGTGTTTGTGCCAGCTCGTCTTGGCTGCCCAATTCCTCTAGAATGGCGCAACTGGCTTGCAAGTGTTCATTGGCTTGAAGCGGCTCGCCTTGCGCGCCGGCCACTTGCCCCAAGATGCGGTGAGTAATAGCCTCTTCCAGACGGTTGCCCGTCTTGCGCGCATACTCAAACGCCTGTTCGCCATGTTGATAAGCTGTGGATAAATTGTGGGCAGCCAGGTAGGCGGCGGCCAACTGGCGATGCACTTCGGGCAAGCTTTCTGCTGCGCCTAGCTTTTCTAGAGAGTCACGGCTGCAAGTCAGGTAATCAATAGCCTCTTGCAGGTTTCCGATTTTACAGGCCAGTTCGCCCAGGTTAGATTGGCAGCGGGCTGCCTCTAGTGCATGCCCCACCGCCTGGTGCGATTGCAGGCTTTTTAGATAATACTCGTGGGCCTGATTGTACCGGCCTGCTCGCGCGCACGCGCCGCCCAAGTTGTTGTAGACAGTGGCGATGGCCTCTACATCACCCACGTGTTCCAGCGATTCCAATCCTCGCGTGAAATAAGCGATTGCCTCGTCAAACTGGGCATGCCTCGCTGCAATCAACCCCAGATTGCTCAACAATCGTCCCGCCTCACGTCGATCGCCTGTGCGTTCAACCAACGCCAGGCTGTGTTGCCAGTGGCCTGCGGCCAAAGCCCAATTGCCTTGCGAATAAGCAACATACCCCAGCGCCTTGTAGGCCAGGGCGGCCTCGCGTGGGGCGTGTTTTTCATTGACCACACTCAAAGCCTGTTGTGCCGTCTGCTCGGCCAAGTCAAGTTGCCCCTGGCGAACATATACCCAGCCCAAGGTCGTCAGCAAGCGTGGCAATGTGTGTGAGCGATGGCGCTCTTGCACCAAGGCATGGCCTGCTTCTAATGCTCTGAGTGCCTCTTCATAGCGGCCTTGCTTTTCGTGCACTGCGCCAATGTGCCAAAATCTATCGGCGCGGACTTTTGCCGTCCCACCATAGTCCAGGGCCTGTTGGTAATCTGCCAAAGCTTCTTGGTATTTGCCGATCAGTGCGTGTACCTCGCCGCGCGCAGTAAGGGCCACAGCGCGTTGCGCCGAGAAAAAGCCGGCCTTTACCGCCGGGTAGGCCGCCTCGTCTTCCAGCAAGCTGCTGGGGCCGTGTTCCCACTGCGCAATAATGTCCAGCGCGCGGGTCAGGTGCTCGGCGGCTTGGGCGTTGGCATAAATGCGCTGCGCCCACTGCCCGGCTTTTTGGCGATACTCTAGCGCGCGCGGCCACAAGCCGCCATGCTCGTAATGAAAGGCCAGCGCATCCAGTTGGCTCTCGATTCGATCGGCGTATTGCTTTTCCATTGCCGCTGCCACGGCCCGGTGCAATTCGCGGCGGCGCGCTACCAGCATATTGTTGTATGCCACTTCTTGACCCAGCAGGTGTTTGAAACGGAATTCGCCTTTGCCTGTTGCAACAATCAGGTCAGCTTCTGCCAGCGCGTCAAGGTGCGCGGCAACTTGGTTTGGCGCATCGGCAATGGCGCTCACCAACCAGGCGCGGAAAGTAGGCCCAATAATTGCCGCCAATTCCAACACTCGGCGCGTCTCTAGGGGCAAGGCATCAATCCGCGTCATGGTCACATCGCGCACTGTGTCTGGCACGCGGATGTCCGCCCGGCTATCAGCCAATTGCCAGCTTCCATTGCGCTGCGCAATCATGCCCGATTCAATCAGCGATTTGAGCAACTCTTCCACATAGAACGGGTTGCCAGAGGCCTTGCGCACAATCGAGCGCTTGAGCTGGTCGGGTAGTTCGGCCGTGCCTAACACGTGTCCAATCAATTCATAACTTTGCGCTTCTACCAGTGGTGAAATGTGGATGGTCTGGCGTGAAAGGGTGGATAGATCCAGTTCCCCCGCTTCTGGGCGGCGCAGGCTGCACACCAGCACCCGTTGTTTGGCCAGCAGAGGCAGCACATCGCGCAATAACTTGAGTGAGGCAGGATCGGCCCAGTGCATATCTTCACAGGCCAAAATCAGCGGACGGCTGGCGGCAGTCTGCGCCAACAATCGCCCCACTGCTCGGTGAATTTCTCGCTGCAAATCTTCAGGCGCCAAGGCCTCCCACTGCGCGCCATCAATGGCAATACCAAACAAGCGCCCAATCAATGGCGCATCTTGACCCGCCGCCGCCCAAATGTCTCCACTCTCTGGCTCGCCGCCCTGGCTGAGAAAACGGCCCAGCATTTCACGCACCAGGCCATAGGTGTTCAGCCGGTTGTAGGGCAGGCTGCGCCCTTTGAGATAGGTGATTTGCTCCAGTCGCCCTTCGCGCTGCAATACGCTTTCAAACTCGGCCAGCAGGCGGCTCTTGCCAATGCCGGCCTCGCCGACCAATTCGACCAGGCGGCACTCGCCTTGTAGAGCGTGTTCAAATTCCTTCATCACCTGGGCCAGTTCAACCTGGCGGCCCAACATCGGCGCATAGAGGCCGGGCAGGCCGCGCCGCCTTTCTCGCTGCGCTTTGCGCCCCTTGACCTCGTAAACTTGCACCGGCGCGCTTTTGCCCTTTACTTGCACCAACCCGACCGCTTCAAACTCAAAGGCATAGCGGGCTTGATGGTAGGTGGTTTCATGCACCCAAATTGCCCCTGGCCGCCCGCCGTGTTCCAGGCGGCTGGCCAGGTTGACCGTGTCGCCCATCACGGTGTAGCTGCGCGCGCTGGGCGACCCGATCCAGCCGGCAACAACGGGGCCGGTGTTGATGCCGATGCGCATTTGCAGCGTTTGCCCCATGCGCTGTTCCAGCCTGGCGCTAAACTGCCCCAATTGCTGCAGCATGCCCAGGGCAGCCATAATGGCGCGTTCAGCATCGTTTTCGTGCGCGCGCGGCGCGCCAAACAGCGCCATCACGGCATCGCCCATGAATTTGTCTATGACGCCGCCCACCTTTTCAATCTCGCCTGCCAGCAGCGTAAAGCACTCGTTGATGATTTGGGTCACTTGTTCGGGGCTGAGCTTTTCCGAAAGCGAGGTAAAGCCGCGGATATCGGCAAACAGCACCGTCGCCGCGCGCAGCTCGCTTTCGGCGCGCGCCAGCACTGCGCCACACCTTGTACAGCGCGTAGCATCGCTCGGGTTTTCAGTTTGACAGCGCGGACAATCCATAAGCTGCTCTGCCTACTCTCCAGCATGTTTCGAACTTGCGGGAAAAGTTGTTGGCAAGCTCACTATACCACAACCTGCCTGGATTGAGCAAATGAGGATTGAGCAAATGAGAATTGAGCAAATGAGGAGAGAAAAGTGAGGAGAGAAAAACAAGCCGGGGTTCGCAAAGAACCCCGGCTTGTTATGCCTTGTTATGGCTTGTCATATGTCTTGTTTCGTTGAAAGGCTTGCCATTTTTCGCACCCCGTAGGCTTGCATCCCCATGCAAGCCGATTGTCGGAGTGCGAAATCCAGGCTTTGATTGGCTTATTGATTTCTCAATATCACCGGCAGGAATATCTGGTTCGTCGTAGCATCCTCAATCTCTGGTGTGCTCAAAACGCCAAAGTTGGTAAAGTGGTCTACTTGCATCGAGATCATATTGGCGTCCTTGTCCACAATGTAGCCTTCAGGAATGGTCCAGCGGCGAGTGGTGGTAGAGTAATAAGCTGGCACCAGGGTGTCTTCATTCACTGCATCTCGAATCAGGTCGGCCTCGGTATAGTGGAAGGTGATGAGCACATTCTGGTTGAATGGCCCGCTGAGCACGTTCCCCGCGCTGTCGGTGGCGATCAGCGCCCAGCCAAAACTAAAGGGACGGGCGTGCCGCTGGTTGGGCAGGTTGGCAATGGGCACAGCTTGCACAATCACCGTGCCGGCAGTGGCCAATGCCCCCGCTGGAATGCCAATGCGAGTGCCATCGGGCAACTCTAAAAGCTGCGCGGTGGTAGCGTCAAAGGCAAACACTTTTTGGCCCGGCAGCGAGAGTGGCCCGTGCAACACCATGTTGTGTTGAATTGAAGAGTTGGTCACAGTTACCACACCTCTGGCTGCGTAAAAGCAATCTGGCGTGCCTGGCCCACCGCACTCACGGTGCTCGTGCACTGCTCGCAGATGCCAGACGGTGTTGCTGACCACGGGCAAGGCGTACAAACCGAGCGAATTGGAGATAAAGGTCGTGGCTTCCACGCCGCCGCCATCCACACTCCACGCCGAGACATGCACGGAGCCGCTCACCCCTGGCGTGGTGATGGCCAAAGTGCCGGTGATGAACACATCGGGTTGTTGGAATTGCAGCACCAACCCGCTTGCCGGCGCTGTGATGACTTGCATGGGTGGCTCGATGAGGATGCCGCTGGTGTAAGGATAGACCGCGCCAACGCGATAGACTGGAATGGTGATCCAGCGCGGCGCGATGACGGGGTCTACCACCGGCACGCGAGTGGGCACGGTCAGGGTGAATGCCCCGCCCGCGTCGCTAAAGGTTTGGCGCTTTACCCAGCCATTGCCCTTGCCTGCGCCCTCGGCCCACACCAGCACGTGTTCCATCGCAAGGCTGTCACCATCCAAGACCTGGCCGGTGATGGCCGCATCGACCTTGGCCAGCGCCAGGGGAACGGTGACGGTCTGGTTCACAGGCACGGCGATGGCGGCCTGCGGCGCTCGAATCATAAACTCGTCTTCGTATTCTGGCCTGAGACGCGCGCCGATGCGCCACAAGCCTCCCACCACATCAATGTCGGCGCGTCTTTCAAGCGGCCCAAACGCATCGGTCAATTGAGCCATGTGATTCCAAACTGCCACCTCGCCTTCTACGTGCTCGCCGGGCGAGCCAAAAATCAACGCTCGAATGTGCGAGGTCTTGGGAATGACGGGCACGTCGAGATAGGCCGTGTGGGTGACGACATTGACCATGAATGTATCGGTGACGATATAGTGGCTGTCGGGCGGCAGCGCAATCTTGACATCGTAGGTGCCCGTGACGGCCTTGAGCAAGAACAGCCCGTTGGCCACTGGACCTTCAGTATCCAAGCGATGCGGCCCGCTAAAACGGCCAAAGGCTTGCCCGTCGGTATCGTACACCGGGTCGCCGTTGGGCAATACCAGCCGGCCCAAAATGCGGGCCGTGGCAGTGAGAGCGTCAAAGTTCACATTGGTGATCCACACGTTATGCGTAATCGAGACTGTCTTGATCTCGGTATGGGGCATGTAGGGTGATGCCGGGTCTGGGATAGCCGTCGAGTCCCATTCGCCGGGCGTCAGCCCAAGCAAATACTGCCCATCCATCCGGCTGTGCACTTTAAAGTTTCGTTCGCCATAGTGTTGCCAGGCCACAACCAGCGCGTTCCCCAGCCCCACGCCGCTCATATTCTCAACCGTGCCCGTGATACCGCCATCGCGGGCTTGCAAGATAATTGGCCCGGTGTTTGTGACAGTCATGACCAGGTAGGTGGGCATGGGCGGCGCAACCAGGTAAGGATTGTTGGGTGTGATACGCAAATTGTAACGGTCAGGTCGCAAGGGCAGCGTAAAGGTAAAGTGGTTCGAGCCATCAGTGGGATCAATCGTAATATCGTTGCCGCGGCCCTCATCGTTGCGGGCTTCAATATTCAGCCGGTCGGAGGGGGCAAAGTTATAGCCCGGTGGCGCGACAACCACCCCCTCCAGGCGGGCCACGGATGGCAACACGGCGTGGTTAACCTGGTGCGTTTGTGGAATTTGAGTCAGGTTGAACTTGACCAGGCGCGGTGGCCAGGCCGGAATCCAGTTGGCGTGAGTGATGGGCTTGATGGCAATCCACCACCAGCCGCCGGTCAGGCGCATGGTATAGGTGCCAGGCACTGTAGCCGTGGTGGTGAAAAAGCCAGTGCCCGCCTCGCGCGAAGCGATGATGAGAGCGTCGCCAATCGGTGAGAAGGGCTCCTCTAGCATAATCTGGCCCTCAACAATCTTGACCCCCGGCCTCAATTCCTGCACGCCGATGTTGGTGAACGGTTGAGCGGCATTCAAGTTGACTGTGATGCCCACAGATGGATCGAGGTCGTGGCGGTAGGCCGGTGGAAAAGCCCTTAGCCCGTAGGTGCCGGTATAGTTGGGCCACATGCCAAAAGCAAACGTGCCGCTGACATCGGTATAGGTGGTGAGCAAGAAATACGGGTCGCCCGCTTTGCCCAGGCGCGCCTCTGCCTGCGGAATGGGCACATTGGCGGCTTCTACTCGCCCAAAGATATTGGCGCCCTTTATAACAAGTGTCTGGGTGGTGGGGGTTATTGCAGCCGTTACGTTAACCACGTGACGTCCAGAGGAAATCCACGGTTTGCCCGCCGTGCGGTCAGCTTCAACCCAGTACGAGCCTAGCGGAATACCCCCCAACTTGTAAAGGCCGTTGGCGTTGCTCCAATCACGCGCCAGCACCTGCCCGCCAGCATCAAACAGCGTGACCGGCGAGCCGGCCGCAGGGGTGGTGCCATTGGGCGCATAGACCCGGCCAACAATCTCTGGATAGGTCAGGCGCACCTCTCCCACGGTGATGGAGGCCAACAGCACAGACAGGAAGCGAGGATGCGAGCGAGTGTGGGTGATATCCAGGCTAGTGCCTGGCATGGGATGCGCGATGAGAGTATAGTTGCCCGGCGGCACCGGCCCAATGGTGAATGTGCCGCTGGGCGAGGTTTGCGCCTCGCCCCAGACCGAGTTGTCTGGATTGTAGAGTCTAACGATGGCCTGCTCGGTTATAGGCGAGCCATCTGGCAAGGCAACATAGCCATCAATGGATCCTACTGCCGGGGCATTGGGCGTGGCCGAGCTTAGATTGACCATTAATAGCAAGGCGGCTATGGCGGCGCAAAGGCTTGCCGCGGCCATGAATAAGCGAATGGCTTTATTTTTTGTAATCATAGTTTGTCTGCTCCTTCCAAATATTAAAAGTCTTTAACAATCGTTCAGACTGTCTAGTTTCGCTATATTGCCTCCTTTCTGGGTTGCTTTGGGGAACCTGTCCAGCCAAGTCATTAGTATCAAGTTGTTTAATCCTTGCCTAGATTCGCAGTTCGCGCATCCCCATGCACGAACATCTCCAACAATCGGCTTGCATGGAGATGCAAGCCTACGGGTGCGGAAAATAGGCCAGGGCTATTTGAATGGTGTTGGTGCTTGGCTAAAAGGGCCTTACCATTATAGCATAACGAAAACTGGTTATACAGGTGTTGAACGCGTGTAAAATTTCTGTAAATACGATCTGGCCCGCTCAAAACGCCCATTTGACCATATTCCCTGCTTCAGGTATAATTGGCCGGTCATTATTTTAGTAAGGTGAGGTAAGTATCATATGCCAAAGCGCACATATCAACCCAAGAAAAGGCATCGCGCGCGGACGCACGGCTTTCTCGCGCGCATGGCCACCAAAGGCGGCCGCAAGGTGATCCAGGCTCGCCGCTTAAAGGGCCGCAAGGTGTTGGCTGTTCAACCCAGGCGCGCCAAGCGGATCAATTGGAAATCCGGGTGAGTGAACCAACTGGGGTGGGGCCAGCGGCGGCCAGCGCGCTTTCCACGCTGCGTTCGGCTACGCCGTAGAAAAGACTATGAGCGGGTGAAATCGCTTGGTCAAGTTTGGCGACACCCGCTCTTTGTACTGGCCAAGTATCCTAACGGGCAGTCTCTTTCGCGGATTGGAATTGTTGCAGGGAGAAAAGTAGGGCATGCGGTCGCGCGCAATCGAGCCAAGCGTCTGCTGCGTGAGGCGGCGCGCCGGCTGCATGGGCAAATGCTTTCAGGCTGGGATATTGTGCTGATTGCGCGCCCGGCTATTATCCAGACCCAGGCTCAACAAGTTTACGCCGCTCTCGCTGAACTGGCGCGCCGGGCGGGCTTGATGAAAGTACAGGGCTAAAAGTCAATCATGCGTACTTTGGTGCTTGAGGCGATCCGTTTTTACCAAAATACCCTCTCGCGTTCTTTCCCGCCTGCTTGCCGCTTTTATCCCTCCTGCTCAGAATATACCTACGAAGCCATCACCAAGTATGGTTTGCTGCGGGGGGGCTGGCTTGGCCTCAAGCGCTTGGCGCGCTGCCATCCATTTAATCCCGGTGGTTATGATCCGGTTCCATAAGCATGAACCTTTGCAAGGTTTTGGTCAGGAGGATGATTGATTAACCGTACACAATGGCCCAAGTTTGCGATTGTGATGGCGCTGCTGGCGCTTGTATTGTCGGGCTGCGCTGGCGCTGCAGCCCCCACCAGTTGGGCCGGATTGACTGTAAAAGATGGGGTGGCCTATGTAACAGTAACCGGCCAGGTAGTCGCCATTGATACGGCCGATGGCGATGTTCGCTGGACTTTTGATTCCCAGCTTCCCCAGCAGGGGCTTTTTGGCTCTAGCATGCGCGCTGTGCCGGTGCACACCACCCCCGCCGTTGATGGCGATTTGGTTTTTGTGGGCAGCGATGGCCAACCCCGCGATGAAGGCCGGGTGCGCGCCCTGGATATCGAGTCGGGCCAGGTGATCTGGCAGTTTCCTCCCGCCGACCAGGCCCCCATCGGCAATATCTTTGGTGGGCTGGTTGTCCAAGATGGCGTGCTCTATTTTGGCTCGGTTGACCAGGTGTATGCCCTGGAGGCCGAGACCGGCGCCAAGTTGTGGAGTGTGCCTGTTGGCGGGCGCGTCTGGTCTACTCCTTTGCTGGTCGAGGGGAAACTCTATGTCAGCACGCTAAACCACAAATTGGTCGTGCTCGATTTGGCTAATGAAGGCCAAGTGGCCTGGACGTTTGACCAGTCCAAGGGAGCGTTGGTCGGGTCGCCAGTGTCAAATGATGATACCCTCTATGTCGGTTCCTTTGACAAGCACCTGTATGCGATTGACGTGCAAACGCGCGAGCAGCGCTGGGCCTATACGGCCGCCAACTGGCTCTGGGATGGCCTCACTGTGGTGAGCGATACAGCCTACCTGGGTGATTTAGGCGGCTATGTATACGCCATCAACACCCAAGATGGACGGCTGCGCTGGTCGCAACCTGCCGAGGTTAAAGGAGCCGTGCGCGCTGCTCCGCTTTATACGGGCGATCTTTTGATTGTGGCGACCGATTTGGGAAACATTTACGCGCTTGATCCAGCCGATGGCTCGGTGCGCTGGGCGGCAAACGCCGCCGGCAGCAAGTTGCTGACTGGCCCGGTGGTGGACAATGGCAAATTGATCCTGGCTACGTTAGATGGCCCGGTAAAGGTTTACGGTGTAGACCTGGCTAAACTTGTGACGGTTTACCAACAACAAGAGATCAAAGCTGAGGGGCGCGCGCCGGTGATGCTCTACAAAGAAGGCGCTGTCAACACCGATGTCGTAAGCTGGTATTTTCCGCTGGCGTCAAGCAAGTAAGGATTCGGAAAAACACAACGTCCGGCATTGGCCCATGTTTTTGCCAAAGTGACGTAGCGTGTTCTTTTACGGACCCTAAGAGGACAAAATAACTTGGATCTGTGGGCTGTTCTTATCATTCAACCGTTTGTCAACGCCTTGTTGTTGATTTATAACTATCTGGGGCATAACTTTACCATTGCCATTATCGTGTTCACCGTTTTGCTGAGAATGCTCTTGTACCCGCTGACCATCTCGCAGCAAAAGCAGACCAAAGCCATGCAGGCCATGCAGCCGCAGCTTCAGGCGCTTCAGAAAAAGTATGGCAAAGATAAAGAAAAGATGGCGCAAGCCCAGATGGAATTGTACAAGCAGGCCGGCATCAACCCGCTGGGAGGCTGCTTGCCCCTGCTGCTTCAATTTCCTATTATGATCGGCATGTACCAGGCCATCGTGCGGGTGATGGCCGTCAATCCCTTGCAGTTGTTCGATCTATCCAAGCAATTGTATCCATTTTTGCCCCAGCTCAGCGCGCTGTTGCCGTTGAACAACCGGCTAGACATTGGTCCCTTTCGCTGGCTAGACTTGGGGCAGCCCGACCCGTATTACATTTTGCCGATTTTGGTCGTCATCACCACCTACTTGCAGCAAAAGGTCATGACCCCCCCTAGCACCGGCGATGCCCAGAGCGCCGCAATGAACAAGCAGATGATGATCATGATGCCGCTGATGTTTGGGTTTTTCACGATGCAGTACGCTTCGGGCCTGGGTATCTATTTTGTGGTGGCCAACCTGGTCACCATGGCGCAGTATTGGCTGGTGGGCCGCTCGATGACACAGCCTACCTTGCAGCCCGTGGCCATAGAGGATACACCAACTTCTCCCCCTGCCGCGCCTGCAGCGTCTGGCACCGGCAAGATAGCCGCCGGCAAACCCAAGCGCAGACGCAAAGCTTGATCTGCCCTTGCGAGTGATTGCATGTTCGCATGGGGTCGCCAAGATACGCCGTGTGGATATGCCTCAATTGGTTAGAGAGAAAGTCATATGGAAAACCTTCAAAATATCGAAGCAGTCGGGGCAACTGTCGAAGAAGCCATTGCGCGTGGGCTGGATGCGCTCAATGCTACCCGCGACGATGTGGCGATTGAAGTGTTGGATCGCGGCGGCGCCGAAACGACGGGCGCGCGGGCGCGCGAGGCCCGCGTGCGGCTGACTATGAAAGAGCGCCCGTTGGTGGCTGCGCCCGAAATGTTGCCTGCGCCCGAAATGTTGCCTGTTTCTCCAGAGGCCGGTGATAAAACCGTTGCCCAAAACGCGGTGCAAGCATTGGAAGAATTACTCAAAAAGATGCGCATCAAAGCGCAGGTGTTGGCTCGCTGGGATAGCTTGGAGGCGGGCGGGGAACAGCCAGAACTGCGACTTATCTTGGATGTGCGCGGCGACGACCTGGGGGTGCTGATTGGCCGGCGCAGTGAAACCATTGACGCGCTGCAATACCTCACCCGGCTGATCGTGGGCCGCGAATTTGATCGCCCCTTGGATTTGGTGGTGGATGTAGAAGGATACAAAGCCCGCCGCGAAAATCAGCTCAAGCAGTTGGCTCAGCGCATGGCAGAGCGCGTGGCTTCTACCCACAAATCGGTGGCGCTAGAGCCGATGCCGGCGCACGAGCGGCGTATTGTGCACATTACTCTGCGCGAACATCCCTCGGTGACCACTGAAAGTATCGGGCGTGGCGACAGCCGCAAAGTTACCATCATCCCCAAAAAGTAGCACATTTGGCGTTATGCGCACCGCGCCGGACTATTTGGTGATCGGTCACGTATGCCAGGACGTTAACGTTCCACGTTCAACGTTTGGTGGCACAGTCACTTTTGCCGCGCGGACAGCCTGCGCCTTTGGGCTGCAGGTGGCTGCATTGACCAGCGCTGCCCAAGATTTTGCCCTGGCTCAGGCCTTGCCCGGCATTCAGGCGCATTGCTTGCCATCCAACTCGACTACGACCTTTGAAAACCAATATCATGAGGGGACTCGCCACCAAATCTTGCGCGCCGTAGCCAGCCCGATTACCCCGGCCGATGTGCCGGCAGCCTGGAGAGGATCTAGCCTGGTGCACCTGGGCCCGGTGGCGCAAGAGCTTGCCCCAGAGCTGGTGGCAGCCTTTCCCGGCGCGTTTATTGGAGTGACGCCGCAAGGCTGGCTGCGCCAATGGGATGCCCAGGGACGTGTGCAGCCGTGCGTTTGGGAGCGCGCGCGCGAATATCTGCGGCGTTGCAGCGCTGTGGTGTTGAGCATTGAAGATATTGGCGGCGATCAAGTGCTGGTGGCCGATTGGGCGGCCAACGCGCCGGTATTGGTCGTTACAAGGGGAGCGCGCGGCGCTACATTGTATGTTCAGGGGCAGGCGACCCATATACCCACCACGCCTGTTCAAGAGCTTGACCCGACCGGCGCAGGCGATATCTTTGCAGCCGCTTTTTTTATCTGCTTGCATCAAACCCAGGACCCTTGCCAAGCGGCGCAACTGGCAACCTGTTTGGCTGCGGCCTCGGTGGCGCAGCGGGGATTGGCCGCCATCCCCACGGCGGCGCAAGTAGCACATTGTCGAGAGGTAACGATTCACCCTCCCGCAGGTTTGAACGCTTTCAGTTAAACAAGCGTGTCTCGACGGAGCTTGCAGGCCTGCCCAAGCTGCCAAATCGTAGCCTGCGGGAGGGCAGGCTGAGCAGCTTGCTTTCACTTTTACATGCCATGTCTCGGATTTATGCTTTTGCCAATCAAAAAGGCGGGGTGGGCAAAACCACCACGGTCGTCAACCTGAGCGCCTACCTGGCCGCCGCCGGCCAGCGTGTGCTGGTTGTTGACACAGATCCCCAGTCTAATGCCACCGCCAGCCTGTCTGTCAATCACCGTTCGCTCTCGGAATCAATTTATGATGTGATTGTTTCCGAATCACCCATAACGGATATCATTATCCAACTTTCTCCCCATTTGCCGCTGTTCATTGCGCCTTCGTCGCCTATCCTTTCAGGCGCAGAGGTAGAATTGGTGGGGCTGCGTGGGCGAGAAACACGCTTGCGCTCGGCGCTGCGCCTGGTGCGCGACCACTATGACTATATTTTCATTGATTGCCCCCCCTCGCTGGGCCTGCTGACGGTAAATGCCCTCAGCGCAGCGCAGGGTGTGGTCGTGCCGGTGCAATGCGAGTACCTGGCCCTGGAAGGCCTGACCCAATTGATGACCACAATTAACCTGGTGCGTCGTTCGCTCAACCCGGGGCTGAATGTGCGCGGAGTGTTGATGACAATGTACGATGGCCGCGCCAATCTATCAGAACAGGTGGTGGACCAGGTGCGCCAGCACTTTGGCGACAAGGTGTTTCAGGTAGTGGTGCCGCGCAGTGTGCGCCTGTCTGAAGCGCCCAGCTATGGGCAAACGATTTTGACCTACGCGCCCAAGTCGCCGGGCGGGCTGGCCTACCAGGCCCTGGCTGTAGAATTGCTGGCCGGCGATGATGGGCCGGCCGTCGCAAAGAAGAAATAGGAGACAAGTATGCCGCGCAAAGGTGGATTAGGCAAAGGATTGGGAGCGCTGATTCCCGCAGCCGACGAGGCAGCAGGTGTCACCGAGGTGCTGGTGGGCGCGATTACGCCCAACCCTCACCAGCCGCGCGCGGCAATTGACCAGGCTACATTGGAGGAACTGGCCGCATCTATCCGCGAACATGGCCTGATCCAACCCCTCATCGTCATGGCTGTGCAACCTGCAGAAATCACCGATGCCCCCCGCGGTAAAGCCCAAGGCAAGTCGGGGGCTGGGTTGGCTGCCTTGCCCTCCAACATTCAATACCAACTGATTGCTGGCGAGCGGCGGTGGCGAGCGGCCCAACTGGCAGGCTTGTCTACGGTGCCCGTCATTGTAAAACAAGTGGCCCCGCAGCAAATGCTAGAGCTGGCGCTGGTAGAAAACCTCCAACGCGCCGATCTCAACTCGCTGGAAACGGCGGCGGCTTATAAACAGTTGATGGACGAATTTGGCCTGACGCAAGACCAGGTGGCCCGGCGCGTGGGCAAATCGCGCGTGGTGGTGGCCAACTCGGTCCGGCTGCTGCGGCTGCCCGCGCCCATCAAGGCCAGCCTGGCCGAGGGCAAAATTAGCGAAGGGCACGCGCGGGCGCTATTGGGCCTGGAAAAAGACGAATTGCAGTTGCGCGCGCTGACTGTGGTGACGCGCAATGCGCTCTCGGTGCGCCAAACCGAAGAGATGGTGCGCCGCTGGCTGGCCGAGCCAAAAGCCAAGGTCAAGCAAGTAGCCGCTTCGGCTGAAATGCGCGCCATCGAGCGGCGCTTCCAGCAAGCCCTGGGCACCCGCGTAGATTTGTTCCGCAGCAAAAAGGGCGGGCGGGTGATTATTCACTATTATTCCGATGAAGAATTGGACACGATTTATCAGCGAATTGTGGGAGAAGAGTGAGAATTTGCAAGCGGACCTGGTTTTATTCAATGGCAAATTTTATACGCTGAACCCCGGCCAACCGCGCGCAGCGGCCCT
>JBGSMF010000502.1:0-11996 GCA_041740315.1 Thermoflexales bacterium
GCGCCGGTGGACGCACTGGCAGGACTGGCAGCCATCGTTGGGCACAATTGGCCGGTGTACCTGGGCTTTCACGGTGGAGCAGGCGCTACGCCCAACATGGGTGTGGCGATAGCGTTGTGGCCGCCGTCGGGCTGGTACCTGGTGCCGCTGCTGCCGCTGGGCCTGTACGTGACAGATTATGCCTCGGTCACTTCGACAACTCTGGCGCTCCTCATTGTGGCGACCTTTGTGGCGCGCGCGGCGTTAGGGGTTGATCCGCACTGGTGGTACGCGGCCTACAGCGGGCTGGCGGCCGGGCTGGTGGGCTGGTCGCTGCGGCCCAACTATCAGCGATTGCGCCAGGGCAGCGAGCGACGAGTGGGCTGGCGCGCCCGGAAACAAAACTGAGCGAAAAGGTGAAACAACTTGAACAAGACAACACTCTCCACTAGCAAAGGGTGGGCAGCTTTTAGGGCAATTGCTTTGGCTTTGCTGACGGCGGCGCTGATTGTGCTGGCCATGCCGCCGTATGACCTGTGGCCGCTGGCGTTGGTGGGCTTTGCGCCGTTTTATCTGGCTACCCGCAACCTATCGCCGTGGCGCGCGGCGGGGCTGGCGTGGCTGATGGCGCTGGCAGGCAACCTGGTCGCGCAGACGTGGTGGGTGCCGCTGGCGGCCGGTTATGCGCACACCTCGCAATTGTTTGCGGTGGGGTTGCTGGTAGGCTTGTGCGCCTACCAGGCTTTGCTGTTTGCTGCCTGGGCCTGGCTGTGCCAATGGCTGGAACGGCGCTTTCATCTCAGTTGGATCATCAGCGCGCCGCTGTGCCTGGCGCTGCTGGAAAACGCCATGCCGTTCTTTTTCAAATATTACCTGGCCTTGTCGGTCTGGCGTGCCTGGCCGCTGACGCAAGTCGCCGAGTTGGGCGGGCCGCCGGCGGTCTCAGCGCTGGTGGTATTGTGCAATATCACGCTGGCAGAAATCGCCTTGGCGGTGTGGCAGCGGCGGACGCTGGGGCAGCGGGCGACGGGACGACTGGCGTGGGCGGGCGCAGCAACCTTTCTGCTCATTCTGTTACTTGGAGTGCTGCGCGCCGACCAGGTAGATGCAGCGCGCGCGCAAGCGCCCCAGTTGACAGTGGGCATCTTGCAGCCCAACTTTGGCATCACCACCTCGGCCGAGCGCGAGCGGCGCGGCACAGTGTACCTGGAGACGCTGCGGCGCAGCACAGTGGAACTGGGCCAGCAAGGGGCGGAACTGGTCATCTGGCCGGAATCGTCGTGGCCGTACCTGTTCGACCGCGCGCTGCAACGTGAATTTCCGCCCGGCCATCCGTGGGAATTGCGCCCCGGCTACACCGGGCGACTGTTGGCGGGGATGTTGACGCACAGCTTTGGCACAGGTTCGGATATCTATAACAGCGCGGTGCTGTTTTCAGCCTCGGGGCAAATGGTGGGGAGGTACGACAAGAATCACCTGGTGCCCTTTGCCGAGCAAATCCCGTTGGCCGATCGTTACCCTGAGCAAGCCAAGAAACTGCAAGAGCAACTGCACGACTTTCCGCAAATCACGCCGGGCACTGAACAAATCGTGCTGGTAGACGGCGACCCTTCGACACTCCCCCCTGCGGGGGTCGCAGAGCAGGTCCTCCGCGTTGGGCCAATGATCTGCTCCGAGGACATTGAGCCGGATTACGTGCGCCAACTGGCGCGCCTGAAGCCGAACCTGCTGGTGGCCATCATCAGCGATGGCTGGTTTGGCGAAAGCGCCGCGCCGCACCAGCACCTGGCGCTGGCAAGCTTTCGAGCGATCGAGTTGCGGCGTGATTTTGTGCGCAGCACCAACACCGGCGTGTCGGCCATCATAGACGCGGTGGGGCGGGTGAGGGTAGAAGGGCCGCTGTACGGCCTGCCGGTTGACCAGCCGCGCGAGCAAACGACGCTGTTGGTGGGGCAGGTGGCGCTGTTAGAGATACCCGCCGCCGCGCCCTATACCGCGCAATATTTTCCCTATGCGTGCGTGCTCGCTTTGGTGATCGGCCTGGTTGCTCAATCCATTGCCACGCGAAGCGGGCAAGCGGCCAAGGCCAAGAAAGGCAAGAAGGATGAAGGCCAAACCTCAACCCAAGCCTAAATCTAAACCTAAACCTCAACCTCGTCACCCCATGCCGTGCCCGCGCTGCCGCAAACTCATTGACGCGGGCGAGCGCTATTGTCCCCACTGCGGCGCAGACACCGATGCTATGCTTGGGCCGTGGCTGGACGCCGTCAGGCCGTGGTGGCCTTTACTGCCTATCGTATTGGTGGCGCTGGCGTTTTCCGCCGGCATGTGGGCGCGCACGGGCGAGTTCCCGTATTATGTCCTGGTCGGTATTGTGGTGGGATTGGCGGCGGTGTGGTGGCTGCGGCGGAGGTTGTCTACCGCTCAGCCTCAACCGGCAAGTTACTCAACGGAACCCCTTGTAAACGTCACGTCAGAAAACGGCTTTTTCAAGTTCGTCCTCACCCGCGCCAGGGTGAGCTTGCACTTGACGCCAGAGGCGCGCCGGCTGGTGGGCGACACAGCCAAAAAGACGCCGGACAAGATCGAATACCCCTTGTCCGATATCGTCAGCGTCAAGTATGCCAATGGCGCACTGGTATTCGCTTACCACAAAAGACGAGCAGTATCTTTCGAGGATCTGGAATTCACCGCCGAAGATGGTCAAAAGGCGTCTGCGCTCAAATCGTTCCGCGCGGCCGACGCGCGCGAGTTTATCCGGCAATTCAACCTGATCCACCTGCGGGTAACGCCCAAGCCATGAAGCGTCTATCCTCTCATCTCTGGTGCGGCGCTCTTTTAGTGTTTCTCCTCGGCCTGACGGCGTGTGCCCCCTTGCAAGCGAGCTGGCATTTTCAGCGGGGGCTGACACATCAGCAGCAAGGTCGCCTGGCGCAAGCTGTTGAGGAGTACACTCAAGCCATTGCTCTCAATCCTCAGTGGGCCGAGGCCTACAACAATCGCGGCCTGGCTTATGCCAGGCAGGGCAAGCTCGACCGCGCTCTAGCTGATTTTGACCAGGTCATTCGCCTCGAGCCCAATAGCGCCAACGCCTATACCAATCGCGGCAGCGCCCATGCCGAGCAGGGCCAGCTCGATTTGGCGCTGGCCGATTTTGAGCAGGCCATCGCGCTCAACCCCCAAGAGGTGAATGCCTACGTTGGCCGCGGCGGCATCCATGCCGACCGGGGCGAGTTTGAGCGCGCCATCGCTGACTTTGACCAATCGCTTGCGCTTGATCCGCAGAACGCCCAGGCCTATGCCAACCGTGGCAGCGCATACTTTGAGACAAGCGAGCTTGAGCGTGCCCTGGCCGATCTTGACCGGGCGATTGCGTTGGATTTGCAACTTCCCATGGCCTATTACCAACGTGGATGCATCCACGCTCGACAAAATCGTCCTGGTCAAGCCATTGCCGACCTGCATCGCTACCTGGAGCTGAGTCCCCAGCCCCTTAACCGCAGCGAGGTTGAAAAGGTGATCGAGGGGCTGCAACAGCAGATGGGCGTCAGTTTTTAACTCTCCATCCAACCAACCCCTCAAGATATCAAGTCACAATGTTTACCCAGTCTTTGACCGCCAGGGCACGCCCCTGCCCGAACTTTTTCACAAGCTACCGCCCCAGGCTGCGCCGCCGGCTGTTGACTGCTGCACTCCCTGGGACGCCCCCGACTCCCCACAGGGGAGTCGGACAGGGCGTGCGCGTCGCGGCTAAGGTGTTGTTAGATTTGAACATCACCGGCGTCGAAAACATCCCCACCACTGGGCCTGTTATCCTCGTCGGCAATCACATCAGCTTCCTCGATCCGGTTATCGTTGTCGGGCTACTCCCGCGCCCGGTCATCGCCATGGCCAAGAGCGAGGCTTTTGAAGACAAGTTCCTTGGCCCATTGGTGCGCGCGTTTGACGCTTTCCCGGTGCGGCGCGGTGAGATAGACCGTCAAGCACTACGCATAGCGCTGCGTGTTTTGGAAGCTGGACTGCTGCTGTGGATTTCGCCGGAAGGCACGCGCAGTCCAACCGGTCAATTGCAGCCCGCTGCCGCAGGCCGCAGGCAGCGCGGGCAGAACGGGGCAGCTTTTATCGCAGCGCGCTCCGGCGCTCCAGTTGCGCCGGTGACGTTCGTCGGCACAGACCAGTTCAAGCGCAACATCCGCCCTCCCCTTCGGGGAAAGCGCACATCGGTCACGGTGACGATTGGCCCACCATTCTACTTGGGGCGTGGGCAACCGCTCGCGCACGGGAAAGCGTTGGATGAGATGACCGAAAAAGTTATGCGGCGCATCGCCGCATTGCTCCCGCCGGAAATGCGGGGAGTGTATGGAGAAGGATGAAAGCGGAAGGAGGGGAAGAATGAATGACGAAGGAGGAAGGACAGCGGGAGGAATAATGGACGATGAAACGCTGATCATTAATGGGCTGGGCGTGGACAGGCGCTTGTTGGAAGCGCAGCCGGCGCGCCGCTGTGATGTGGCCGCTTGCCGTGGCCTGTGCTGCTCACACGGTGTGTGGGTGGACGTGGAACAAAAATCCGACATTTTGCGCCACGCCGATCTAGTCAGGCCGCACCTGCCGGCCTGGCGGCAAGACGAGCAACTATGGTTTTGTGATGATGAAGGAGCAGACGCCGATTTTCCTTCCGGGCGCTGCGACGCCACCAGCATGGTTATTGACCTGGGACACCCTCGTGGCGAGGCGTGCATCTTTTTGCGCCCCGACGCGCGCTGCGCCTTGCAGGTGGCCTCTACTGTTAATGGATTGCATCGTTGGGCGCTCAAGCCGTTTTTCTGCGCGCTGTACCCGCTGGTGATTTGCCAGGGACGGCTTGAATTGGATGGCGAGAACGAGCTTTACCAGGCTGAGGCTTGTCGCAGCCAACTGGCCGATAGCGAGCACCCCCTATACCTGGCGCTCAAAGACGAGCTGGTGCTGGCGCTGGGCGAAGAAGGCCACCGGCAATTGTGCCGACACGACAAGGCGCATTTGCCGTATTGATCGACGGTTTGGATCTCCGGCCAGTGTTGGAGACGATCTTGGAAAGTTGATACTTGAATGTAATGTTGCATTGGTCATTCATACTTTATGTTCTGCCAGCACTGGCAGTGGCAATCCTGGGCGCGATGGCGCTGTATGCCCGGCGACGCCAGGCAATTGCTTCCCAATCACCAGACATTGTGTCGGCGACGCGCAGCACCGTCATCGAAGAGATGGGGGACGGAGTCATCGTGCTGGATGTACACGACCGCATTGTAGACCTCAACCCGGCCGCCCGGCGCATTCTCGGTCAGACGGACTCCCAGGCTATTGGCCGGCTGGCGGCGCACGTCTTGAACGCCTGGCCCGGACTGGTCGAGCACAGCTTTGGCGCGGGCAAGACGCAGACCGAGATCGCCCTGGGCGAGGGGGATGCATGGCGTTGTTACGAAATGCGTATTTCTTCGATCGATGGGCGGCCTGCTTGCTTTCAAGGCCATCTCATCGTTTTACACGATGTCACAGAACGCAAGCGGTTGGAAAGTCTTCGTGAGGATCTTGTTTATATGATGGTGCACGATCTACGCAACCCGCTTGGTGTAACGTATGGCGCGCTGGAATTCCTGGAGTCGGATATTGCCGGCAGCCTTTCGCCCGATGATCGCCAATTGTTGGAAATCGCCCGTGACAGCGCGTGGAAAATGCTCAAGCTGGTGAACGCGATCCTGGACGTAAGCCAGTTGGAAAGCGGGCGAATGCCGTTGGAGTGTGCGCAAGTTTCGCTTGAAACTCTCGTCGGTGATGTCTTACGCGCCGAGTCGCCGCTGGTCGCCGGCAAGAACTTGCGCCTGGAATGGAATGCGCCGCCCGACCTGCCCCTGGCCTGGGCTGATATCGGATTGATCGAGCGCGTGCTGCAAAACCTGGTGGGCAATGCCATCAAGCTCACCCCGCCCGGCGGCGTGGTGTGCGTGGCAGCCATGGAAAATGGGCGAGATAGAGGCAGCCAACTCCTCGTTTCCGTCAGCGACAGCGGGCCCGGCATCCCGCCCGAAATCCAGGCCCGGCTGTTTCAGAAATTTGCCGTTGGCCGGAACAATGGGCACGGGAATGGCTTGGGCCTGGCTTTTTGCAAAATGGCAGTGGAGGCGCACGGCGGGCGCATCTGGGTAGAAAGCGTCCAGGGCAGCGGCACGACATTTACGTTTAGTCTGCCGCTGCCGGGCGACGGCGAATTGACGTATACGGGCGGCACATCTCTTGCATCGTGAGGTAAATGATGAACATTCATCGCGTTGTTATCACCGGCCTGGGGACCATCAACCCGTGCGGTCACGGCGTTTCGACCACGTGGGATAATGTTGTGAGTGGCCGCAGTGGGATCGCGCCGATCACACTGTTTCCTGCCGACGACCTCAACGTCAAGATTGCCGCTGAGGTCAAGGACTATGACCCGACGCACTATATGGACGCCAAAGATGCGCGCCGCCGCGACCGCTATGCCCAGTTTGCCGTCATCGCCGCCCGTGAAGCGGTGCACCACGCCAGGCTAACGATAGACGCAAGCAACGCTCACGACATTGGCGTATTCGTGGGCACAGCCGTGGGTGGGTTGCAAAGCTACTATGATGCGTGCAGCGCTCACATCCAGCACGGTCCTCGCCGGGTGGGGCCATTGACCATCCCGCTGATCCTGGGCGATAGCGCCAGCAGCCACGTGGCTCTTGAGCAGGGTGCGCGCGGTCCGAACCTGGCGACGGTCAGCGCGTGCTCGGCGGGGGCAGATGCCATCGGATTGGCCTACCACACTCTCTTGCGTGGCGACACCTGCACTTGTGCCGAAGCGCAGCGCAGCCTGCCTGGTCGGCAGACAGGGTGCAAGTGCGCGCAAGCGATGATAGCTGGTGGGTCAGAGGCGACCATCACGCCTGTCGGCATAGCGGCGTTCGATGCGCTGCGCGCCATGTCGCGCCGCAACGACGATCCGGCTGGCGCGTCTCGCCCGTTTGCGGCCGACCGCGACGGATTGGTGATGGGTGAGGGTGCGGCCATCGTTGTGTTGGAGCGACTGGACTTGGCGCTGGCGCGCGGTGCGCAGCCATTGGCCGAGGTCATCGGCTATGCCAGCACCGACGATGCCTATCACATCACTGCTCCCGCGCCGGATGGAGTCAGCGCGGTTTTGGCGATGCGGCGTGCACTGCAGAGCGCTGGCTTGTCGCCGGACGAGATTGACCACATCAATGCGCACGGCACAGCCACGCAACTCAACGATCCGATTGAGACCGCGGCCATCAAAGCCGTGTTTGGACAAAGGGCTTACGACATTCCCATTAGCGCGACCAAGTCTATGACGGGGCACATGATGGGCGCGACAGGTGCGCTGGAGGTAATTTTCTGTGTGCTGGCGCTGCGCGAGGGCATCTTGCCGCCCACGATCAACTTGCATACGCCTGACCCGGCTTGTGACCTGGACTATGTGCCCAACGTGGCACGCCGCGTTCCCATCAAAACAGCTATGTCCAATTCGTTCGGGTTCGGCGGACACAATGCTGTGTTGATTTTCAAACGGTTTGAGCAGCGGCAAGATTTGGATCGGGAGTGAAAAGTTTCGTTGATACCATTCGGCAAGCATTCCTTCCAGGCGGCTCACTTTGAAACGGGCCATCCCGATAAGGCTGCGCAAACTGAGTGAATGGAAAAGAAATGACCTGAAATCTTGTGATTGCGCACAAAAACACGCCGTGATCCTGTTGGAGACAAGGCTATCTCTGCCCACCAGGGTTCGTAGAGCTACGCCTGGGCACACATAGGCTAGAAGCAAGCACCCGCCTGTATTACTCCCCAGGTTCAAAGTGATGGGAAAGGCCGAAGATACACTGTTGCATTTTGCCCACACCTCCAGCGAAATCACGGCGCTGATGGGCCGATCTTGTGAGTCATTGGGGGGCTATCACAGAGTAACCCGCCTCAACATTTGATCTGAACATCTATGGCCCCCCCGGTAGATAATAATCCCCTTCGTTTGTCCTCGCAATTGCCCCGCTTTTTCCACTCTGCTGTGGCCTGTGCCCGGTAAGCAGATCTGAATCAGTTTTCCTGGCTTCCGTTACCCGTTTGACCATAGTTGTCATCGCGCCAGCAATTCCCGTTACCCCGGAAGCGGCTTTGAGCTTTCAGCCTGAATCCAAGATCATCATGCCTTCGACCTTGAAGCCGTACAGCAAGGCTCGATAAATGCTCTCCATGCAGTCGAAGGGCAAAGTGTGAAATAGAGAACGAATGTCTTCCCACATTCTTGTCCGGCAGCCTGTCTTGTTCAGCACAGCCTGAAACAAGCGGCAAGCGATTTGCAGGGTTTGGTCTACCAGAAAAGCCAACATCATCAGCAAAGCAAACACGAGCGACAAGTTCTTTTTGCCATGCCCAAAGTTATGCTCAAAGTGGTAGCCTTGGTTCTTCAGGGTGTTGAAGGTTTCATTCTCGATCTTCCAGCGCGCCCGCCCGCCGCGCATGATCTGGAAGACGTTAGCGCGGGTCACGCGGAAATCGGTGATCCAGCTAAAGTGCTGGGTTTTACCATTTTCCGAGACTTGCCAGTACTCGACAAAATTCACCCTAAGGTCTGGGTGGGATTGGTTCAAAGCGACTCGATTGATGAAGTGAAACCGATGGGTGACCCCATTCCCCTTGATCTCGACTTCCGTCACCTGGCCATGTTGGTGCGCCCCCTGCACACCGACATCAACGTATCAGCCAGAGAAATCTCGATCAGTTCCGCAGCACGCTGGTCCTCAATTTTCTCAAATCCAGACCGCACCACCCGAAACAAGCCGCTCGCCGATAAATGTTCCCGTGTTTTCACTAAACCACCTGCCTCAAAAACAATAACGCATGATGCTGCTTAGCTCAATACCATGTTTACGAAAAACTTGACGCTCCTCTGGGCAAATTATACCCGAAATAGCAGTAGCGGGAATTGCTGCAATTTCGTTATCATCAATACTCACAAAAATCGCGCCGTCTTGGCGCAACATTTGGCGCAGCAAGACCAGGCGCGGGTACATCATGCACAGCCACTTGTCGTGGCGGCTCAGGTCCTCGCTTTCGCCGCCCACCACCTGCCCTAACCACTCGCATTTGCGGGCTGTTCACATTGTCGTTATACACCCAGTTTTCGTTGCCGGTGTTGTAGGGGGGATCAATGTAGATGCACTTGACCTGCCCGGCGTAGTAGGGCAGCAGCGCCTTGAGCGCCAGGAGGTTATCGCCCTGGATCAGCAGGTTGCCGCTTCCTTCGGAGGCGTCGCCAACAGACAGCGCCCCATTGCAGCGCAGCAGGTGAAACGGCACTTTTCTATGGTGTTCTTCAACGGCCTGGCGGCCAATCCAGTTCAGTGATGGCATAATATTCTCGCTTGGTTATTCTTGGGACGCTGATTTTCGCAGATACACGCAGATAAAAATTCAGATCAGCGTGCATCTGCGTGTATCTGCGTCCAACATACTGGCACTTGCATTATAGCGGTTTGCCTATAACAAGACAAGCCGCCCCAAGGTTAGTTTCCCGCACTCGTTTCGCTCACCATGCGGGGCTATGTGAGGCTGCGCTAGCCGGTGGCAAGCGCAGTTTGGCCTCTTGCCAACCGTTCTGAGAGACGGTGTATCCATTGGCTGGCAACCTGCCCCAGGCGGCCTGCCCGCCGCTCCACTCCCTTCGGTCGCGGGACAGGCAAATGGGTGGTAGGGCGCATTGGTCTCCAGCCCAGCCACGTTGCGCGAAAGGATGATGGGAGTTAGGGTGTCAGTCCAATCCGTCGTGCCGGTGATAGTCCTTTCGGCCAGAACGCAATTGCTAACGGTTCTATTTGCTGGAAACAGGCTCAGGCGTATGTTCCAAGTGGGTGACACTTACTTGGGGGGCACCAAGGCTGTGAAGGTATGACACTGTCATAAACAATATAGGTAGCCATAGCTGGAGTGTGCCCAGGCCATATCTTATCAGGTCATCCAATGAAAACGCGTTTGGAGTACCTTGCAGGGTAAGGCTTCGCACCACGATCATACTGGTCAACGTTATCAGTGACGCCAACAACAACCACCACTGTTGGCTTTGCCTGGAACGGGAACGCAACACTCCAATCGGAATGATTACGAGAAAGCAAAGGAACGGTAAGATAGATAGTACAAACAAGGTTAATCTCAATCTCATATTGTCAGGTGAATCATACGCATAGACACGTATAATGTGAAGAAAATTAAACAATAACATATCAAAGGCAACAGGTTGACAGACAATAACCAATAACCCAGCCGCTAAGCCTTCTCTCTTGGATAGGGGAAACCCCCATGCCACGGACGCAAGTAGAAGCAAGAGGCTAAGTGCAATTCCAGCAGAGAGCCAATGAGCCGGGAAAATAAAACGTCCCCAAGCCACAAAGACCAAGCCAGATAGCCCTAAAACTCCCCACCCCGACCACGATACACGCAGCCCCGACTTCTTATAGCTAAGGTATGTCCCCAGAATGAGCACAGCCAGGAAAACGAACCACACTGGCAATACAGGGTCTATTCCTCCCAATCGCGCATAGAGAGGGCCAAACCTGGCATGAAAACGAAAATACCACGGTACCCATAGAGAGCGTGTATTGATCAACCATCGCAACCATTCCCACCCTGCCCACAGCAACCCACCTAGGGCCGGCAAACTCCAGGCAGCCAAACGACGCTCTGTAACAAGATTGATCCGAATGACACCGAGCGCGATTACCACCAGAATTGCAGAGCCAATTTCTCTAGGGAACTGATTAAAAATCTCGCTTTGCCAAACGGTGATCCATAATCCAGGTAGAATGGCTAGACACACTTTATCCCATGGCTTGGGTTGGATAGCATTGTGCATTATGATGTCCTTTCACTCCTGTTCGTTTGTTGTATACCATTGCTGTGGTTGTATTACCATGCCTGTAGCAAAGTTGTGTGATCAATACGCGTTATGTCCATAGGTTGCCCAGAATATGACTCCTGGCGTTGCATCCTCGTGCCACCGCCAGCGTTTATATTGACGACATACTTCTAACGTATGCTCTAGCGTTTCTCCCGCGGCTGCTCCCCACATGCCTTGGCCAATGTAATTGACTTCACTACGGCGATATTCTTTTCCTTGATATATGAGCTTGATATCCGTGAGTTCTTGTTCTCCTGCATTGTGGAAAGGAGTATCAAAGAGAAATCGTCCTGGATCACTATTGAGGAAATCAATTTCGCCGGCATCATTGAAGTTGGTACGTCCTGGCGGAAGTAGCTTACTTTTAAGTCTATTGGAGATAGCCTCAACAAGTTCGTCAAGCTTTGCCTGGTCTATTCTCTCACCAGGCGCGAACTCCATGATCCCTGTGGATATAGGATTTGATTCAAAGCACCTGGCGTAAGACGAACCCGCTTCACATAGCATAGATGTGGGGGTGGGACATTTCACACCTATTGCGCCTATTGCACAGTAATCTATAGTCGGAGTTGGTAGCGTTGGCGTCTCTGTACAAACCAGTGTAGGTATTGGCGTTGGGGTATTACACGCCGTCACCGTCGCGCCGACCCCCACAACCACCATCGCCACCAGGAGCACATCCCACGCGCCCTTGCTCTTTTTACGCCTGCGCCACAATTGTAGCACAGCCAACGGCGTCAGCGCCAGCCAAATGCCCAGCAACGGGTCAAAGTAGCGCCCGTCCTTGTAGAGTAGCCCGGTGCTCCAATCGTACACCCCGCCGCAGACCAGGTGACTGACCAGCCCCTCTGGTCCCTCCAACACTGTGCCATCGGGGTCGAACAGCCACACGCTGACCACCTCGCCTTGATCGTCAACACCCTGGCGCACATAGCCAGTCCCGTCGGTAAGGTAATACAACCATTCGTCATCCCTCAGTTCGCCCAAACATTCGTGGCCATACAAATATAGCGTTGTGGTGATGCCTGTGCTTTCGGCGAGAACGCGATAGCCAGCG